>DATDFC010000197.1:0-8545 GCA_036522815.1 Gemmatimonadales bacterium | reverse complement strand
AGTCGTGAGCGATGACCCGCCGATCAAAGTCTGGCTCAATCACGACAACTACTACCGCGGCGACAAGGCGCGCGTCAACGCCCGCCTGGACGACGACGGCTACGTCGTCGTGCTGCGCGCCGATGCCGACGGCCGGGTGCGGGTACTGTTCCCGCTCGATCCGGGCGACGACGCGTTCGTGCGCGGCGGCGAGACCATCGAAGTGCGCGGCCGCGGCGACCGCGAGGCGTTCTACATCGACGAGCGCGAGGGCTCGGGCCTGGTGCTCGCCGCTCGCTCGGCGACGCCGTTCAAGTTCGACGCCTTCGTGCGCGGGGATCACTGGGACTACCGCGTGCTCGACGTGCGCCAGTCCGGTGACGACAAGGAAGCCGCGCTCGTCGACATCGTGCAACGCATGACCGATGGTCATTTCGACTACGATGCCGTGACGTACGTCGTCTCGGCGCCGCGCGCGTACCGCGACTACTACCCGTCGTATTACGACGTGGGCTTCGGCTACGGCTGGGGCTGGCCCTACCGCTACGGCTACTTCGGCTCCTGCTACGATGCGTTCTTCTATGATCCGTTCTATTGCGGCTCGGCGTACTACAGTCCGTACTACAATCCGTTCTTCTTCGGCGGGTTCGGTTTCGGCTATCGGCGCCCCTTCGTGTATCGCCCGTATATCTACTACACGGGCGGCGCCGGATTCTACAACCAGCCGCACAACCTGTTCGTGAATCGCTTGCGGCCCGGCGTCGGCTCCGGTCTGTATTTCAAAGATCGGCTCGGCACCAATGTGAACACGGGTGGCATCGGACCGCGGACCCGCGATCCCCTGAACCTCGTCTCGCGCTCGGACGCGCGCGCCGTTCCCGTGCGCCCGGCGGCGTTCCCCGTGCGCGAGCGGCCCGATCGCTCCAATAACGCTGATCGGCCCGATGTCCGGAATCGACCCGACCATCCTGACCACCCCGATCGGCCCGATGTGAGAAACCGGCCCGATCGGCCGGCCGACCAGCCTCGGGCGCGGGAGCCCGAGCGGCGTGAGCCGTCGCGGGGCAGTGATCGGCCCGCTCCTGCGGAGCGGCCGCGCGACTCCGGTGGCCGTGACCGCGGCTCGTCCGCCTCGCCGAGCCATGGTGGTGGCGGAGGCGGCGGGGGATCCGTCAGTCGTGGTGGCGGTGGTGGCGGCGGCAATCGCGGTGGTGGTGGTGGCGGGGGCGGCGGGGGCGGTCGCCGGCGGCCGTAGACGACTCGATTGATGGTCTGACAGGGGCGCAGCACGCTGCGCCCCTGTTTTTTTGGGTGCACATTCCCCCGCCATGAAGGACCTGAAACGATCGCTGCGCCTGCTGGACGGGCTCGCCATGGTCGTCGGCATCATGGTGGGGTCGGGGATCTTCCGCACGCCCGGCCTCGTGGCCGCGCAGCTGGGCCGCCCGTGGCTCACCTTCGTCGCCTGGATCGCGGGCGGCGCGCTGGCGCTCCTGGGCGCGCTCTGCTTCGCGGAGCTCGCCACGCGCCACCCGGCGGCGGGCGGGAAGTACGTGTACGTGCGCGAGGCGTTCGGCCCGCGCGCCGGCTTCGTGGTGGGCTGGGTCGAGGGACTGGCGATCTATCCTGCGGCGATCGCGGGGATCGCGGTGGTGGCCGGGGAGTACACCGGCCGGCTCGCGGGCCTCGAGGCGGCCCACACGCGCTGGGTCGGGGCGGGGATGGCAGCCCTGTTTACGGCGATCAATCTCGCTGGCGTCGCCTCCGGACGCTGGGTGCAGAACCTCGTGACCGGGGCGAAAGTGCTCGCACTCACGGCCGTCGTGGTGCTCGCGTTCACCCTGGGCGGCGGTGCCGGCTGGCACTCGACGCTCCCCACGGCGCCCACCGGCACCGCCACCCTGGTCGCGCTGGCGCTCGCCTCCCAGGCGGTGATCTGGACCTACTACGGCTATCTCGACGTCGCCAAGATCGCGGAAGAAGTGGTCGACCCCGGCCGCACGCTGCCGGGGATCCTGCTGGGCGGGATCGGCATCGCCGCGGCGCTGTATCTCCTGCTCAATGCCAGTTTCTTCCAGGTGCTGCCGATCGACCGCATCGCGGCGTCGAACCTGGCGCCGGGCGACGTGGCGGCGGAGCTCACCGGGGTGCGCGGCGGCACGCTCGTGGCCGCGCTCGCCGTGCTCGTGGTGCTGGCGTCCTTGAACGGCAACATCTTCGTGACGCCGCGCGTGATCTTCGGGCTGGCGCGTGAAGGGCTGGGCCCGCGCGCCCTGGCGCTCGTGAACGCGGGCGGCACGCCCTGGGTCGCAATGCTCCTGGTGGGGGCGGTCGCGATCGCGCTCGCCGCCACGGGCTCGTTCGAGTCGCTCCTGGGTCTCGCCATCACGGTGATCCTCGTGATCGACAGCTTCACGGTGCTGTCGCTGTTCCGGCTGCGCGTGCGCCAGCCGGATGCGCCGTTTCTCGTGCCGTGGTTTCCCTGGGTGCCGCTCGCCTTCGTCGCGGTCTACGCCGCGCTGTTCGTGGGGACGGCCCTGGGCCGCCCGGTGCTCGTTGGGAAAGCGGTGGCTTTGCTCGTTGTGGCGTACGCGCTCAGCTGGACGGTGAGACCAAGTCGGTAGAAGTCGGTAGAGGTCGGCAGAGGTCGGTAGAGGTACATCTACCGTCTTCTACCGACCTCTACCGCCCTTCACCGTCGCCTCTGTACAGAATCACCCTTGCCCGCTCCAGCGTCACCAGCCCGCCCCCGATCATCTCGTCCAGGTCGGGCAGGATCGCCTGGATCGTCTCTTCGGTCTCCACGATCTCGATGATGAGCGGCAGGTCGAGCGATAGCCGCAGCACCTTGTCGGTATGCATCACGCTCGAGGCACCGAAGCCGGCTACGCCGCGCAGCACCGTCGCCCCCGCGAGCCCTTTGGTGCGCAGCTTCTCGAGCAGCGCCTGGTACAGCGGCTTGCCGTGATACTTGTCGCTCTCGCCGATGAAAATCCGCATCAGCGTGCGCTCTCCCTTGAAGCCATGGGGCATGGGGCCTCCCGTTACAGCAGTTTGCTCGCCAGCGCCGTTCCCGTGATCACGGCCGCGAGGCAGCCGATGATGGTGCCGCCCATGTACAACCCGGCGTACCAGTACTCGCCGTCCCCCAGCAGCCGAATGCTTTCGTAGCTGAACGTGCTCATGGTCGTGAACGCGCCGCAGAACCCGATGGTGAGGCCGCCGCGCAGCTCGGGGGAGATGACCGTGGAGCCGGTGGCGAACCGCATGATGAAAGCGAGCAGGAACGAGCCCGCCAGATTGATCGCGAGCGTGCCCGTGGGAAAAGTCGCGCCGCGGGTCTGCAGCGCGCCCTGCAGGACGTAGCGCGCCAGCGTGCCGAGGATGCCGCCGAGGGCGATGTAGACGATCATGTCGCGTCCTCGGGCAGCCGCGCGGCCGCTGCGGCGAGCGCCTCGAGGCTCTGCCGCACCAGCTCCACTCCGGGGTCGAGCCGTCCGGCGAGATCGGGGTGCACCGCGCCGTATCCTGCGAGCCGGCGGGCGCGCAAGTCTTCGATGCGCGCGGCCCACACTTCCGCCACGGCGGCGACCCGACGCGCGATGCTCGGGCTCTTGTCGAGCGGCAGGGCGAGCGCGGTACGCAGCCCGTCCGCGCTCCGGCGCGCGACGGCGATCGCATCGCGCACCGTCGCGAACCCGGCGGCGTCGCGCTCGAGTTCGGGCGACTGCGCGAGCGTGTCCAGGTCCGAGACCAGGAGGCGCAGGTGCGTGCCGATGCGGCGTCGCTGGTCGTCGTTGAGCAGGTTCACGCCCATAAAAAGACTCCTGCCGTAGGGGAAACGGTAGGAGTCATCAGCCACGAGGGCGGTTGAGGGCGAACTCCATCGCCAGCGGCAAAGATACCGGAATCCTCTACCGCCCTCTACCGTCTTCTACCGCCTATCTTTTATCCCATGCCGCGTCTCGCCATCGCCCAGATCCGCCCCAGCAAGGGCGACTATGCCGCCAATCTCCAGAAGATCGGCGGCGTGCTGGCGCAGATCGCCAAGCTCGACCCACCGCTCCACCTGGTGATCTTCCCCGAGACGGTGACCTCGGGCTACTTCGTCGAGGGCGGCGTGCGCGACGTCGCCGTGACCGCGGGGACGCTGTTCCGCGATCTCACCTTGGAGCATGAAGCCGCGGCAGCCCCGCCCATCGACGTCGCGGTCGGGTTCTACGAGGTGTTCCAGAATCACTTCTATAACTCTTGTCTTTACGCCTCACTCGGCAACGCCCCTTCCGACAGCGCTTCACCCCGCAACGCCTCATCCGGCCACGCATCACCCGGCATCCGGCACGTGCATCGTAAAGTGTTCCTCCCCACCTACGGAGTCTTCGACGAGGAGCGGTTCGTGGAGCGGGGGCGCGACATCCAGGCCTTCGACACGCGCTTCGGGCGCGTCGCGATGCTCATCTGCGAAGACGCCTGGCACTCGATCACGGGGACGATCGCGGCGCTCCAGGGGGCGCAGCTCGTGATCGTGCCGAGCGCGTCGCCGGCGCGGGGCACCGGGATGGATGAGGAGGGGACCCGGCTGCCCACCAGCGTGGTGCGCTGGGAGCGGATCCTCAAGGGCATCGCGGACGAGCACGGCGTGTGGGTCGCGTTCGCGAGCCTGGTGGGGTTCGAGGGAGGGAAGGGGTTCCCGGGCGGCTCGGTGCTCGTGAGCCCGGGCGGCGAGATCGTGCTGCGCGGGCCGCTGTTCGAAGAGGCGGTGCTCACCTACGACCTCGACTTCGAGGAGCTGACGCGGGCACGAGCGGAATCTCCGCTGCTGGCGGATCTCGAGGTGAACCTGCCGCATCTGATCAAGAACCTCGGGAAAGGGGAAAGGGGAAAGGGGAAAGGGAAGGCGCGAGCGGCGGAGTTCGACCCTGCGACCAACGGTGCGTCTGTCAAATCCGCAATCCGCAATCCGCAATCCGCAATCCATCTCGTGGGGAAGGGCGTGGAGGAGGGAGACCCGCTCGCCATCGATCCCGATCTCGCGCGCCGCTGGCTGACGAGCTTCCTCAAGGACGAGGTCGTGCGCCGCCGCGGGTTCACCAAGGGAATCGTCGGGCTGTCGGGGGGCGTGGACTCGTCGCTCACGGCGTTTCTTGCGGTCGAGGCGCTCGGCAAGCAAAACGTGATCGCGGTGCGCATGCCCTACAAGACGTCGTCTCCGGAGAGCCTGCAGCATGCCCAGCTGGTCATAGACCAACTGGGGATCGAGGCCCTCACCATCGACATCAGCGCCGCGGTGGACGGCTATCTCTCCCAGGTGGAAACGAACGGCGCCGCCGATCCCACGCGCCGGGGCAACGTGATGGCGCGCGAGCGCATGATCGTGCTGTTCGACCTGTCCGCCAAGTACAAGGCCCTGCCTATCGGCACGAGCAACAAATCGGAGCGTTTACTGGGTTACTTCACCTGGCACGCCGACGACACGCCCCCCGTGAACCCGCTGGGCGACCTGTTCAAGACGCAAGTGCGCGCCCTGGCGCGCCACGTCGGCGTTCCAGACGTGATCCTGCGCAAGCCGCCCACGCCCGATCTCGTCCCCGGGCAGACCACCGAGGGCGATTACGGCATCAGCTACGACAAGGTGGACCGCATCCTCTACTACCTGATCCGCGGCATGAGGCCGGACGACATCGTAGCGCGCGGCTTCACCCGCGAGGAGGTCGACAAGGTCGAGCGGCGGCTCGAGTCCACCCACTGGAAGCGGCGGCTCCCCACGGTCGCGGTGATGTCGCAGACGGCGATCGGCGAATTCTATCTCCGGCCGGTGGACTACTGATGCGCGCCAAGCATCCCCGCGACTCGGAAACGGTGATGTCCGAGCTGATGATGCCGCAGCACGCGAATCTCTTGGGCAACGTGTTCGGCGGTGAGATCCTTTCGCTGGTGGATCGCGTGGCCGCCGTGAGCGCGATCCGCCACGCCAGCCGGCCTTGCGTCACAGTGTCGGTCGACAAGGTGGACTTCAGGGAGCCGATCCATGTGGGTGAGCTGGTCACCGCGTTCGCGCGCGTCAATTTCGCGGGCCGCACCTCGATGGAAGTGGGCGTGAAGATCATCGCGGAGAACGTGCTCACGGGCGAGAAGCGGCACACCAACTCCTGCTACGTCACCTACGTGGCGCTGGACAACAAGGGCGTCCCCACCGAGGTGCCGCCGATCGTGCCGGAGACGCCCGACGAGAAGCGGCGTTACGACCGAGCCGCCAAACGGCGCGCCTCTCGGGTGATGGATCGCAGGTACGATACGGGAGCCGGAGAATGACAATGCGGAATGCGAAATGCGGAATACGGAATTGAAGTGAAGGGTCTGCGCGCGGCAACGCACGCCCCGGCATTCCGCATTCCGCATTCCGAATTCCGCATTGGAGTGGGGCAGTGAGGGTCGTCGCGGTCTTCGGCGGTGGAGGCGCGAAGAGCCTCGCCTGCCTCGGCGCCTGGAAGGCGCTCACCCAGGCCGGCCTCACCCCCTCGCATCTCGTGGGCACGTCGATGGGCGCCGTGATCGCGGCGGCGTGCGCCAGTGGCGCGACCTACGACGAGATCGTGATCGCGGCGCGCTCGCTGTCGCAGCGCGACGTGGCGCGGGTCGATCCCCTGGCCCTCGTGAAGGGCGTGTTCGCGTCGCATCTGCTCAAACCGGCCGGGCTGCGCCGCGCCATCGAGCGGTTCGTGCCGGCGACGCGATTCGACCAGCTGCGGATCCCCTTGACCGTCACCGCGACCGACCTGGACTCAGGGGAGCTGGTGCTGTTTGGCGGTCCTCACCCCCTGACCCCCTCTCCACCACGTGGAGAGGGGGGACTGGACGGGGAGGTCGGGTTACGTGAGGCCCTGTACGCCTCGTGCGCGCTGCCGCTCTACTTCCCGCCCGCCACGATCGCCGGGCGACGGCTCGCGGACGGGGGCCTGCGGGCGGTGCTGGGGCTCGAGGTGGCGCAGCGCATCCCGGCGGACCTCGTCGTAGCGGTTCACGTAGGCCCGGGCTTTGACGAACCTCCTCCACCGCCCTCCACCGCCCTCCACCGCCTTCTACCGCCTCCTCTGGTCCGCGCCCACGGCGAGGCGATCCGCATCATGATGGCGGCGCAGACGGAGCGCGCCATTGCGGCGTGGCCCAAAGAGGCGCCCCGGCTGGTCGTGATACGCGCCGTGGCCGAGCGGGAAGCGACGTTCGCCGTCGGCGCCGGGGAGCGGTATCTCGAGGAGGGGTATCGCAAGACCCGCGATGCCCTCTTAGACGGCCCGGTAGCGCGGTAGCGTCTGCCGCACCGCACCCGGCAGCAGGCGCAATAAGGCCGCTTCGACGGCCACGTCGTGGTTGCGGTACCACACGCCCGCGGCGATGATCGCGACCCCCAGCGCGGTCAGCGCCGCCGGGAAGAGCAATGAGTCCTTGAACACGTCGAACGCGAGGTGGCCGAGATAGGAATAGACCCCGATCGCCCCGAACACCATGAACGTCTTGCGCTGCAGCAGCACCGCCACGAGCATGAGTCCCACGTTGATGAGGCAGTACCCGAAGCTCCCCACGCCCTCGTAGCTGAGCGCCCCCCAGAACGCGACCAGGCCGAACAGATACAGCCAGTAGGCGTAGTCTTCGTCGGTGCGACGGTCCAGCAAATAGGTCACGCCCAGCACGGTGGCGCCGAACAGCAGCGTGATCTGCTGCTTCTGCTCGAAGGCCAGGCGCCCGTGAGACGCGATGAGCAGGTCGGCCAGGTCGAGGGAGAGAAACCACAGCGCGAACGCCAGTGGGAAAGTGAGAAACGGGAACGGCCGGAGCTTCAAGGCGGTGACGGCCGCGACGATCGTGGCCCCTTCCATGACCACCCAGCTGCCGCTGATCCGCGGGTAGTAGGCCTGATAGCTCGCCTGCGCTTCGCGCGGCCACCATCCCAGCGCGTACTGGATCCCGAACACGGCGAGCGGTGTCATCCACACGGCGAGCGTGAACAGCAGCCCGCCGGGCTGCTTGAGGCCGGGCTTGTGCCACAACGACTCGCCGGCCACCGAGAACGCGGCCGCGTACGCCACGGCGATGAGCGTCAGCACCCAGCCGCCGTAGCGCGCCCACGCCTCGTTCATGAACCACCCCAGCGCCGACATCACGACCAGGGCGCCCAGGTAGTAGGCGGTGTGGGTGAGGTCGAAGCGGGGCCGCTCGACGCCCGCGCCGGCGAAATGGGCGGCGATGCGCTCGGCCGTAGCGGTGTCGATCACCCCTGCGGTCACCAGCTCTTGCAGCTCGCGTTGCGAGATCGCCATGGCGGCCTCCCAGCCGGGAACATAGCGTTACATTTCGCGCCATGCTCGCCCGCGAGATCATGATCCCCGAGCCGTTCGTCGCCGCCGCCGGCGCCACCAGCGCCGAGGTGGCCCTGTTGATGCGCGCCAAGGACATCTCGGTGGTGCCCGTGGTGGACAATCCCAAGGACCGCCGCTATCTCGGCACGATCTCCGACCGCGACATCGTGACGCAGTGTGTGGCCGCGGGCCACGATCCCACCGACTGCAAC
>DATDFC010000196.1:0-2668 GCA_036522815.1 Gemmatimonadales bacterium | reverse complement strand
GTCCCGCAAGCGGTCGTACGCTCGATGCATCCGCATCTTGAGCGACGCCACCGTCGCCCCCGTCCGCCCCGCGATTTCGTCGTACGCCAGCCCTTCGATATGCTTCAGCACGAAGACTTCGCGCTGCTCCGGCGTGAGGTGTGCGAGCGACCGCTCGAGTGCCCGCATCCGCTCCGTCTGCTCGTACGTCCCATCGGGTCGGTCGGCGGCCGCCACGCCATCATCTCGCTCATCGAGCGGCCGTCCTTCCCGCTGCCGCCGGCGCCGCTCCGCGTAGCAGCGGTTACGCAGGATGAGGAACAGCCACCCCGCAAACTTGTCCGGCTCGCGGCAATCCGCCAGGCGATCGAACGCCCGCACCAGCGCGTCCTGCACCGCGTCTTCGCCCGCGTCGAGGGAGCCCAGCATACGCGCCGCGTAGCGCGCGTAGCGGTCGCGGTAGCGGTGCACCAGCACCGCGTACCGCTCCACCTCGCCACCCAGTACCGCCCGCACGACCTCGCCGTCCGGTGCGTCGCCCGCGAGACCCAACCGTCGCCCTCGCTGCCCGAAGTTGTGCAGGGGATGCTAGGGGCCGCGGCCGACGCGGGCAACCCGTCCGCTCCTAAAGAGTCACCGGGGACACGGTTGGTAACGCCCGACCCGGCTGCAACTTGCGGCACAAAGCGTTACCTCGCTCGGGGCCCGGCACTCTTCTATGGCAATACCGGAGGGTCGAGCATGCCTCAGCACAATCGCTCCGTGGCGGATCGCACCCTGCTCGGCTGGGTGGCGAGCGGCGACCCGGCGGCACTACGCGAGCTCGAGCAACGTCACGGCAGCACCGTGTACGCGCTCGCCTATGGCATCGTCATCGACCCCGGCGAAGCGGACGAGGTAGTGGCCGAAACGTTCGCCTACGTCTGGCTCAGCGCCGCCCGTTTTGTCGAGACGGCCAACACATCGGTTGCAACCTGGCTCGGTGAGATCACCCGCAGCCGCGCCCGTGCGGTGCTGCTGTCGCGGGAATGGGCGGGAGGATCGCTCGAGCCGGTGACCGACTTCACGAGATGAAGGAGAACTCCATGATTCGCAGACTCTTCGGGCTTGCCGCCGTATGCGCGGTGCCCACCCTGTTGGCGGCCCAGGCGCCGCAGATTCCCAACGAGCACGCGTCCGACCGCGGCAAGGCCATGGTCGCGCTGCACTCGCAAGGTGCCGCGCACCGGGCGACGCACCGGCGGGGGACAGCGCTGCAGCCGCCGGTGGACGTGACACGCAACCCCAAGGCCGCCACGCCCGCTACGCGGGCCACGCCCGCGACGCGGGCCACGCCCGCGGTGCCGGGGGATGGCGGCCCGGCGACCCCGGCGGTGCCGGCCACCCCGGCTACGCCTGCGACGCCGGCCGTACCGGCCCACAAGGGCGGGCAGTCGGGTAGTCACCGACCGTAACACCCTGAAGACGGGGTTCCAGGGAAACGCGTAGGGGCGCAGCGGTGCTGCGCCCCTACGCGCGTTGCAGGGCCGTTCTCGGGCTTCCCGGGCTCGGTAGCTTTCTCCCCGTGAAGTCCGGGGCCCTCCTGTTCCTCGCAACCGCCGCGTCGTGGGTATCCGCGACGGCCCAGACCGACGGCTCCGTCGGGCTCGGTATCGGCACGGTGCGCGACACGGGTGGGTCGAACTTGAGCACTGCGACTCTGTCGTCCGCCCTGCGGGTCGCTTCCCCTACGCTCGTTGCGGATTTCTCCGGATCAGCGGCGTCGCTCGTGCACGCCGTCTGGGTCGGCCAGGGACGGATGGACCTGTGGGGGGTGACCGCTCCGCTCGCGAGCCGGTTGCGGGCCGGCGGCGAGGTAACCCTCGCCGGGACCGCACGGAGCGACGGGGGCTCGACCGCGGCCGGGCACGCAGTAGCGGAGTTCCTGTGGTCGGCGCGGACCTGGGGCGTGGGAATCGGGGCGGGTCCATCGACCGGCTTGATCTCAGACGAGCTACCGGTTGTGGCCTTGCACACCCGGGCGCGCCTCTGGTGGCGTCCCGAGCGCGGCGGCGCGCCGGACGTGCAATTGAGCGTCGAGCCGACCCGATTCCCGGACTTCTGGTTCACAGACGCGAGCCTCGCCGGCACGCTCGAGCGAGGGCGAGCGATCGTGTCGCTCTGGGTTGCGGGGCGGATGTCGCCGGCCTTCCCCGCCGAGGGAGCCGGTGGGGCGTTCCTGCAGGTCTTCGCCACGCCCAGCGTGTCGTTCGAGTTGAGCGCAGGGAAGTACCTCCCGGAGCCGTATCAGGGCTTCCCTCAAGTGGGGTTCGTCAGCGTCGGCGTCCGCCTGCACCACCCGGCGCGCGCACCTCGAGTGGAGCTGGCGCCGCTCGTGCCCGGCGTGCGGGGCGACAGCCTGGTGCTGCGTTTCCGGATGGCGGGGGCCCGCTCGGTGGCGATCGCGGGCGATTGGAGCTCCTGGCAGCAGGTGGCGTTGCGCCCGCTGGGCGACGACGTCTGGGAGGGAGTGCTGGGCCTCAGGCGCGGCCTCTATCACTTCAACCTACTGGTCGACGGCTCGGATTGGGTGGTGCCGAACGGCGTGGCGACCGTGCCCGACGGGATGGGTGGGATGGTGGCGGTGCTCATCGTACCGTAGTGTAGGGCGTCCCTCTCACGAGGTAGGCGATGGGCAAGATCAACTGGG
>DATDFC010000195.1:0-2294 GCA_036522815.1 Gemmatimonadales bacterium | reverse complement strand
TTGCGGCCGGAAAGAAAGTATTCCGCGGTGCTCTTGCCGGCCCGCCGCTTGTAGTAGAGGCCGACCGCGATGTTGAACAGGAAATAGAGGGCGACGACCAACCAATCGGCGAGCGTAAGTCGCATGAGCGCGCGGGCCTCGCGGAGCGAGAGTTGACAGGGCCGTCGGGACTTTCTAAGTTCGCATGTGACTGGAGGATCGCAATGGCGACGACGCAACGTTCGACTCCCATCACCCTGACCCTGACCGACACGGCGGCGGTCGAGGTGCGCAAGTTCATGGCGGAGGAGAAGGTGTCCCCCGAGACCGCCGGACTGCGCATCGGCGTGCTGCCGGGCGGGTGCTCGGGCTTCAAGTACAGCCTCAGCATCGAGGACAAGCCCGCCGACGACGACATCGTCATCGAGAGCGCCGGCGTGCGCTGCTTCGTCGACGGGTTCAGCGCGCAGTACCTGAACGGCGTGACCCTGGACTACAAGAGCAACTTCCAGGAGTCCGGGTTCGCCTTCGAAAACCCGAACGCCACCGGCGGCTGCGGCTGCGGATCGTCCTTCACGGTCTGAGGCGGTTGCCCCTCCTCCCTTCGGATGTCCGAGCCCGCGCACGGCGCGGGCTTTTTGTTGCTCCTCCCCGCCGGTGCGCCCGCTCGACGTAGCCGTCATCGCGGCCTACTGCGCCGCCGTCGTCGTCTTCGGCCTGGTGCTGTCGGGGCGCCAGCGCGACGCGAGCGACTATTTCCTCGGCCACCGGGGGCTCCCCTGGTGGGCCCTCATGCTGTCCATCGTGGCCACCGAAACGTCGGCCCTCACGGTGATCTCGATCCCCGGCATTGCGGCCCGCGGCGATCTCACCTTCCTGCAGCTCGCGTTCGGCTACCTGGCGGGGCGGATCGGGGTCGCCGCGCTGCTGCTCCCCGGCTACTTCGAAGGCACCCAGGATACCGCCTATCAGCGGCTGGAGCGGCGCTTCGGCCCCGGGGCGCGACGCGCCGCGTCGGGCGTGTTTCTGCTCACGCGCGCGCTCGCCGACTGCGTGCGCATCTTCGCCACGGCCATCCCGCTCGCGATCATCACCCACTGGAGCCTTCCGGCCGGCATCCTGGCCATCGGCCTCGTCACGGTGATTTACACGTGGGTGGGCGGGCTCCGGGCCGTCGTGTGGGTGGACGTCATCCAGCTGGGCGTGTATCTGCTGGGCGGGGTGGCCACACTCGTCGTCGCGACTCAGCTCGCGGGAGGCGCCGGTGCATTCGCCCGCGCCTGGGAAGCCGGGAAGCTCGTGACACTGGACTTCACACCTTCGTTCAAGGTGCTGTACACGTTCTGGGGCGGAGTCCTGGGCGGAGCACTGCTCGCCGGCGCGTCGCACGGCACCGACCATCTGATCGTGCAGCGCCTGCTCGCCGCCCGCGGGCTCAAGGACGCGCAGCGCGCCCTCATCGGATCGGGGCTGTTCATCATCGCTCAGTTCGCGCTGTTCCTGCTCGTGGGCACGAGTCTGTGGCTCGCGGGCGCGGATCAGGGCGGGCGGAGCGACGCCATCTACCCGAGCTTCGTGATCACACGGCTCCCAGCCGGGCTCGCCGGTCTCGTCGTCGCGGGCATCCTGGCCGCGGCCATGAGCAGCCACGCGTCGGCCGTCAATTCACTCGCCTCGGCGTCCACGCATGATTTCTACGCGCCGCTCGCGCGGCGCCAGGAGCCGACCCACCTGCTGTGGGTGGGCCGCTGGCTCACCCTGCTGTGGACGGCGGTGCTGGTCGCGGGCGCGATGGCGTTCCGCAACCAGAACACGCCCGTCGTGCAGCTCGCCCTGAGCGTCGCGTCGATCACCTACGGCGCCCTGCTCGGCACCTATCTGCTGGGCGGATGGTGGCCGCGCGCGCGCCAGCGCGACGTCGTGGTGGCGATCATCGTGAGCGTGCTGGCCATGACCCCCGTCGTGCTCGGCGTGCCGTGGCGCCTCCTGCCCGGGCTCGCCTGGCCGTGGTACGTGCCGCTGGGGACCGCGGTGACGGTGCTGGTAGGCATGGTTTCGTCGCTCGTCGGACAGCGTACACTCCCCGCGTGACGCCATCGCCCGCTGTCTTTCTCGGCGCCGACGCCGGCGGCTCCCATACTACCGTCGTCCTCGGCTCGCCGGCGCAGATCCTCGGCCGCGCCGACGGGCCGGGTGCGGCCATGCGGCCGCCGTGTAGTTGAAACGCCGCGCGGTGCCGACGTTGCCGATCACGGCGGGGCCGGAGTTGAGCCCGATCTTCACCGAGAACCCCACCGCGCCGCGCGCCCGCGCCC
>DATDFC010000194.1:0-13414 GCA_036522815.1 Gemmatimonadales bacterium | reverse complement strand
AGCCGAGCGCCACCGACTGCATCCAGGTGCCGATGAGCGAAACGCCTTGCCCGTAGAAGAAGAGACGGAAGTTGCGGTGGGCGAGCGCCCCGATCCGGAACGTGCGCGCAGCTCCGTCCATTGCGGGAAAGCTCGCCGCGGCCGGATAATTCGGGTAGGGAGCGAATGCAATGGCGGTCCGGATCGTGCGACTCGGGACGCCGCGGGCGCGTGGTGATGGCCGCGCCCCTCACACCGCAGCGGTGGGCCGCGCCTGCCGGCGGCTCGACGGCTCCTTACCCTGCTCGCGGCGCTCTCCGCCCAGGCGGACTTCTCCGTGGGCTGCTACTGCGAAGCCGAAACCCGGTGTCACCGGTCGGTGCTGCGGGAGTTGTTGATCGAGCGGGGCGCGCGGATCGCTCGATAGCCGCACGTCATCGGAACGTCCCCGGGCTCACCTCATACACCGCGTGATACCGCCCCACGTCTGCGTCGGGGCCCCAGAACTTCATTTGCTCGGCCCAGCGGACGTCGGCGCAACGCCGTCCGTCAATCGTGAGGAACCCGGCCGCCCGCGTGGTCACGACGCCCAGGCGGCGCAAGTCCGCGAGGTCGCGGAGCACCGTCCCGATCCGCTCGGCGACGATCCGGCGCGCGGTCGCCGGCCCGATGCCCGGGACGCGCACCAGCTCCTCGCGCGACGCCGTCCGCACGTCGACTGGAAACCGTTCCGGATGCGCGAGCGCCGCTGCCACCTTGGGATCGAGGCCCAGCGGCAAGTTCCCCTCGGCGTCGAACACCACGTCGCCCGACGCGAAGCCGTACCGACGGAGCAAGTAATCGGCCTGGTACAGCCGCCGCTCACGCACGACCGGCGTCTCGGGCGCTGCTTCGAGCGGCGTATCCCGGATCGGCCGGAAGGCGCTGAAGTGCGTGTGGTGAACTCCCCGCCGCGCGTACAGCTCGGTGACACGGCCGAGGATGGCGCGGTCGCTGTCGGGCGTGGCACCGACGATGAACTGCGTCGTCATCCCGGCCGCCCCGTTGGGTCGCAGTGCGTCGCGCGGTTTCCCGTCGGCCTCCTCGTCCCATGCGCGGCGCACGCGCGACCGGATGTGCTCGAGGCTCGCCAGTGAGGTGTCGAACCTCTTTTCCGGAGCGATCTGGGCGAGCGTCTGACCGCAGGGCGTCTCGAGGTTGAGGGAGACGCGACTCGCGAGCTGTGTCAGGTGCTCGAGTTGCGCTTGCTCAGCCCCGGGGATGGCCTTGACGTGGATGTAGCCACGGAACCCATGCTTCAACCGCAGCAGCTCGAGCACCTGGATCAGATCGTCCATCACGTTCGCCGGACGCCCCGGGATCCCCGTGGTAACGAACAGCCCGTCGCACCAGCCGCGGCGATGCGCGGCGAGAAACACCCGCACCAGCTCCCCCGGCTTGAGGAGAGTCCGCGGCATCTCGCGATCCCGCCGCATGGGGCAGTAATGGCAATTGAAGCTGCAGGCGTTCGTCATCAGGACGCGTAGCAGTGACGTATGGGCGTTGCTCGAGCCAAGCCGTACGTCCCTCAAGTTGAAGGGCCGGAGGGCTCCACCCTCACCCATATGGCGCAGCCGGGGCGGACGGCGCTGGGGCGGGCCGTCATGGTCGTCGACGGCGAGATCCATGAGGAGCTTCAGACGGCTGTCGAGGTCCGTGGGCACGCGCATCGGGCGCTCCGGCAAAGGTGATCGCCGCACCATACCCGAACAAAACCCGAAAGTCAATTGGCGCTCGTCGCCGCCCCTTCCAGCGCTAGATTGGTATTACCGCCGATGAAATACACGACGTACACACGCTACCTGCCCGAGCTGGCCGACACGCTGAATCTCCAGGCGCTGCTCGATCAGCTGGCCGATTTCCTGCTACAGTCGGGCTTCGCCGGAGGCGCCTACTCGCATCCGTTCTGGGGGGAGTTCGGCGAGGACGAGTCCGACCGCTCGCTCGACGCGCTGCGGCAGGCGATCCTCCAGGCGCTCATGGACTCGGGGCAGCTGACGCCCGAGATGCTCAAGCTGCTGCGCGGCGAGTCCACCGGCGACGCGGCCCGCGACGCCGATCTCGAGCGCCAGCTCTCTGAGCTGCTCGACAAGATCGTCCAGAAGCTGATCGACGAGGGGTACTTGAACGTCACCGAGGCGCCCAAGGTGCCGTCGGGCCAGCAGCCGCTGTTCGGCCCGGGGGGAATGGCCAAGGAAGCCGCCCAGCAGGTGCAGTTCAACCTCACCGAAAAGGGGATCGACTTCCTCGGCTACCGGACCCTGAAGCACCTGCTCGGGAGCATCGGCAAGTCGAGCTTCGGAGCCCATGAAACGGAGCACCTCGCGACCGGCGTGGAGGCCGAAGCGGTGAGTAAGCCGTACGAGTACGGCGACACGCTCAACCTCGACGTGAACGCCACGCTCACCAACGCGCTGCAGCGCGAGGGCTTGGGCGTGCCGATCAACCTCGAGTACGACGACCTCATGGTGCATCAGGCCGAGTACCGTTCGTCGTCGGCCACCGTGCTGATGCTCGACTGCTCGCACTCGATGATCCTGTACGGCGAAGACCGGTTCACCCCGGCCAAGAAAGTCGCCCTGGCGCTCACCCATTTGATCCGCACGCAATTCCCCGGCGACACGCTGCGCGTGGTGCTGTTCCACGACACCGCGGAGGAAATCCCCCTCGCGCAGCTGGCGCGCGCCCAGGTCGGGCCGTACCACACCAACACCGCGGAAGGATTGAAGCTGTCGCGCCGCATGCTCATGTCCCAGCGAAAAGACATGCGGCAGATCATCATGATCACCGACGGCAAGCCCTCGGCGCTGACACTCCCCGACGGGCGCATCTACGTCAACTCGATGGGGCTCGACCCCCAGATCCTGCAGGCCACCTACCGCGAGGTGGCGCTGTGCCGGCGCTCGGGGATCCTGATCAACACGTTCATGCTGGCGCGCGATCGCAGCCTGGTCGAGTTCGTGAAGAAGGTCTCGGCGATCTGCCGGGGCAAGGCGTACTTCACCAACACGATGACCCTCGGGCAGTTCATCCTGATGGATTTCATGAGAAGGAAGACGCGGCGGGTGTCCTGAAGACTGTGTCGCTGTGCTGCGCCCTGTCCGCGGCCGCGCTGCTGGCCGCGCTCCCCGCCTCCGTCGGCGCGCAGTCCAAGCGGGCCGGTAATCCCGAGTCGCAGCTGCCGTCGAACATCGTCCAGCTCACCGCCTTCGGCGAGCGTCCTTCCTGGTCGCCCGACGACAAACGCGTCGCGTTCATGTCCAAGAGCTTCGGCGACGCCTTCGAGATCGACCTCGCCACCAGAACGATCCGCCTGCTCACCGGCCACTTCGCCCACGCCGGGTTCCTGCGCGTGCAGTACCTGCCCAACGGCGATTTCTTCCTCATTGGCGCGCGAACCTTCACCGACGTCCGGACCACCCGCGCGCGCGACCAGGAGATGTGGGTGCTCAAAGCCGGCGCCGCCGCGCCGCCCACACCGCTCGGGCACAAGATCTCGGAGGGCGTGGCCATCTCGCGCCAGCGCATGAAGATCGCGTGGTCCAACACGCGCGCCCAGTATCCCGACCTGCTCCAGGAGGGGGAATCCGTCATGTATACGGCGGATATCGTCTACACGGACGGCGTGCCCGCGCTGGCCAACAAGAAGGAAGTGCTCCGGGCCCACGCCCCCGAGTGTACGCTCGAAGCCCAAGACTTCCGCCACGATGACGCCGAGCTCATCTACACCTGCTACCGCGCGAGCTATGCCGACGTGATGGGCGTCGATCTCGCCACCGGCAAATTGACGACGTATCGCAAGCTGCCCGATGAGTACAACGAAGTGGAGGGGATCTCGCCCGACGGGGCGTGGACGCTCGTCGAGTCGAGCCGCGAGCAAGGTCCGGACCGCCAGAACTCGCGCTACATCGACCTCTGGAAGCTGAAGCTGGCGCCCAACAGCACCGACTTCATCCGCCTCACGCATTGGGGAGACTACGAGGGCTACAAGGCGTCGAACCCCGTGGTGTCGAGCGACGGCAAGCGCATGGCGTTCCAGTCGGCGCGCAATGACGAGCCGGCGGGTGTGGGCCACGGGATCTTTATTCTCACGCTTCCCTAATGCACGCATGACGGCACGCCGCGCCGCTCGCGCCCTCGGCCTCGTCTGGCTCGCCCTCGTCGCGTGCCACAAACCGTCCGCCTCGGGCGGCCCGGCCGTGGCGGATTCGCTGGCGCTGGCCGACTCCGCCCTCGTCCGCTGCCGTGGCCAGTCCGGTGATGCGCAGGTGGATTGCTACGACGGCGTCCTGGTCCCCATCGTCGCGTCGCAGGGCGTGCGCACGGCGATGGGGACCTTGCGCGTGCTCGGCGGGCGTGACGCCCGGGTCCGCGTCGACGGCCACGTCTACGCGCACGCCATCGGTATGGCGGCCGGGCGCGGTGCCGACATTCGCCGGGCCTTCACCGGTTGCACCGAGATCTTTCAGTCCGGCTGCTATCACGGCGTGATCCAGGCGTACTTCGAGCGGGCCCGCGCGGTCGACGCCGCCGGCGTGAACGCGCTGTGCGGGCCGTACGTTGCAGATCAGTGGTTGCGGTTCCAGTGCGTGCACGGCGCCGGACACGGGCTCACCATGTTCTACGATCACAACCTGCCGCGCGCGCTCGCCGGCTGCGACCTGCTCGGCGCGGCCTGGGACCGCGAATCGTGCTACGGGGGCGCCTTCATGGAGAACGTCGTGAACGCGACCACGCCGCACCAGGCCGGGCATGTGATGCATCCCCACCCCTCGGCGGCGCCCTTCAAGGCGCTCGATCCCGGCGACCTGCAGTACCCCTGCTCGATCGTAGCCCGGCGCTATCTCATGGCCTGCTACAACATGCAGACGTCGGTGATGCTGTACTTCACTCACGGCGACATGGCGGCGACGGCGCGACACTGCCTCGACGCGCCGCCCGGACTCGAGCCGGTTTGCTTCCAGGGTCTCGGCCGCGAGGTCAGCGCCTACTCGCACCAGGACCACCAGGAGGCGATCCGCATGTGCGGCCTCGCCCGCGCGCAGTATCAGGCGTGGTGTCATGTCGGTGTGGTGAAGAACTTCATCGATCTGACCGCCCGGGCCGACGACGGCATCGCGTACTGCCGTGCCTTGACGGGAGCGACCAACCGCCTCAAGTGTTACGAGGCCGTGGGCGAAGAGATCGCGACGTTGCACGGCGACCAGCGGGGCCGGGAAGTAGCGTGCGCCGAGGTCGCGGCAGCGTACCGCGGCGCGTGCCGCTACGGCGCGCGACTCACGGCGAGTCGTGAGGGGTAGGCGGCGGGCGTGGTGAGCGGACCACGCCGCTCGGCCGGTCCGCTGCTCGCGACCATCGCCGTCTCGCTGCTCGTCGCCGGCGCGATCGCGGCGGCCCTGCTGGCGATCCCGCATCGGACGGAGGCAGTGCGCGCCGACAATGCCGCCGGCGACACGGCGTGCGTTTCCTGTCACGCGCCGCAGGCGAGCTTCGCGCAGACCGCTCACCATCTAACCTCGACCCCGCCGACCCGTCAGTCCATCCTGGGCAGCTTCAGCCGTGGCGAGAACGTGCTGCGCACCTCGAATCCCGAGCTGCACTTCCGTATGGACTCGACCGACACGGGCTTCTATCAAACCGCGGTGATGGGGCGCGCCCCCGACACGTCCAGCCACTCCGAGCGCATCGCCTTCGTGACCGGCTCGCGCAAAGGCCAATCGTATCTGTATTGGGGCGACGGAGACCGGCTGTACCAACTCCCGGTCTCGTATTGGAGGGGAATCGGGTGGGTGAACAGCCCCGGGTATCCGGACGGCCGTCCCAACTTCGGGCGCCCGATCCCGCCGCGCTGCCTGGAGTGTCACGCGTCCTGGTTCGAGCACGTGCCCGAGCCCTCGGTCATCAACCACTACCGGCCCAGCGGCGCGATCCTCGGCATCAGCTGCGAAACGTGTCACGGGTCGGGCCGCGAGCACGTGAGACGGGAGCGCTCCTGGCTGCGCCCCTTGCTCCCCCGCGCGATCATCAACCCGGCGCGGCTGCCCCGCGCGCGACTGCTGGACCAATGCGCGCTGTGTCACAGCGGGACGACGCCGCTCCGCACGGCGGCGTTCTCCTACGTGCCGGGGCAGCCCCTCGAGCAGCGGTCCGACTGGCGGACCAGACAGGACACGACGGAGATCGACGTGCACGGCAACCAGGTCGCCTTGCTGGAACGGAGTAGGTGCTTTCGCTCCTCACAGATGACCTGCGCCACGTGCCACGATGTGCATCGCGAGCAGCGCGATGTCGTGGCGCTCTCGGGCCGGTGTCTGACCTGCCACACCATGCAGAGCTGCGGCCTGTTTCCGACTCGCGGACAGGCGTTGGCGGGCCGGTGCGTCGATTGTCACATGCCCGCGCTCACGTCGAACGTGCTGATCGCCAACTACCGCGGCCATCCGGTGCGGGTCCAGGTGCGGACGCACTGGATCAAGGTCTATCCGCTCACCGGGGCGGGACCCCTGACCGCCTGGGACCATGAATGAGCCGGTGATCTTCGGTACCCACGGCGACAAGACGCTCGCCCAGCTGCGCCACGTATTGTTAGGCATGGGTGCTCGAACCGCATCGACGATGCGCCTAACGCGGGTGCCCTTCCGCTCCCAACCACGATCGGCTATGGTCGTGCTCGTGACCACTGCTTTCGGCGCCATCCTCGGACGTTCCTGGGTCCGCCATGTCGGGGAGGGGCACGCGTGAGCGACTCCTGGCGCTGGATTTCTGCGAGACTGCCGACGATCGCACTCGCGGCACTCGCCCTGGGGTGTGGAGAGGGCACCGCACCACCGTTCGCGGCAAACCTGGCGCTGGTCGCCGGCGCGGCTGGCACCGACACGGTCGACGCGCGCCTGGCGCAGCCCCTCGTCGCCGAGGTGAGGGGCCGGGGGGGCACCCCTCTCGCGAGCGTCGCGGTGCGATTCACGGCGCTGCTGACGTTCAGCGCCGACGGGCAAGTGGTCGCCGGCGTGCTGGTAGGACAGCCCGGCGGTTCAGACGTGGCCGAACAGGTGGTAGATACGACCGACGCGCAGGGACGCGCCGCGGTGCAGGTTCGGCTAGGTCCGGCCGCCCGCGTGGTCGGTGTGGAGGTATCGGTGCCGGGGACTGGCCTGGCCGACACCGCGCGGTTCACCGTGCAGGCCGGTGCCACGGCCACCGTCGCCCTCGCTCCCACCGATACTGCGGTGTTCGTGGGCGGGCTCTACGTGATCAAGTCCCGGCCGCTCGATCGTCACGGCAATGTGACCGCCGACGCCGTACGCCTCACCGCCCAGCCCGCGGGGATCGTCGACGTTGTTGGCAGCGCGGTGACGGGCCGGACCGCCGGGCGCGCCGCCCTGATCGCCGACGCCGGCGCCTCCGAAGACACCGCGTGGGCGAGCGTCGCCCCGAACGACGTCGTCGCGGTGGTGTTCAGTGGTGGCAGGCTCGCCACCGTGCGACTGGACGGGTCCGGGTTTCTGCAGATTCCGACCGCGCACACCTACAACGGTGCTGGCATCGCCTGGGCACCCGATGCCAGCTACCTCGTTGCCGGGTTCGACAACGACGCGCGTGCCATCTATCGCCTGACGACGGCAGGCGCGAGTACCCTCGTCCTGCCCAGCGGCACGAGCGTCGGCCAAATCACAGCCGTCGATGTCAGCGCGGACGGGCAATGGATTTACTTCAGCGCCGGCAACTGCAACTTCGACGAGATCATCTACCGCATGCCCATCGCGGGCGGTACACCGCAGCGCATCACCGCCTCGTCTGCCGACGACTGTTTCGAAACGGTGCAAGCGCACGTTTCTTTGGCCCCCGACGGGTTGCGGGCCGCCGTGGACCACTACTACGGCAACGATACGCCCGTTCTCCAGATTGTCGACCTCACGACGGGGCTCGCCACGTCGCTCGACATCGTCGGCTCGAACCCGAAGTGGTCGCCTCGCGGGGACCGGATCGCGTACGTCGGTAACGACCGAGTCTGGGTCGCCTCGCCCGACGGGAGCGGCGTAACGCTTGTCTCTCCACCCAACACGGCCTTCGTGCCAGCCCTGAGCTGGTCGCCCGACGGCGAGTGGCTCGCGGCTTACCAATATCCGAGCGCCACCAGCCCGCTGCGGTGGGTGGTGTTGCGGGTCGCCACGGGTGAGCTGATCCCTCTGCCGGCGACATTCGACAGCCTGGCCGGCGTTAGCTGGAAGCCGCTGCCATGAGCCGCTCCCTGCGACGACCGGTGCTCCTGCTCGCCGCCGCGGGCGGACTCCTCACCTGCGGTGAAGGGCCGAGCGGCGCGACGCGTCGCGTCACGACCGTCCTCACATCCCGGGACAGCGTGTACCTCGAAGTGGGAGACTCCGTGGTCGTGCGGGCGGAGGCGCGGGACGTGAACGGCGACGCGATGCCGGAAGCGCCCATCACCTGGGAGTCTCTCGACGGCGCGGTCGCGGGGGTCGTGACGAGCGGTGCGACCGCCCGCATTTTCGCGGTGACCCACGGTGTGGCCGGCGTGGTCGCCAGCTCGGAGGGCCATGCCGACACGACGGCGGTCACCGTCCGCCCGCCGATCATCGCCACGATCCTCGCCAGCCACGCCGACACCGTCCGGGCGTTGGGTGACACGCTCGCCATCGCCGTGAGCTCACAGAGCGCGAGTGGGCCTCGCTTCGGCCGATACGACGCCGTGAGCCGATCGACGGCGATCGTGGTCTGGTTCGACGCGAACGCACACGTCCTCCACGTCACGACCCAGGTACCGAGCGAAGCGTACGTCGTCGTCCGGGAGCGAGCGGGCACGCAGGATTCGGCGCTGGTCGTTGTGCGACAGCGACCGGCGCAGGTGATCATCACGCCCAACCCAGTGAGCGGCTTCCTCGATCGCACCGCTGGACTCACCGCTTCCGTACGCGATGCCCGGGACAACCGGATTCCCGGCCAAAGGGTCACGTGGCGCTCGATCGATGCGGCCATCGCGAGCGTGGATTCGGCCGGGCTCGTTTCCTGCAAGGCCGTTGGCACTACACGCGTGATCGCCGCACAC
Source organism: Gemmatimonadales bacterium (assembly GCA_036522815.1). GTDB lineage: Bacteria > Gemmatimonadota > Gemmatimonadetes > Gemmatimonadales > GWC2-71-9 > AG41. The sequence goes on along the minus strand of DATDFC010000194.1, from coordinate 4,332 downwards.
GCGGCGGGGCCCGCCGACACCGTGCCGGTCACCGTCTTGCCAAAACCCAACCTCACGCTCTCCACTCTGACAGTCGGGCAGTCGAACGACTCGCTGCAGATCGGCGCGCATCAGCTGTCGGATTCCTGGTACGCGTACTCCTCGGCGGCCGTGTCTCCGTGGGTCCGCCTCCGCGTCGTCGACACGAGCATCGCCACCGCGCCGGACAGCGTGAGGTACGTCGGCGCCGGCGCGACCTTCAACATTCGGGGCCGGCGCGCGGGGCGGACCCTCCTCATTGGCGAGGCGCCATTGCTGGCGCCGGACACCATCCAGATCCACGTATCCACGCCTCGGCTCCTCATCGGAGATCCGCTGGACCCGACGCCCCTCGCGCTCAGTGGAACGGACAACGTCCATGTCTCGGCAGCAACCGCGGATTCGTCAGGTAACGTGCATCCGCTCGCCGACAGCCTGGTGGTCACGTTCCGCTCGTCCGACTCGACCGTCGTCGACTTGTTCCAGACTCCCACTCCATACGGGATGGCCCCCGGCAGTCAGAGCACGCCCATCTTCGCCGCCCATGCGGTCGACACGGGCCACGTCGTCCTACGTGCGACTGCGCCGGGCTTTGTCGGCGATTCGATCGTCTGGCGTGTGCTCCCAGGGCCGAAACTGCACTTTCTCCAGGGCCGACGTGACATACTCGGTGCCGGCCAGACAACGTCCGAGCTCCGTCAAATTGTGAGCCTCGGTCCGGAAGGCCCCGGCGACACGGTGGTCGTGACCCTGACCCAGCGACGGGCCGCGTCGGCGGTGGTACCCACTGCGTTGGCGCTCACCGGCTTCACGGGAAGCGGCCTGGCCGCGAGCTACAGTGTCGACGCCCTGCTCGCGGGCACGGATACGATCATCGCGACCGCTCCGGCGCACGAGCCGGACACCGCCGTCATCACGGTTACTACACCACATATCCTCCTCCCGGACAGCGTGCACGGCACCACCTTGGACGCTTCCACAACCGTCTGGGTCACTGACTCGCTCGGCGTTCGTCACGCGCCAGCCAACGATCTGCTGCTGCTGGCGACTTCGAGCGATACGACCATCACCCGCGGATCGTCGACGCGTATCCCCGCGCGTTTTCTGGCGCTCTGGCCGATCTCGTTTCCTGCCGTGGACACGGGCATCGCGACGATAACCGTGCGGGACTCGGCCGGCACGTACCCACCGAAGCTCGTGACCGCCACGTTCGCGCTCGACAGCTCGGTGCATGTCGTGACCTACGATGCGTACGGGTTCGGCCCGGCCGCGACCCTGCAGCAATTCGAAGACGGGCGCTTCCGCCTGGCCCACGCACCCGCGCCGGCTGTCGTGTACCTGTCGACCACGGTGCCTGGCGTCCTCCACATCCCCGACTCCGTGGTGGTGGGAGGCTCGGACTACACGTTCTTCCCCGGCGCCGGAGGTGACATCGCGGGCACCACGCGAATCGTGGCCACGGCGCGCGGCTTCCGGCCCGACACTTCCGGTCCGGTGACGGTGGGCCGAGGGCATCTCAAGCTGCAGGCGCCGACGGCCGCCTTCGTGGGGGTCGCGGGATACGCGGCCTCGGTGCGCGTCAGGAGCCCGAATGGCGTCGAGTTTCCCATGGACCGGGACCTCGTGGTCACGCTCGTGCCGGTCGACCCCGGCGTTGCCCCCCAGAGTGCGACCACCACCGTGCGAGCCGGGCAGGTCGTCAGCGCTCCGACGGCGCTCGCATTCACAGCCCCGGGCCATCTCCGCCTCGCCGCGGAGGACGGCCGCCCGGCACCTGGACCGTTCTTTGGTGACACCGTCGTCATCGAATCGCAGCTTCCGTGGTTGCGGGTGATCGGGCCGTACGGCAACCTCACTGTCGGCGTGGGACAACGTCTTGCCGCAAGCATTACCCGGCCCGCAGAGGTCCAGGCTAACGCCGCGACGGTCGACGTGTCGCATCGCGGCAGCCGTAGCACCTCGGCCTCGACGACGATCGTTCCGGCTGGTGCGACGGCCGCCGAGTACGCGATCGATGGACGAGCTATCGGGACCGATACGGTGATGCTCGCGGCACCGGGATATGCGACCGATACGGTCGCCGTCTCGGTTACCGAAGGTCGGCTGGCCCTTGTCAGCTGGCCGAGCTCCCTCCGGACAGGCGATTCGGTCGCCGTCCTGCTCCAGGTGAGAGATTCTGCACTGGCTACTCATGCGGTGGTCGACTCGACGAGGTTCGCGATCGAACCCGCCGGCGGCATCCGAGTGAGTGATGGGAGGCGGAGCATCAGCGAGATCATCGTGCCGGCAGGCAGCGGGATGAGCGTCGGGCCCCTGTGGGTCATCGGCACGGCGGCCGGCCCGGCGAGGCTCACCGTCACGAATCTCTATTACGCACCGGGAGTCTTCTCTATCAGCGTAATCGCGCCTTGACGCCGGCGAGGCCGTGATGCTCGTCGGTCATTCCGGATGGGAGTGGGAGGACTGTTTCAGCACGCGACTCCCGGACCCCTTTCATGGCCGACCGACGGCCTTCATGCGAGCTCCCGCTCCCGAGGCGGCGTGAATCAGCCAGCCATCTTCGGAACCCACGACGACAAGACGCTCGCCCAGCTGCGCGACGTCGCGAGCCGCGCGGAGCGTGTGGCCCTCATGGCCGACGGCCACCTCGGCTATATCATGCCGATCGGCGGCGTGGCGGCGTACCGCGACCAGGTGAGCGTGGTGGGTGTGGGGTTCGACATCGCCTGCGGCAACGCGGCCATCCGCACCAACCGCCGGCTGCAGGAGTACACCCGGGCCGACCTGGAGCTCCTGGCGGACGAGATCCAGCGCACCATCTCGTTCGGCATCGGCCGCACCAATCGGGCCGACGACGCGCCCACCGACCATCCGCTGTTCGAGCACGCGGCCTGGGACGCGCTCCCCGGGAAGCACGAGCGGGAGGGGCTGCGCGCCAAGGCGCGTAATCAGCTGGGGACGGTGGGCAGCGGTAACCACTACGTCGACGTGTTCGCCGACGAGCAGGGAGCGATCTGGGTGGGCGTGCACTTCGGGAGCCGCGGCTTCGGGCACACGGTCGCCTCGGGCTTCCTGGCGCTGTCGCAGGGCAAGCAGTGGGGCGAGCGAGTGCCGGAGGCCGAGGCGCTGCTCCCGCTCAAACAGCCGCTGGGACACGACTACTGGCACCTGATGACGCTGGCCGGCGACTACGCCTACGCCGGCCGGGAGTGGGTGGCGCGCAAGGTGGTGGAGCTCCTGGGCGGAGAAGAGGTGGAACTGGTGCACAACCACCACAACTTCGCCTGGAAGGAGACGCACGCTGGAACCGAGTACGTGGTGGTCCGCAAGGGCGCCACGCCCGCGTTTCCGGGGCAGCAGGGCTTCGTGGGCGGCTCGATGGGCGACAACGCCGTGATCATCGAGGGTGCCCGACACGATTCGGAGCGGCAGCGCGCCTCGCTGTACTCGACCGTGCACGGCGCCGGTCGGGTGATGTCCCGCACGGCCGCGCGCGGGAAAGTGAACCGCAAGACCGGCGAGGTGATCAGCCCGGGGAAGGTGACGTGGGACATGCTGCGCGAGTGGGTCGGCGGGAAGGGCGTGATCCTGCGCGGCGGCGGGCTGGACGAGTCGCCGCATGCGTACCGGCGGCTGCCGGATGTGCTGGCGGCGCAGGGCGACACGGTGACAGTCCTCCACACGCTCACGCCGCTCGTCGTGGTGATGGCGGGAGAGAAGGAGTTCGATCCGTACAAGGACTAGCCAGCTGCACGCATGGAGCCGCGCCCAGCGCAGCGGTCACCTGGGGACGTCCGGCCCGCGCTTCCCGATTCCGTGCTGCGAGGCACGGCTACCGCCCGGTGCGGTGAGCTCAGCACGCGGCTTCGGTCTGCCGCACCGCCTCGCGCAGCAGCGCGTGCCCGTGGGCGAGCCAATCGCGGCGACGGCGTACGCACTTGGAGGCGAGACGCAGCAGCACCGCGGCGCGGTACCACGCCACCGCGCACGTGTCGAGCACACCCGCCGTACGCGCGACGAACGCCTCTTCTGCCGCCCTCGCCTCGGCGACCAGGTCCTCGCTCTTGAGCCCGATCCGCCAGACGGTCGCGAGGAAGGTGCCCGCGTCGAGCTCCAGCGGCCCTTGCCCGTAGCGTTGCCAGTCGATGATCCCCGGCGCGTCCCCCAGGTCGAGGAGATGACGCGCATACAGGGTTCCATGCACCAGACCCGGCGGGGACTCCCACGCCCGGGGCCGCGTCGGCCGCGGCGGCAAGGCCGCGGCCGCGAAGCGCAGCGCCGGGTCGGCCGGCATGCGGATCGCGGTGGCCTCGA
>DATDFC010000193.1:0-2040 GCA_036522815.1 Gemmatimonadales bacterium | reverse complement strand
GGGCATCGCGAACCCCGCCGCGCAGATGCTCGCGGCGGCGATGATGCTCGACCACATCGGCCGGCTCCAGGAAGCGAGCCGGCTGCGCCGCGCGCTGGAGACGGTGATCGTGAAGGACAACGTCCGGACCAAGGATCTGGGAGGCAGTGCTTCCACAACAGAGTTCGCTCGGGCTGTGGCCCACCGGGTCTAGCCATCCCTGCACGCGCTGCAAGCAGCCGACGCCGGGGCTCGCGCCGGGGGACCTGTGTGCAGCGTGCACGCGGGACGTCACCAGGAGGGCCGCGCGAGTGGGACGTCTGGTGGCGGTCGTAACCACCCTCTTGGTCGCGGGGTATGTGATGCTCACGCTGCGAACCGTAGCGCCGGCGTGGCAAGCCACCGCGCGTACCGTCGGCGCCGTGGCCGTGGTCGCGTGGTATCTGCTGACGGTTCGGATTGTACAGAGGATTGCGCTCGAATGGCTCAAATCACGGCGTCCGTAGCCGTCGCGGTCGTCGCCGGCATGGTGCCGCTCGCCGCACAGACGTCGCTCTCTATCTACGGTGACGGGCGCGTGGTGGTGCGGCGGACCCTCCCGCAATCGCTCGAGAAAGGGAAGAACACCCTGACCCTGAAGCTGGACGAGCTCGACGCGGCGACTCTGTTCTCGCCGGACTCCTCGGTCGCGCTGCTGTCCGCGGTGCTCCGCCCAGCGACGGACGAGGCGATGGCGCTGCGGCACGCCGTCGGGCAGACGCTCGCGTTCGTGCGCGCGCGCACGAGCGGTGGTGCGGACACCGTGCGCGCCACCGTCCTGCGGACCGATCCCCCGCAGTTTCGCCTGTCCGACGGACGGGTGCTCTTCTCCCCGCCTGGCGACGCGCTGTTCCCGGCGGATCTCGTCTCCAGCGTGACCGAGGCGGCTGTCACTCTCGAGGCCACGCGGGCGCGGCCGCGCACCGACGTCGCGTACGTGATCGATGGCGCGGCGCGCTGGCAGGCGGGATATCAGGTGGTGCTGCAGGGTGCCAGGTGTCAGGTGTCGGGGACCGCCACGATCGTCTCCACCACGCTGCGTGCCGACAGCGCCGACGTCCAGCTCGTGGCGGGGTCGATCAACCGCGCGCGGCCGGCTGCGCCGCCACGCCCCGCGTTCCTCCAGCGTGGCGCGGTGCAGCTGCAAGAGATGGTGGTGGCCGGGGGCGCGGCTGGCGAAGAGACCGTGGGCGAGACGCACGTGTACCAGCTTCCCGGCAGGCCCTCGCTCACCCCGGGCGTGGCGGTCACCGTCGCGCTGTTCCCCGGCACCAGCGTGGCCTACACGCGGGAATTCGTCGTCCCGGGTGCGCTACCCTGGCGCGGCTTCTTCGCGCAGTCGCCCGCCGAGCCGGACCGGGTCCCGGTGCAGGTGTGGTATACGCTGAAGCGCCCGCGTGGTACCACGTTCGGCGAGCGACCGCTCCCGGGGGGGACGGTGCAGCTGTTCCAGGCCGACTCCGGCGGGCGGCTGCAGCTGGTGGGAGAGGCGCGCAGCGATCATACCGCGCCGGGGCGTGACCTGCGGGTGCAGTCGGGGGACGCGTTCGACGTCACCGCCGAGCGCGTGCAGACCGACTACAATCAGGAGCAGCTCGCGCCGCCCAAGCGGGGGATGACGCCGCGGCAGCGGATCACCGCCGCATACAAGGTCACGCTCGCGAACGCGAAACCCGAGTCTGTGAGCGTCGACGTGCGCGAGGCGCGCTTTGGCACCTGGCACGTGACCGAGAGCAGCATCCCCGCCGAAAAGCTCTCGGCCACGGAGGTGCGGTTCCGCGTGAGCGTCCCCGCCGGCGGCGAAGCGACGCTCACCTACACCGTGCAGGCGGAGTCATGACCGTCCAGCTGCTGCACGTCTCCGACCCGCATTTCGGCGGCCTCGCCAACATCGCGCAGATCGAGGCGCTCGAAGCCATGATCCCCGATCTGCGGCCCGATGCGGTGGTGATCACGGGAGACGTATCGCAGCGGGCGCGCCACGGGGAGTTCCAGCGGGCGCGGGCCCTGGTGCAGCTCGCG
>DATDFC010000192.1:0-3336 GCA_036522815.1 Gemmatimonadales bacterium | reverse complement strand
GGCGGCCCGAGCCGCTCCCGTACCAGGGCGAGCCCCTCGCGCTGGCGGCGGGCCGCGTCGCTCGCGGGGTCGAGCAGCGGCAGCACCGCGTGCGCCAGCGCGGTGGGCGTGGCGGCGCTTTGCAGGAACTCCGGCGCCACCTCGCGCTCCGCGATCAGGTTCACCAGGCCGACGTGGGGCACCTGCAGCACGCGAATCGCGATCGCGAAGGACACGGGATTGAGCCGGTAGGCGATCGCCATCGGGACGTCGGCGAGCGCGGCTTCGAGCGTGGTCGTGCCGGACTTGCACAGCCCGGCCTCGGCGGCGGCGAACACGGTGCGCGGATCGCCCCGATGCAGGCGGATGGCGCCGGCGTCGGGGTAGTGCGCCCGGCCCGTCCCGGCGACGACCACCTGTACCTCGGGCCGCACGGCGACGATCCGCGCCGCGGCGCCGCGGAACGCGGGCCACAGACGCTTCACCTCCTGAGAACGGCTCCCCGGGAACAAGCCCAGCACTGGTCGCGCCGGGTCGAGGCCGAGCGCGCGCCGCGCCTCCACGCGCGGCGGAGGGGGCGGCCGGTCCCGCAGCGGATGACCCACGAACGTCGCCGCGACTCCGTGGTCACGAAAGAACCGCTCCTCGAACGGCAGGATCACGGCCAGGCGCCGCACCGCCGCGAGCCGGCGCACGCGCCCCGGCGCCCATGCCCACATCTGCGGGGCGATGTAATACAGCACGGGGATTCCCGCCTCGCGGGCGGCCGCCGCCGCCCGCAGATGGTAGCCCGGATAGTCGACCAGGATCACGAGGTCGTAGCGCTTCGCGCGGAAGGCATCGCGCACGCGGCCCAGCAGCCGGAGGTGAGCCGGGAGCTTCCACAGCGCCTCGACGAAGCCCACCACGGAAAAGCGCTCCATGCGATCGAGCACGACGGCGCCCGCGGCCTCGAGATCCGGCCCACCGAACGCCTCCACCGTGGCAGCGGGGAGGCGGCGCTTGAGCGCGCTCACGACGGCCGCGGCATGCGCGTCCCCCGACGGCTCGCCGGCGGAGATGTAAATCCGCGGCGCGCGGCTCACAGCCGCGTGGCGGCGTGGGGGACGGCGGGCGCGGGTGGTGGAGCGGGCGGCGCGAGGGGGGAAGCCTGAACGGCCGCGGCGACGCGCAATGCGAGCGCCAGGGCCTGCGCTCCGGCGGCGCCCGACACCACGACCTCCTCCTCGCCTCGCACGGCGCGTACGAAACTCTCGAGCTCGAGCCGGAGCGGCTCCGCCTCGGGCGCCTCGAGCCGCACGTGCTCCACGATCTGCTCGAGCTTCGTGGCGCCCAGACCTTGCCAGCCGGGCTTCAAGCGGAAGAAGTCGCCGCTGCCCTGCGCCAGGTCGAGCGAGCAATAGCCGGTCGGCTGGAAGATGCGCAGCTTGCGCGTGCGCTCGCGCGACACCCGGCTGGCCGTGACATTGGCGATGGCGCCGTTGGCGAACTCGAGGCGCGCGTTCGCGATGTCCACGTGGGGTGTGAGGATCGCGACCCCGGTGGCGCGAACGTCCGTGACCGGGGCGCGCACCAGCTCCAGCACGAGATCGAGGTCGTGGATCATCAGGTCGAGGATCACGGCGACGTCGGTGCCGCGCGGCTGGAACAAGGCGAGGCGGTCGATCTGGAGGAAGCGGGGCTCGTCCAGATAGGGCGCGGCGGCGCGCACCGCCCGGTTGAACCGCTCTACGTGACCCACCTGCAGCACCACGCCGTGCTCGGCCGCGCACCGCACCAGCTCTTCCGCGCCCGCGATCGTGTCGGCCAGGGGCTTTTCCATGAGCAGGTCGATCCCCCGCTCCAGCACGACGCGCCCCACCTCGGCGTGCGCGGGCGTGGGAACGGCCACCGTCACCGCGTCTACGCGATCGAGCAGCGCCGCCAGGGTGGGGTGCGCCACCGTGCCGAGCTGCTGCGCCACCTCCGCGGCGCGCGCCGGGTTCTTGTCGTAGATCCCCGAAAACCCCACGCCCGGCATGCGCGAGAGCAACCGGGCGTGGTGGAACCCGAGCGCGCCGGTGCCGACCACGCCGACCCGGATCGAGGGGGGAGCGCTCACACCAGCACTCCCCGCTGCGACCCTTCGATGAACTTGAGGAAGGTCTCCACCTCGGGGATCTGCGGCAGCTCGGTACGCGCCTTAGCGATGCCCTGGCTCACGGTCATATCGGAATTGAACAGCAGGCGGTAGGCCCGCTTCAAGGCGAGCTTCACCTCGGGCGAGAAGCCCGCGCGCTGCAGCCCTACCGAATTGAGGCCGTAGAGGTGCACCGGATTGCCCACCGCCTTGGTGTAGGGTGGCACGTCCTGATTGACGCGCGAGCCCCCGCCCACGAACGAGAACGTGCCGATGCGGACGAACTGATGGATCGGCACCAGTCCCGAGACGACCGCGCGGTCCTCGATGGTGACGTGCCCGGCCATCTGGACCGCGTTGGCGATGATCACGTCGTTGCCGATGTAGCAGTCGTGGGCGAGGTGCACGTACGACATGAGGAAGCAGCGCTGCCCCACGGCCGTCTTGCCGGTGGCCGATGTCCCCCGGTTGATGGTGCAGTACTCCCGGATCACGGTGCCGTCGCCTACTTCGACCCAGGTATCCTCGCCCCGGTACTTCAAGTCCTGCGGGTCGTTGCCGACCACGCTGCCGTACCCGATCCTCACGCCGGTGCCGATTTTGACGTTGCGCTCGAGCACCGCGTGCGCGGCGACCTGGCAGCGCTCGCCGATCGTCACCCGCGGTCCGATGATCGCGTACGGCCCGACCGTGACGTCGCTCCCGATGTGCGCGGTGGGATCGACCAGGGCGGTCCGGTGGATCACCGATCGACCACCGTGGCCATCATGTCGGCCTCCGCCACCACCTGCCCGTCCACATACCCGACGCCCTTCATCTTGCACGTCTTGCCCCGGAACTGCAGCATCTCCAGCTCGAAGCGGATCTGGTCGCCCGGCACGACCGGGCGGCGGAATTTGACGTTGTCGAGCGACATGAAGTAGACCACCTTGTCCTCGACGTTCTGCCCCTCGAAGTAGCCCATCAAGAGCATGCCGCCCACCTGCGCCATCGCCTCGATGATCAGCACCCCCGGCATCACCGGCCGCCCGGGAAAGTGCCCCACGAAGAAGGGCTCGTTGATGGAGACGTTCTTGAGCCCCACGATCCGCTTCCGCTCCTCGAACTCCACGATCCGGTCCACCAGCAGGAAGGGGTAGCGGTGGGGGAGGTAGTGCATGATCTGCTCGATGCCCAGCACGGGGCGCGTCTTGGCCCGGCGCTCGTGGCGCGCCACCAGCTCCTGCGCCAGCGCCACG
>DATDFC010000191.1:0-5820 GCA_036522815.1 Gemmatimonadales bacterium | reverse complement strand
ATGGCGCATGCTGCTCGGCAACTACAACGGCATTCCGGCCGATCCGGTCACGCCGCTGCGCGGCATCCGCGAGGCGGTGTCGCCGCGCACGCGCGTCCTGTACGCCCTCGGCTCGGACCTGGCGGACGGGTTCCCCGTGCTTGCCCCCGTGCCGGCGGCGGTGCTGTCGACCGCGCGCGGGCGGCGCGGGTTGGACGCGGCCTTCTACGCGAGCCGGACGATGTCGGGCGCGCCGCTGTTCGTGCGGGCGGACTCGACGCTCGACGCGCACTGGGGCGCGGGGGCGCCGCGCGCCGATATGAACGTCGATGACTTCGGCGTGCGCTGGACGGGCACGCTGCGGCCGGCCCATACGGGGACGTACCGCTTGGCGCTGGTCGGCACCGTCAAGTTCCAGCTCTACCTGGACGACAGCCTCGTGGTGCAGTCGGTGTATCCGACGCACGACGGGGAATTCCCCGACCCCCGCTTCGCGCAGACCGAGCCCCTGCTGCTGCAGGGAGGCCGGCGCTACCGTCTCCGCGTGGACGGAGAGGAATCCTACGGCGAGGCCGAGCTGCAGCTCCTGTGGGCCACTCCCACCGAAGCGCTCGAGGCCGAGGCCGTGCAGGTGGCGCAGCGCGCCGACGCGGTGGTGCTGTGTCTCGGCCTCACCGCTCGCCTGGAAGGTGAGGAGATGCGCGTCCAAGTCCCGGGCTTCTCCGGCGGCGATCGGACTGCGCTCGATCTCCCGGCGCCGCAGGAGCGGCTGCTCGAGCGGATCGCGGGCCTCGGCAAGCCCACGGTGCTCGTCCTGATGAGCGGGAGCGCGGTCGCCGTGAACTGGGCTCAGGAGCACGTCCCCGCCATCCTCGAGGCGTGGTATCCCGGCCAGGCGGGCGGGAGCGCGATCGCCGACGTGCTGTTCGGCGCGTACAATCCGGGCGGCCGCCTCCCGGTCACCTTTTATCGGAGCGTGTCCGACCTCCCGGCGTTCGACAACTACGCCATGGCCGGCCGCACCTACCGGTTCTTCCAGGGAAAGCCGCTCTATCCGTTCGGCTATGGACTGAGCTATACGGTGTTCGGCTACGACCGGCTGCGCACCAGCACCGACACCCTGCGGGGCGGCGATACGCTCAGCGTGGCGGTGGAGGTGACCAACACGGGCAAGCGGGTGGGGGACGAGGTCGTGCAGCTCTATGCGCGGTACCCGCAGTCACGGGTGGCGCGCCCCAAGCGCGACCTGCGGGGCTTTCGCCGGGTGACGCTCCAGCCTGGCGAGACCCGCACCGTGACGTTCCCCCTCTCCGGGCAGGCGCTCGCATACTGGGACCCGGACGCCCACCGCTGGACCGTCGAGAACGGCCCGGTCGTGGTGGAGGTCGGTGCCTCGTCCGCGGATATCCGCTTGGAGAAGACGGTTATGGTGGCGGGCCAGCGCTGACACAACCCTTTCCCGAGTCCCGTTATCTAAGGGGCAAACCTCCGACCAGGTCCCTATGCCCCTGGGCTTGCCGCTCATCGCCGCCGTCATGCTCTACGCACAGGCGCAGGATTCGCCGTCGCCCCGGCGACCCGCGCCCGATCCGGCGTCCCCGCCGACCCGGGTCGCCGCCACCCGCGCCGCCCAGCCGCCCGCGCTCGATGGACGGGACGACGACGCCGTATGGCGTGAGGCTCCGGCTATCACCGAATTTCAAGAATGGCGGCCCAGTGAGGGTGGAGCGCCCAAACTCCCGACCGTCGCGAAGGTTGCGTACGACGCGGGCAACCTGTACGTGCTGGTGCGGGCGTTTGATCCCCACCCCGACAGCATCATCACCGTGCTCGCCCGGCGCGACTACTTCACTCCCGCCGATATGGTGTGGTTGTTCCTGGACTCGTATCACGATCGCCGCACCGGCTACGAGTTCGGCGTCAACCCCTCGGGCGTGAAGCTTGACGCGCAGATCTATAACGACGGCAACGAGGACTTCGCCTGGGACGCGGTATGGGACGTCGCGACCCGCGTCGACTCGCTCGGTTGGACCGCCGAATTCCGCATCCCGTTGTCACAGTTGCGCTACGGGCGCCAGCGAGAGCACACCTTCGGCCTCATTATCGATCGGGATCTGTACCGCTACTCCCAGCGCGTGAGCTGGCCGCTGCTGCGCCAGTCGAAGGCGGGCTTCGTGTCGCAGTTTGGCGACGTCCCCGGGTTCGACGACCTCGAGGCACCGCGCCGGCTCGAGGCCGCGCCCTATCTCGTGACCAAGAACGTGTCGGAGTTCGAGGCGACGCGGATCGGGCGTACCCAGGACGTGACGCTGGGCGGCGACCTGAAGTACCGGGTCGCGTCGAACCTGACGCTCGACGCTACGTTGAACCCCGACTTCGGACAGGTCGAGGCCGATCCGGGCGTCCTGAACCTCACCGCGTTCGAGACGTTCTACCGTGAGCAGCGGCCGTTCTTCGTCGCGGGACGCGGGCTGTTCCAGTTCGACGTGAACTGCACCGCGGTGAACGACTGCAGCACAGGCGAAGGGTTGGTGTACTCGCGGCGCATCGGGCGCGCTCCCGAGCTTCGGGGCACCTACAACGACACCACCTCCGCCGCGTTCACGCGGATCATCGGCGCGGGCAAGCTCACCGGGAGGCTGCCGAGTGGGCTCACGATCGGCGTGCTCGATGCGGTGACCCAGCACGTCACGGGCGTAGGCGGAGCGACGATCGAGCCGACCAGCAACTATGGCGTGGTGCGGCTGCGCCAGGACCTGCGCGGCGGTGAGAGTAGCATCGGCGCCATCGTCACGGCGGTGAATCGGGACAACGATTCGTGGACGTCCCAGTATCTCCGGCGCAGCGCCTATGTGGGCGCGGTGGATTTCCGCCACCGTTTCCCCGGCCGCACGTACGAGCTTTCAGGCTCGCTCGACCTGAGCCGCGTGGCGGGAACCGATTCAGCGATCGCCCTCACGCAGCGTGACGCGGCGCACTACTACCGTCGGCCCGATGCCTTCCGTTACGACCCCACGCGCACATCGCTCTCCGGGAGCGACGCGGCGCTGCAGTTCGGCAAGGTGGGCGGCGCGCATGTCATGTTCCAGACGGGCTACGAGCGCCGCTCCGCCGGCTTCGAGATCAACGACCTGGGCTACCTGCAGCGCGCCGACCAGCAGGCGTGGAGCACCTGGGTGGGATTCTTCGACCGCCACCAGCGCGCCCTGTACCAGCGGTTCCAGTGGAATTTCAACTGGTGGCAGTACTGGACGACGGCGGGGCTACCCGAGGAGCGGGCGTTCAACACCAACACGCACACGACGTTCCGCAACACCTGGTCGTTCCACTTCGGGGGCACGGTGGGCCAGCTGGGCGAAACCTATTGTTACTCGTGCGCGCGCGGCGGGCCGGCGGTGCGCCAGGATCCGTACTTCGCGCCCTGGGCCGGCCTGAACGGCGACGACCGCAAGGCGATCGTGCCCTATTTCTGGATGAACTACTGGCGCGGCGACGGCGGCCGCTCGCACAGCATCAACCTGAGCCCCGAGGTCGATTTCAAGCTGGCGTCGCGCGTCACCGCGGCGATCATCCCCAACTACACCCGCACCACTAACGCGGTGCAGCCGCTCGGGCTCGTCAGGGACACGACTTGGGCGTTCGCTCACCTCGAGCAGAAGCAGCTCGGCGTGACCATGCGCTTCACGTACCCGTTCACCGCCAGCGCGACGCTGCAGGTTTACGCCCAGCCGTTCGTCTCGAAGGGGACCTACAGCAACGTGCAGCAGCTGTCCCACACGCCGCGCGCCGCCGACTTCGCGAGTCGCTACGTCCAGGACCCGGTCCCCGCCGACAACCCCGGCGGATTCAACTACAAGCAGTTCCGCTCCAACGTCGTGTTCCGCTGGGAGTATCGGCCCGGCTCGACGCTGTTCCTGGTGTGGAGCCAGGGGCGCCAGAACTCGACGGGCGCCGAGGGGACGCAAGGCTTCCGCGGCGACTTGGGCGATCTGTTCGGCCTGCGGCCCGACAACAGCTTCCTGGTGAAGTTCTCCTACTGGATCAACCGGTAAGCCGCAGCGACTCCCCGACCTCTGCCGGCCGGAATACCCCGGCCGGCATAGCGCGCTCTTGGAGCGCCTTCGTCAGTTCCCGAACCGGCTCGTCCACTCCCTCGGGCGTCAACTGAAACGTGCCGAAGTGCATCGCGACACTGCGGCGGGCGCCGAGATCGCGGTGCGCCTGCACCGCCTCGGCCGGATTCATGTGGATGTCTTGCATGAACCAGCGCGGCTCGTAGGCCCCGATCGGCAGCAGCGCCAGATCGATCGGGGAGAGCCGCGCGGCGATCTCCCGGAAATGGGGGCCGTACCCGGAATCGCCGGCGAACAGGATCCGGCGAGCCCCGGCCTCGATCAGGAATCCGCCCCACAGCGCGCGATTGCGGTCGAACGGGCCGCGCGCCGAGAAGTGCTGGGCGGGCGTCAGCGTGACCGGAAGCGGCGCCGCGCTGGCACGCTGCCACCAGTCCAGCTCCTCGACGTTGCGGATGCCCGCCGCTCGGAGCAGGCGGCCGTTGCCGAGCGGCGTCACGAGCCGCGGCTGAAAGCGCCGCTCGAGCGCTCGCAGGGTCCGGAGATCACAGTGGTCGTAGTGATTGTGACTCAGCAGCACCAGCGCGATGGCGGGCAGATCGTCGAATCGCACGCCGGGCGCCCGCACCCGCCGGGGGCCTGCGAACGAAACAGGGCTGGCCCGCTCCGAGTACACGGGATCGGTCAGCAGACTGGTGGTGCCCACTTGGATGAGAAACGTGGCATGACCGATGAACGTGACCACCACGTCGTCCGGGCCGGCGCTGGGAGGCCGGCGCGGCTCGACCGGGACCGTGGCCGGCCAGCGGCGGCGCGGCGTGAGCAGCATGCGCGGCACCATCCAGAAGGGGCGGCCATTGGCGCCGTTGGGATTGTGAAACCGGCGCCCGTCGAAGTGATCCGTGTCGAGTGGGCTCGCAGTGATTCTCATCGCCCGTCAAGGTCCGACCAGTCACCCGGGCGCGCAAGCCCGTGAGCAGAGGGGCGCTGTTCGCCGGCCGGGACTAATTCGAGTATGATGCGTCGCATGAAGAAAGCCATCGGCGATAACATGATTCCGAAGCAGTGGGGATTCGAAACAGGCCTGCGGCTCATCAAGCAGGCCGGCTTCGACGGCATCGAGCTGTGGCTGGGCGACGTCCCGTGGTTTCAGCTGAGCACCGCGGATGCCCAGGTGCGGGAGCTGCGGCACAAAGTGGAAGATGCCGGCCTCGTCGTCTCCAACGTGTCGACCGGTTTGCACTGGGCCTCGCCCCTCTCCGCGCGCGACCCCACGGTGCGGGCTCGGGCGATGCGCATCGTGGAGCGGCAAATCGAGACCGCGGTGCTGCTCGGCACCGACGCGATCCTCGTGGTCGCGGGGCTCGTGACGGAGGAAGTCCCTTACAACGAAGTGTATCAGCGCTGCGTGGATGCCCTCGGGGCGCTGGGCGAGACAGCCGCGCGCGCCGGCGTCCGGATCGGTTGCGAGAACTGCAACGCCGAGCACCGCTTTCTCATGAGCCCGCGCGAGTTCTCGCAATTCCTGGACGACGTGAAGCGTCCCGCGGTCGGGATCCATCTCGACGTCGGTAACATCCACGACACGGGGTTCGCGGAGCAGTGGATCGAGATCCACGGGCCGCGCATCACTCGCATTCACCTGAAAGATGTCATGAAGCATCGCGGGCGCTGCGGCGACCAGAGCGTGTACACCAATCTGTTTCTGGGCGACAACAACTGGCCCGCCATCCGCGCCGCGCTGACCAAAGTCGGCTACGACGGCTGG
>DATDFC010000190.1:0-9208 GCA_036522815.1 Gemmatimonadales bacterium | reverse complement strand
CAGCAGGCCGGGGGCGTGCACTTCGCGGAGGATCTCCGCGGAGACGATGAAGATGCCCGAGCCGATCATCGACCCGACGACCAGCGCCGTGGCGTCGAGTCGGGAGATCGCCTTGACGAAGTCGACCTGCGGTTGCTGGGTGGTGGCCATTGGCGAGGTAACCTAGTGGCTCCCGCGTGGTGCCGCTATGTTGGGTGGCGACGAGCTCCCCCCCTTACACGAGAGACACTGCCGTGCGCCTGTTGCCCCGGGAAGAAGAGTTCTTCGACCTGTTCGTCGCGGTGGCCACGCGGACCAAAGAGGCGGCCCAGCATCTGCGCGACCTCTTCGCCGCGCCCCCCGAGCGTCGCATCGCCCACGTCGAGGCCATCAAGCGGCTCGAGCACGAGGCCGACCAGGTCACCCACGAGGTGGTGAACCGGTTGGACCGCACCTTCATCACGCCGCTCGACCGGGAGGACATCCATCAGCTCGCCTCCGACCTGGACGACGTGATGGACGTGATCGACGGCATCGCGCGGCGCTCCCAGATCTTCCATCTCGGGCCCGCGCCGCGCGGCGTCAACCAGCTCACCGAGGTAATCCAGCGTATGGTGGGCGTGCTTGCCGAGGGGGTCGGCCGGTTGAAAAAAGGCGACGATGTGATGCGGTTCTGCATCGAGGCCAAGAAGCTCGAGGAAGAGGGCGACGCGCTCTACCACGAGGCCCTCGGCCACATGTTCGAGACCGAGCGGGACGCCCTCGAAGTGATCAAGTGGAAGGAGATCTACGACAACCTCGAGCGCACGCTCGACGAGTCGGAAGACGTCGCCAACGATCTCGAGTCCATCACGATCAAGCACGCGTGATGCACGCGTCCGCCTGGTTTGTCCTGGCCATCGTCGGTGTCGCGCTGTGTTTCGATTTCATCAACGGATTCCACGACGCCGCGAACTCCATTGCCACCGTCGTATCGACACGGGTGCTGTCGCCGTCCGCCGCGGTGGTATGGGCTGCGGGATTCAACTTCATCGCGGTGTTCTTGTTCGGGACGGCGGTCGCCAAGACGATGGGCCAGGGGCTCGTGGACCTGGCCGCCGTCGACGCCACCGTAATCCTGGCGGGGCTCGCCGGCGCCATCATCTGGGATATCATCACGTGGTGGCTCGGGCTGCCCACCTCGTCTTCACACGCCCTGATCGGCGGCTACGCCGGCGCCGCGGTAGCGAAGGCGGGCTTCACGGCGCTGCTGTTCCCCGGCAAATGGATCTCCACCCTCGTCTTCATCGTGCTGGCGCCGCTCATGGGCCTCGTACTGGCGCTGGCGCTGACGGTGGCTCTGTCGTGGGGGCTGCGGCGCTCGCTGCCGCGCCGGGTGGACCGCGCGTTTCGCGTGCTGCAGATCGGCTCGGCCGCCGCGTACTCGCTCGGGCACGGATCCAACGACGCGCAAAAGACCATGGGTATCATCGTCGGCCTCCTGGTGGCGGAGCAGCAGCTGTTCGCGACCGGGACCCTCGCGGCGTCTCCCCTGCACCTGACCAATCCCAACACGGTGCCCGCCTGGGTGGTGGTAGCGTGCGGCGCGGCGATGGGGCTGGGCACGGTGACGGGTGGCTGGCGCATCGTCAAGACCATGGGTCAGCGCCTCACCAAGCTCACGCCGTTCGGGGGCTTCTGCGCCGAGACGAGCGGCGCCATCACGCTGTTCGTCGCCTCGCACTTCGGCATCCCGGTCAGCACCACGCACACCATCACCGGCGCCATTTCGGGCGTGGGCGCCGCGCACCGCCTTTCGGCCGTTCGCTGGGGCGTGGCGGGGCGGATCGTGTGGGCGTGGATCCTCACGATCCCCGCGGCGGCGGGGATCGCGGGGTTGACGTACCTGGTGCTGCGCGCCCTGGTCTAGCCCGCCTCAGGGTTGCGCGTTGGCGAGGTCGGTGACCGCTGCGGCGAGGGTCCGTACCTTGACCCCGTCGCCGGCGCCCGCGGCGTCACCGCCCAGCTCGGTCGCGAGCCGCGTCAACGCGTCGCGCCGCGCGGGCCCGGAGAGCTGCTGTGCGCGCTCGAGCTCCTGCCGCACGGCCGCGACCCGCTCGGGAGCCAAACCGTGGGATCGCTCCAGCTGGTCCACGTACGCCCCGGCCACGACGAAGCTCGCCGGCCAGACGATATGTGGCTGATCTTGCGTGTTGAAGTAGTCCCAGTGCACCAGCTGCGCGGCCTCGATCTCGTTCTTCGAGAGCAACCCGCTCGGCACGAGATCCAGCACATCGAGCCCCCGCGCGATCTCGGAGCTGTAGATGTGTCCGTTGTACCAGTACGCCGACCACGATCCCGCGCCGACCGGCTTGGTGCCGTCCATCGGGCCGCGATCGAAGAACGCGATCTCCGTGGGATGGGACGGGTCCGTCCAATCGAACACCGAGACGCCGCCCTGATACCACGACTGCACCATGATGTCCCGCCCGGGGATCGGGATGAGCGAGCCATTGTGAGCGACGCAATTCTCGAGCTCGGTCTGTGGCGCCGGCAGCTTGTAGTAGCTCCGGAACGTCATCCGCTTGTCGTCCAGCGTGAAGATCGCGTCCGCCCCCCACTCGTGCCTGTCAGTCGCGCGGCACTTGGGTCCGCCGCCGCCGCCCCACTCGTCGGTGAAGAGCAGCTTGGTGCCGTCGTTGTTGAACGTCGCCGAGTGCCAGTAAGAGAAGTTCGAGTCTGACACCGCCCCGATCCGCCTGGGGTGCGCCACATCATGGATGTCGAGCAGCAGCCCGTAGCTGGCGCACGCCCCGCCCGCCAGCCCGATCGCCGGGTAGGCCGTGATGTCGTGGCACTGCTCGGGCCCCGGGCGCGCGGTATTGGGCGTTCCCGGCTTGGGCGCCCCCACGATCACGTCGACGATGCCCTGGATCGCCCCGCGCAGCGCGGCGCTATCGGCGGCAGTGGGTGCCCCGGTGCCGTGCCGCGCCTTGACGATGCTGTCGAGCATCGGATTGATGAACCCCGGTCCCAGCACGTATTCCAGGCCGTTCACCGCGGCCGTGTAGCCGCCCTTGGCGCGCGCATCGGCCGCCGCCTGGGCCGCCCGTGCGACGTCTTCCGGCGCCTCGGCATGCGTCGCGGGCGCGGTGAGTGAATCGAAGATGCGGGGCGAGCTCACGATCGCCGCCTGCTGCGGGGCGGCGAGCGGCACCTTGATGACCTCGATCCGGAAGCGGGCGCTGCTGGGGTTCGAGTCCGGGCTGGCCGCCACACAACCCGGGAGCTCGCTCGGCGAGCGCACCGGCGCGGCGCCGGAGATGTACACGTAGACGTTCCCGGCGTCGTTGGGATCGGTCACCACGGAGTGCGTGTGCGAGCCGCGGCACGTCTGCACGTTGGCGATGTACTTCGGATTCGCGATGTCGGAGATGTCGAAGATCCGCAGACCCCGCAGCCGCTCGCTACTGACCGAGTCGTGCACTCCCTGGGTGCCGCAGTCGAGACGACCCCCCATTCCCTCCCCGGACACGAACAGCAGGTTCTGGTAAACCGATACGTCGCTCTGCGACGCCGGACAGAGATATCCGACCTTGAGCGCCGGCGCCGCGGGGTTCGTGATGTCCCACACCTGAAAGCCGTTGTAATTCCCCTGAATCACGTAGTTCTTGAAAAACGCCAGGTCCGAGTTGGTGACGCCGACGAACTTTTCCGACGCCGGCCGGTTCACGAGCAACCGCAGGTTCCACGCCGCTTGCGCGGCGGGCGTCACTTCCAGCACGCGCCGGTTGGCACTGTCGAAGCGCACGGCGCCGCCGCGCAGCCCCACGCGTGGGTCCGGACTGGGAGAGACCGTCGACAGGTGGGCACCGCCCGATGAGGCGCACGCGGTGAGAGAGAGGCCTCCGATGACACGAGCGAGCGCGCACAGTCGACGGTTCATGGTATGGTCCGGTGAAGGTGGAGGAGCTAGGGTGCAGCGAGCACGAAATCGGCGAGCATGCGCTGCATGCGCTCGATCTCCGTGGTCTGGTCGGCGAACACGTTGGCGGCGAAGCGGAACACCGGCTCTTCTTCTCCGGCGCCGCGCGAGGCGAACAGCTGATTCACCATGGTGATGGCGCCCTGGTGATGCCGGATCATGCCTTGCAGGAACAGCCGATCGAACTCCCGGCCGCGAGCCTGGTCCAGCCGCTCCAGCTCGGCGGCGGTCAACATCCCCGGCATGAGCAGCGAGGAATCCATCCCCGGCATCATCATGTGCGATAAGTCGGCTACCGGGACGGGTTCGTGACGCTCGTCGAGCCAGCGCCGCATCAGCACGATCTCGTCACGCTGGCCCACCACGATTCGCTCGCACAGCGCGCGCACTGCGGCACTCGCTCCGTGCGTGGGCGCCCAGCCGGCCATCAGCAACGCCTGCGCGTGGTGCTGGATCATGCCGGACATGAAGTGCACGTCGGCCGCGGTGTACGGTGCGGCGCCCTGCCCGGCGAGCCGCGCGGGGGCGCCGGCGCACACGGCCGCGGCGAGCACGACCCATCCGCGTTTCGTAACGTTACCCTCCCACTGGGGGCGAATCCGAGCAATGGATAGCCCCAAAACGGCCGTTCGGCGAGTGCTCACAGTCCCAGCGCCTCCACCACCGCCTGCGCGATCGCGGCGTCCTGGACCCCCACGCCGGTCAAGTCGGCCACGGTGATCTCGTCCGGCTGCTCGCGCCCGGGGCGGCGCCCCGCGGCCAGATCACCCAGCTCCGCGTACACCTGCTTGCGCGAGACGACACCGGCCGCGATGGCGTGGTGCAGGTTGCCGTAGCGCTCCGTCTGGAACACGCGATCGGCCACGAGCTTGTCGGCCCGCGCCAAGAGCGCCGGCTCGAGCTCGATCTTCTCGGGGCTCCCGGTCCCCACCGAGGTCACGTGCGTCCCGGGTGCCACCCACGACGCCATGATCAGCGCGGTCGTGCTGGCGGTCGCGGTGACGATCACGCGGGAGTCGCGCACCGCGCTCTCGAGCGCGGGCGCGATGCGGATTTCCACCACCTGGGCGAGCTCGCGGGCGAGCTGTCCGGCACGCTCGGGCGTGCGATTCCACAGCGTGAGGCGGGCGAGCGGCATCTGCGCCACCATGGCGCGCGCCGTGAGCCGGGCCAGGGCGCCCGCGCCCACGAGCAGGGCCTCGTGCGCGTCCCTGGGCGCGAGATACTTGAGCGTGAGCGCTACGGCGGCGGCGGTGCGGAAGTCCGTGAGGTAGCCGTGCTCTTCCAGCAGCACCGCCGGCACCCCCGTCCGCGCGTCGAGCAGCAGGAACAGGCCGTCGCCGGACGGCAGGCCGCGGGCGCGGTTCTCGTAGAACCCGGTCGCCACCTTGAGCACGATGTGGCGCGCACCCTTGAGGTGCGCCCCCTTCACGTGCACTTCCGCCCGCTCCGCCGGGAGCTCCATCACCATCGGGTCGGGGAGCGCCGCCTCTCCCAGCGCGAGCGCCCGGAACCCCCGCTCCACCGCGTCGACCGCCGCGACGAACGAGACCTTGTCCCGGAACGCCTCGAGCGGCACGACCTTCATATCAGTCTGTGAAGACGCGCTTCAGGCCCCGCTCGGTCTCCGCGAGCGCCGCCTCGAACTGATGGAGCTCCTCGCCGAACCCGAATCGGATGTGCTGCGGCAGGCCGAAATGGTCCCCAGGCACGAGCAGCACGCTGTGCTCCGCCCGCATCCGCTCCACCAGGTCGAGGGCGCTGATTCCCTGACGGTACTTCACCAGGCAGATCGCGCCCGCCTGCGGCGGGTGCCAGCTGAACGTGTCACCGAAGCGCTTCAGCCACCGCTCGATGACCGGGTAGTTGGACCGGAGGATGGCGCGCGTGCGCGCGAGCACTTTTTCGCGCACCCGCGGCTCGAGCGCCACGGCGGCGAGGTGGTCGCTCGCGCCCGCCGGCCCGATGGTCGTATAGTCGTGGCGGGCCCACGCCTCGACGGAAAACCCCGGCGGCCCCACCACCCAGCCGATGCGCAGCCCCGGCAGGCCGTACGCCTTGGACAGCCCGTTCACGACGATCACGCGCTCGTAGCTGCTCCACAACGACGCGGTCGTCGTCCCGTCCCGCTCCGCGCCCTGGTACACCTCGTCCGCCAGGAGCCAGGCGCCGACTTGCGCGGAGCGCGCCACGATGAGCCGTCGCATGTCGTCCGAGAGCACGTGGCCCGTCGGGTTGTGCGGGTTCGTGACGACGACGAGCTTCGTGCCCGGCGCGATCGCGTTGCGTACGTCGTCGGCGCTCGGCTCCCACCCGGCCTCGGCGCGCAGCGTGAAGCCCCGCACCCGGGCGCCGAAGTTCTGGGCCAGCCCCCACGTCTGCAGGTAGTTCGGCAGCATGACGGCGACCTGGTCACCCGGCTCGAGCAGCCGCCAGCACACCACGAAGTTCGCCTCCGCGCTGCCGCTCGTCACGAGAATCTCCTCGGGCGACACGCCCGGGTAGAGCGCGGCGATCCTGCTCCGCAACAGGTCGGTGCCGTTCGACTGGCTGTAGCCAAGCCGCACGTCGAGCAGGGGATCGCGGGACGCTCCCGCGAGGTCGAGGAGCTCGCGGATCGAAAGGGGATGCACACCCGACTCCGACAGGTTGTAGCGCACCCGGTTCTCCCAGGTGCTCTGCCAGCGCTCCAGCTCGAACGGGATGAACGGCAAGGGTCCTCCGGTATCAGTCGTCGGCCGTCAGTAAACTGAGGTCTCGGGGTGTTTCCAGCCAGTAATCGGGCTCGAGGTCGGCCAGTTGAGAGCGGTCGAACGGTCCCCACAGCGCGGCGGCCGTTTTGACGCCGGCGGCCCGGCCCGAGACCAGATCGTGGCGCGAGTCGCCGACGAACACGGCTCCGCTTGCAGAAGCGCCCAGTCGCTCGAGCGCCAGCTGCACCGGTTCGGGATGGGGCTTGGGGTGCGTGACGTCGTCCGCGCCCACGATCACATCGAACGCATCCTCGAGCGACGCGCGCACCAGTCCCCGCGTCGCCCCGCTCCGCATCTTGCTCGTCACGAGCCCCAGCGGGAGGCCCCGTCGCTTCAGGCCCCGTACCGCCTCGACGACCCCCTCGTAGGGACGGACCAGCTCGTCGTGGTGCGCCAGGTTGTACGCGCGATAGGTGGCGACCATCGCGTCGATTTCGGCCGCGTCTTCCGTGAAGCGACGGAACTGCACCCACAGCGGCGTGCCCAGCCCCTCCATCCAGACGTCGTCCGCGGGCTCCGCGCCGCGATGCGTGCGCATCGTGTGGCGGTACGACCGCAGGATCAGCTCGATCGAGTCGATCAGCGTGCCGTCCAGGTCGAACAGGAAAGTGGTGAGTGCCACGCCGGAAGGTAGCTTTGACAGACCCAAAACCCCATGCACAACTTCGAGACCGTTCTCGCGCTGCTGGTGGGCGTCACTTTCCTGGCGCTGGTGGCGCGTCGACTCGACATTCCCACGCCCGCCCTGCTCGTGGTGGGCGGGTTGCTGGTCGCCCTGCTCCCCGGACTGCCGGTGGTGCAGTTCGATCCGCAGCTGGTGTTTCTTGTGTTCATCCCGCCGCTCCTGTTCCGCACGTCACTGCTGGCGTCCTACCGCGACGTGCGCGCCAACCTGCGGCCCATCCTGTTGCTCGGCGTGGGCCATGTCCTGTTCGTCACGATGGCGGTCGCGTGGGTCGCGCACCTGGCTGTTCCCGGCCTGCCCTTGGCTTCCGGCTTCGCGCTCGGCGCCGTGGTCTCGCCCCCCGACGTGGCGGCCGCTACGGCGTTCCTGCGCCGGCTGCCGCTGCCGCGGCGCCTCGTGACCATCCTCGAGGGCGAGAGCATGATCAACGACGCGGCCGCGATCGTGGCGTACCGCATGGCGGTCGCGGCGGTGGTGACGGGCTCGTTCTCGCTTCCCGCGGCCAGCGTGCGGTTTCTCTACGTGGGGGCGGGCGGAATCGTCGTCGGCCTCGCGGTGGGCTGGCTCCTGGGCGAGGTGCGGCGTCACATCCACGACCCCGAGGTCGAGAACACCATCTCCCTCTTGACGGGGTACGCCGCCTACTTGCCCGCTGAGCATCTCCACGTGTCCGGCATTCTGGCAGTCGTGGCGACGGGGCTCTACCTCGGGCGGGTGGGCCCGCGCGTCGTGGCGGCGGATACGCGCGTGCAGAACTCCGGCATGTGGGACGTGGTCGTGTTCGCGCTCGAGGGGCTCATCTTCATCATCACCGGGTTGGGGTTGCGACCGATCCTCGCTGGCTGGAGCGGTCCGTTCGAGCGGGACCTGGTGTGGGGAACGGTGCTGGTGAGCCTGACGGTCATCGTCGCGCGCTTCGTGTGGGTGTTCCCCGCGACCTATGTCCCGCGCTTCCTGAGCGCGCGCGTCCGCAAGCGCGATCCCTACCCCTCATGGCGGCTGCCGGTGGTCGTCTCCTGGGCCGGCCTGCGCGGCGCGGAGTCCCTCGTGCTGGCCGTCGCGATTCCCACCATGACGGCCGCCGGCACGCCGTTTCCCGGGCGCGACGTGATCATCGCAATCACCTTCGCCGTCATCCTCGTGACGCTCCTGGGTCAGGGATTCACGCTCGCGCCGCTGTTGCGGTGGCTCGGCGTGCGCGAGACCGGCGAGCAGGATGAGCGGGAAGAGATCGCCGCCCGGTTGGGCACGGCGGAGGCGGCGCTGGCGCGGCTCGAGGCGCTCAGCCAGGAGTCGTGGATGCATCCCGACGCGTTGGCCCACACGCGCGACCGCTACCGCTATCGCGCTCGCCACCTGCGGGGCCACGCCGACGGCGCCGTGGACGGTCCACTCGAAGCCAAGTCCGAGGCCCACCTGCGGCTCGCGCGCGAGCTGCTCGCGGCGGAGCGGCAGGAGCTGCTGCGGCTGCGGGACGAGGGCACCATCGGCGACACGGTGATGCGACGAGTGCAGCGCGAGCTCGACTACGAGGAGCTGCTGCTGCATCACGAGTGAGCGCTCAGCCGAGCACGAGCGCCGCTTCTAACCGGACCGCGGGAGGATCGGGTACGCCCGCGGGCGGCGGCAGCCGCTCGTGCCACGCCAGCACGTCCCGCACGGTCAGCGGCGCCCGGCGCCCGAGCAGCTCGTCCAGCAGCACCTCCTCTCCCGCCGTCATCCCGAGGGCGAGCCGCGACACCAGCGCATCGAGGCGGGCGAGCTCGCTGTGGCGGCGCCGGGCGGCGGCACGGCGCGCGGCCGCGAGCACCCAGGGGACGAGCCGCC
>DATDFC010000189.1:0-18821 GCA_036522815.1 Gemmatimonadales bacterium | reverse complement strand
CAAGAAGAACCATTTCCCGGTGCTGAAGCGCCAGATCGAGCTGGGCCACGCGCAGCAGGTCACCGCGGAAGCGCCGCGCTTTCACGCCACGGAAGACGGCCGCTGGGACTATCGCGTGACGATCGTGTGGAAGAACGCGGCCGCGCCGCACGAAGCGTTTCCCGACGCGGAGCTCAAACGGCTGTTCCCCGACCAGGACACGTTCCGGCGCGAGGAGCAGCGGCGCTTCGAGATCCTCGCGGCGCACTGGGACCTTCCCGTCGTGAGCGTCGACCTGACGCGACCATGAGCCGGCTCTGCGGCGTCGCGTGGCTGCTCGTCCTCGGCCTGGCGCGCTTGTCGGGGCAGTCCCGCGCCGCCAACCTCGTCGACTCCGCCCGCGCTCAGGTCACAGCGAACCATCTGGACAGTGCCGCGGCCCTGCTCCGAGCGGCGCTCGATACCGCCGCACACGCGACGCCTGCCGAGCACCAGAACGCACTCGTGTGGGAGGGGATCGTGCAGTTCTTTCGCGGCGATTCGGACCTCGCCCGCGGGGCGTTCCGGCAGGCGCTCGCGCTCGACTCCGCCCTGGACGTGAAGGGGCTCGACCGGCTCTCACCCGAGCTGGCGGAGCTGTTCCGGCGGGAGAAAGCCGCGGTGGTCCGGAGCGGCTTGGTTTACGTCTCCGGCAGCGTGGACGAGTCGCCGCGCCGCCTGTCGGGCCCGCCGGTGGACTACCCCCGCAACCTGTTGCTGCGGCACGTTCAGGGCCGCGTCCAACTCGCGGGCATCGTCGACACGACCGGACGGGTCGAAACCGCGTCAGTGAACGTGTTGTCGACACCGGACTCCGGCCTGAACGAGGCCGTGAAGCAGATGATGCTGGCCTCGCAATTCTCCGTCGGCCGCTTCAGGGGCAACGCCGTGCGCGTCATGGTGGAGATGGCCGTCGACGTGCGGCCACCGCGGCTGAGCGCGACCGAGCTGGTGGGGTCGGCCCGCGCTCAGCTGGCGGCGCGGAGACCCGACAGTGCGCTTACCCTGCTCGAGATCGCGCTCGATACGTCGCTGACGCACCCGACCGACGGTGAACGGGTGTACGCGCTGCTGGTGCGGGGCGCCGCCGCATCGCGTGCCGCGCGTGACAGCGCCGGCCGCGCCGATGTGGGAGAAGGCCTGGCCCTGTACCAGACGCTCACCGCACGCGGCGTGGATCTCGCGCCGTTCCTGCGCCGCCTAGCGGACTCCGTGCGGCTCGCCCGGCGGGGCAGCAACGCGTCCGGCCCCGCCATGCCCGCCCCCACCACGGTGGAGCCGGTGGATGAACAACCGGTGCTCGTGTCACATCCACCGATCCGGTATCCGCCCGAAATGCAGGCGCTGCGGATCGGCGGCACGGTAGTGGTGGAAGCGGCGCTCGATGGCACCGGCCATGTGGAGGGCGGGTCCGCCAGGATTACGGAGAGTCCGAACCACGCGTTCGACGCGGAAGCCTTGCGCGTGGTGCGCGGCTCGGTCTATCGCCCCGCGCGGCGCCAGCGGCAGCCGGTGCGCGCGGTGATCCGGCAGGCGATCAGCTTCGTCAATTACTAGCGGGCGGGGGCGGCGGGGGCGGCGGGGCGGCCCGTCCGCCCGAGATAGGTCCGCACCAGCGGCGCGACGCGGCCACGCACCAGCGCTGACTTGAGCCGCTCTTGCTCGTCCGGCGTCACCTCCACGAGGTACCGCTCCCCGCTCCCCGCGCCCTCGCGCACGGCGGCCGGGATGCCATCGCGGTACAGGATCCGGTTGGTCGCGAGCCCCGGCACGACGTCTCCCGGCGTGATGATCCCGGCGAGGTTGAGTGGATCGGCGCCGCTCACGGCGACCAGCTGGCCCGTCGGCGCCTCGCGCCGCACGTTGCGCAGCAGTCCCACCGCCTCGGGCAGGGCGTACTGCTCGCCCGAGAAGCCGCCCACGAAGCGGCCGCCGCGGATCTCACCGCGCGCCTCGAGCCGGCGGTACGCACGCAGGATATCGCGCCACGGGGCGAGCAGGGTCTCGCGCGTGGCCAGCCGGCGGAACACGACGCCGTAGCGACGCAGCAGCTGCCACGCCACGGCTGCGGCGACCTGCTCCTCGGGTAGGGGCTCGGGACTCCGCACGCGCGACCACCGGCCCGCGGTCTCGACGCCGAACGGCGCCACCTTGCCCCGGCGGCGGAAACCAGCCACCGGCCGGCGACGGTCGGATGGCACGAGCAGCGCCCGCAGCCCTGCGAAGCTGTCCGCCGTCACGAGTCCCCACGCCACCAGCTCACCCAGCCCCTTTTCGACCTCGGTCCGCAGCAGCCCGGTGGCATTGACGAGGTCGCCGAAGAACGAGGCGCCGCGCGTGTCGAGCGCCTCGGCGATGGCGCGGGCCGAATGTGAGAGCGGGAGGTCCGCGGGGTCGGGCTCGGTCGACAGGGATCGCCAGATCGCGCCCCGCTCTCTACGGAACAGCGCCACCGGGGTCGTGCGAATCGGGCCTGACTTTCTGTTCCGCGGTGCGCCTTCGGTGCTCCGCGTTGCCGTGAGCCGTCCCCACGCGATTTCCCCCGATAGACACAGGCCGTCGAGCCACAGCGGGTCGTACTCGCCCACCCGGGCGGGGAGCACATCGGTCTCCCACGCGCCCGCCGGCAGCTCGAAGCCGTCCAGCAGCTCGAGCACGGCCGCCAGTCCGTCCGGACCGTCGGCGCGAGTATCCGGGGTGAGCCGCTGCCAGCGGAGCAGGAAGCGCATGAAGTCGGCTGCGCTGACGGGCTCGATCTCCTGGCGCAACCGGTCGAGCGTGTACCGGTGGATGCGCGCCAGGAGCCGGCGGTCGCACCACTCGAGCTGTGCGACGCCGGGCGTGAACTGGCCACGCAGCACGAACCCCTCGTGCTCGAGCGCGCCGAGCGCGAAGTCCACGTCGGGCCGGGCCACGCCGAGCGCCGCGGCGATCTCGTCGGCCGTGGTGGGACCGACGACCTCGAGCCGGCCGCGCACCAGCTCCCGCAGGGCGTCCTCCCGGGTCCACGACTTGGCGCGGTCGCGCTCGGGGGCGACCAGGGCCGGCTCACAGGGGATGCCCGGGAACACGGCCGCGGCGAGGGGCAGGCGCTCGGCGGCGATCCAAAGGCGCGGCTCGTGCAGCAGCGTAGTCGCACGCCCTGTTTGGACGAGCTCCTCGAACCGGCCCTGCCATTCCGCATTCCGCATTCCGCAATCCGCAATGGGAATCGCCCCCATCACCAACAGCGCGTCGTGCAGCTCGTCTGCCGACGTGGCTTCCGGCCAAGCTTCCTCACAAACGCGTTCAATGGCCGCCTGATCGAGCCTCCCCAGCTCCTCCGCCGTCTTCACGTCGAGGCCGCGGCGCGTGATCACCGCCTGGGTGCGGCGCTCCTCGAGCGGGGCGTCGTCCAGGAACGCGTACGGCTTGGCGTTGATCACTTCGTGCGACAAGGGCGACGGCTCGGTCGTGTCGCGCGCCACCAACTGGCAGCGCCCGGCGTCCATCTCCTCGAGCACCCGCTTCAGGCCCGGAAAATCCATCGCTTCGAGCAAGCAGTCCTGGATGGTCTGCTGCACCAGCGGATGGTCGGGGATCTCGCGATCACCCACCAGGTTCTCCGGACAGGCGAGCTGGTCGGGGAAGACGGCGGCCACCAGGTCCTCCGCCTCCATGCGCTGGAGCGGCGTGGGCACCTTCTTGCCCCCGCGGGCCCGCAGCACCGCGAGCGCCCGCGTCGCGTTCCAGCGCCAGCGGGTGCCGAACATCGGCGCGTCCAGCATCGCCTGCACCAGCAGCTGCTCGGCGGTGGCCGGCTTCAAGTACTGGAACACGTCGTCGAGCGGGAAGCTGTGATGCGGCCCGAGCGAGATCACGATCGCGTCCTCGGTGGCCGCCGCCTGCAGCTCGAAGTTGAAGCTGCGGCAGAACCGCTTGCGCAACGCCAGGCCCCAGGCGCGGTTCACCCGGCTCCCGAACGGCGCGTGCAGCACCAGCTGCATCCCGCCCGCTTCGTCGAAGAAGCGCTCCAGCACCAGCGTCTGTTGCGTGGGAATGACGCCGAGCAGCTTGTGCGACGCGTCGAGATATTCGACGATCTGCCGCGCCGCGGCTTCGGACAGCCCGGGGATCTCTGCGCCGAGCCAGGCGATCGCCTCCCCCGCGTTGCCCAGCCGGTCCGCGATGTCCTGACGCAGCCGCGACACCTGCACGGACAGCTCGGGCGTGCGCCCGGGAGCTTCGCCGAGCCAGAAGGGGATGGAGGGCGGTTGCCCCTGCGCGTCCACCACCCGCACCTGGCCCGATTCGATCTTCTGGATCAGGTACGAGCTGTTGCCCAGCTGGAAGATGTCCCCCGGCATGCTCTCGATCGCGAAGTCTTCGTTGAGCGTGCCGACGAACGTCTCGGTCGGCTCGAGCACGACGCGATAGTCACCGACGTCCGGAATCGCGCCCCCGGACGTGAGGGCGGCCAGCCGCGCCCCGCGCCGGGCCTTGAGGCGCCGGTTCACGCCGTCGTAGTGCACGTACGCGCCCCGGCGCCCGCGCCGGGTGGTGAACCCGTCGGCGAGCATCTGCACCACCGCGTCGAAGTCCTTGCGCCCGAGATCGCGGTACGGGTATGCCCCGCGCGCCAGCTCGTAGAGCGCGTCTTCGTCCCACTCCTCGCACGCCACGGCCGCGACCACCTGCTGGGCGAGAATGTCGAGCGGGTGGTCCGGAATGATCAACCGGTCGAGCTCGCGCTCGCGCGCCGCCCGCAGCAACGCGGCGCACTCGATCAGCTCGTCGCGCGACAGCGGAAACACGCGTCCCTTGGGGATGGCGGCCAGATGATGGCCCGAGCGGCCCACCCGCTGCAGCAGCGTCGCGATCGAGCGGGTCGAGCCGATCTGGCACACCAGATCCACCGCGCCGATATCGATGCCCAGCTCGAGCGAGGCGGTCGCCACGAGCGCTTTGAGCTTCCCCTCCTTGAGGCGCGTCTCCGCGTCGAGCCGCTTCTCCTTGGAGAGGCTGCCGTGGTGCGACGTGACCTGGTCCGCGCCCAGGCGCTCGGACAGATGCAGGGCCAGCCGCTCCGCCAGCCGCCGGGTGTTCACGAACACCAGCGTCGTGCGGTGCTCCGAGATCAGCTGCACCAGCCGCTCGTAGATCTCGTCCCATACCTCCGCCGCCATCACCGCCTCGAGCGGCGAGGACGGGATCTCGATGCCGAGATCGAGTGTGCGGGCGTGACCGGAGTCGATGATCGCGGGGAATCGGGACTCGGGGCTCGGGGCTCGGGCGGCGCCGACCAGGAACCGCGCGATGTCTTCGATCGGCTTCTGCGTGGCCGAGAGGCCGATGCGTTGCAGGCGGCGGCCGGCCAAGTGTTCCAGGCGCTCGAGCGTCAGCGCGAGGTGGCTGCCGCGCTTGTCGCGCGCCAGGGCGTGGATCTCGTCTACGATCACGGTCCGGACGCCGCGCAGCATCTCGCGGGCGCGCTCCGACGTGAGGATGAGGTAGAGCGACTCGGGCGTGGTCACGAGGACATGCGGCGGTCGCCGCACCATCTCCTGACGCGCCGGCGCCGGTGTGTCGCCGGTCCGCACGAGGGTACGGATCTCCACGTCGGGGAGACACAACTCTTCCAGCGTGTGGCGGATCTCCGCCAGCGGCTCGGCCAGGTTCTTCTGGACGTCGTTCGACAGCGCCTTCAAGGGCGAGACGTACACGACCTGCGTCCCGTCGCCGAGCGTGCCATCGAGCCCCTGGCGCAGCAACGCATCGATCGCCGCCAGGAAGGCGGCGAACGTCTTGCCGGACCCCGTGGGCGCCGCGATCAGGGCGTTCCGTCCGCCCTGGATCAGCGGCCACGCGAGCCGCTGCGGCTCGGTCGGCTCGCGGAAACGCGACGCAAACCAGCGCTCGATGGCGGGATGGAAACCGGCGAGGGGCATACCTGAAATATGGCTCGGCTGACCTCGTGGCGGCGCCCCGGGGTCAGCCGCCCAGAACCCCCTCGAGCGTCAGTCCCCGCGCCGCCGCGATCCGCTCTATCGTCTCGCCGATCTTGTTGTTGGGCGTCGACGCGCCCGCGGTGACGCCCACCGTCAGCGGGCCGGGCGGCAGCCACGCGCTCACGCGCCGCTCGGCGTGCGCCCCCACGGGCCGAAACCGCACGACGTCGCCGGCGGGATCGATGCACGCCGCATCTTCGATGTGATAGGTGGGCACCTTCTCCTGGCAGATGGCCGCCAGGTGGGTGGTGTTGCTGGAGTTGTATCCGCCGATCACCACCATCACGTCGAGCGGCTCCGCGATCAGCTTCAACACCGCGTCCTGGCGATCCTGCGTGGCGGAGCAGATCGTGTCGAAGGTGCGGAAATGCTCGGGCACCGCTGCGTCGCCGTACCGCTTGGCCAGCGCCTTCCTGAGCTCCGCCGCGATGGCCAGCGACTCCCCTGAGAGCATGGTGGTCTGATTCGCCACGCCCACGCGCGCCAGGTCTCGATCGGGATCGAAGCCGGGCGACATCTTGCCGGCGAACAGCTGCAGGAACGACTCCCGGCTCCCCGCTCCCTCGATATAGGCGCAGACTGCCCGCGCCTCGGTCATGTCCCGCACGACCAGGTAGCTCCCGCCGGGATACTTGGTCACCTGGCTCGACGTCGCCTTGGTCTCCTCGTGATAATGCTTGCCATGGATGATGGCGGTGAACCCGTCCTTGGCGTACGACTCGACCCGCTTCCACACATTGAGGACGGAGCCGCAGGTGGTGTCCACCAGCACGCATCCGATCGCGCGCAGCCGCTCGAAGTCCTGCACCGTGACGCCGAACGCCGGCAGCAGCACGACGTCGCCGGCGGTGACGCTCCCGAAGTCGAACTCGCCGCCTTCGGGCCGATGCAGGAACTCGACGCCCATCGCCCGCAGCTTGGCGTTGACGTGGGGATTGTGGATGATCTCGCCGACCAGGAGCAGCCGACGGCCGGGGAACTTGGTGCGGGTCTCGTAGGCGTACTCGACGGCGCGGTCCACGCCGTAGCAGAAGCCGAACTCACGCGCCAGCTTGAAGGTGAGGTCACCGAGCGTGAGGGCGTACCCCTGGGCGCGGATCCGGTCCACCACCCGGCTGTGGTAATCGGCGGCCAGGGCGCCTTCGATGTCGCCCTTGAGGCCGAAGCCGCGCCGGAAGTAAGTCTGCTCCACGCGTCAATCTAACCGCGCGCCGCGGCCCGCGCGTACCGCATCCATCACCCGCTGCACGGCGAGGCCGTCGTGAAAGGTCGCGGGCTCTCCCGTCGCCGGCCGCCCGTCCAACACGCCGACCAGGTCCCGCATCAACTGGACGAAGGAGCGCGCCCACATGTTATTCGGGCTGGTCCGCTCCCACAAATCGTCGGGTACGCTGATGTCCTCGAGCTCCGCGGTGCGCCGCCCGATTTCGAGCTTCGTCTCGCCGGTGAGGACGAGCGTGCCATCTTTTCCGGTGACTTGTGCGAAGTGCCCCGGCCCGTACGCCGCCACGGTGGTCAGCGTGACGGTCGCGAACACGCCGTTCGCAAAGCGCAAGACGAAGCTCGCGTACTCGTCGGCCGTCGCGGGTCTGCGCACGCGCTGCTCATCGTAACGCTCCGGAACGAACGTCGCCGTACGGCCCTGGACCTCCGCGACCTCGCTCCCGGTCCAGAAGCGACACAGATCGATCAGGTGCGAACCCACGGCGCCGAGAATGCCGCCGCCGCGCGTCGCGTCGTACCACCAGCTCCATGGGGCGTCGAACGCCTGCGGGCGCCCGTCACCGCGGATGTACGGCTTGAGGAGAAACTCGATGTGTAAGACCGGACCGATGGCCCCCGCCCGGATCAGATCTCGGGCGCGCCTGCGGTTCGGCTCGTAGCGCAGCTCGTGGTCGATGCGTGAGATGCCGCGGCTCCTGGCCGCGACGTCGACCATCTCTTCCGCCTCACGCGCCGTGAGGGCCATCGGCTTCTCGCACAGCACATGCTTCCCTGCCTCGAGCGCCGCGATCGCCTGACGCGCGTGGCGGTCGGGCGTGGACGAGACCAGCACCAGATCTACGTCGCTCGCGCGGGCCAGCTCTTCCCCGCTGCCGAAGGCATGCGGGATGGCGAACTCGGCGGCCACCGCGCGGGCGCGCTCCAGGGCGCCGCTCGCGATTGCCGTGACCGTCACCCCCGGCACGAGGCGTAGGGCCGGGAGCTGGACCCGGCGGGCGAACCCGGTGCCGATGATCCCGATGCGCACGCTCACAGCTGGGAGCGGCACGAGACGGTGTCCACGCCGACCGGCACGGCGTCGAACGTCGCCTCGACGGCCATGCGCGTCGCCGTCATGGTTTCGCCGCCGCTGCCCCGGGCCACGAGGGCGACCACGCTGTCTGCCCGCGTGACCCAGACCGTGCCGCTGTCGAGCGGTGCGCCGCGCGCGGCGTCACCGAGCATGAAGCGCACGCCCACCGTCGCGCCCCGGGGGGTCAGCGTGTCGCCGCGCTGCAGCAGCGGCCACGCGCCGATCGTCAGCGAGTCCGCGGTGCGCAGCCACACCACGACGCCGTTGCCGCCGTTCACGCCCTGGAGCAGCACGCCGCCGCGGCTCTGTGCGTGGGAACCGCTGCAGCGAAACGCGCGCAGCGGCGCGTCGATCCGCACGGTGTCCTTGCCCTGCCGAGTCAGGATCGCATGCACGTGTGGCTCGTGGCGGGGCGGCCGGCACCAGGCGGTGCCGAGCACGCTGAGGGCGAGCGCAGCGGCCCCCCGGCCCGTCAGG
Organism: Gemmatimonadales bacterium; assembly: GCA_036522815.1. GTDB lineage: Bacteria > Gemmatimonadota > Gemmatimonadetes > Gemmatimonadales > GWC2-71-9 > AG41. Next base: position 10,043 of record DATDFC010000189.1, on the reverse strand, counting down.
CGGGTGCCCCCCTCCCCTTGTCGGGCGGCGACGGCACACCCAGCAGAGCGCGGGCGGCCGTGGGGGTGAGCGTATGGGGGGCGAGCGCCTGCACGAGCTCCGCCGGCAGCGGCTCGGGACGAAGTCGCTTGCGGTCCACACACACGAGCACCATCCAACCCGCGGCGCCGAGCGCGGGTGGGCCGTCGCGCAGCACGTCGAAGTTGAGGGTCATGGACTTGGTGCCCACGCGGCCGACGTAAGTCGCTACGCGGAGCCGGTCGTCGAGGCGGGCCGGCCAGTAGAACTCGCTATGGACGGCCTTGCGGGGGAGGAAGATGTCGTAGCGGTCGAAGACGCGGGCGTACGCCAGGCCGCACGCGCGAAACAGTTCCGTCTCGGCGATCTCGAAGAAGCGGACGTAGGAGCCGTAGAAGATGATCCCGGCGAAGTCCACGTCGGACCAGCGGACGTATTCCTCGATGACGTAGGGCGTGGCCGGCATCGCGTCCCGCACGGTGGGAGCCGAGCGGGAAGCTAGACGGCGCGAAACGCCGACGCCAGGATCGAACGCAGGGGCGGCGCGCTCTAGGCGCGCGCGCCCGTCACGTGGCCAGCCTGCCCGGTGGGTCGCAACCCGTAGGCGCGCAACCGGCGCCACAGGGTGGTACGGCTGATCCCGAGCCGACGCGCGGTCTCGGCCAGCTTGCCGTGCGTGACCTCGAGGGTGTCGAGGATGGCCTGCCGCTCGCGCTCGGCCAGGGTGCGGCCGTGATCGCCCTCCGGCAGGAACACCGCCTCGCCGAGCTCCATGGAGCCCTGCTTCAAGGAGCGCGCGCGGCCGCCGAACGCCATGAGCCGCTCGCGCAGGTGATCACCGCGATGTGCGGCGCCATCTCCGAGCCCTTCGATCACGCGACGGGCCCGCTGGTTCGCGTACAGCATCCGACCGTACGGGTCGAACACCACGACCCCCTCGCCGAACGTTTCCAGCACCGCCTGACCGAGGGGTGCGAACGCCGGCTGCGGTGGGAGACTGGAATTCTTCTCTCTCGCTGACATACGTCCTTGCATAGCCGTAGTCCCGGGTCAAAGTTCCAGAGAGCACCGACCCCAAAAGAAGTGACCCGCGACACGCGGCGACGTCACACCCCCGGGGCCGGTTGCGCGCCTCATCGAGGAATGTCCCCCGCCCGGAATACGACCGAGAGGGTTGTGGCGTTGCTGTGACACCCGGGGAGGGCGTAACTCGGGTGCTAGCGCCGCCGTCCCCGCCTGCCTCCTCGCACCAGGCGCTGCCGCTCCCCGCGCGACAACCCGCTCAACCCGCGACGCAGCTCATCGAGCGAGTCCGAGCGCAGCGCCTCGCGCTTGCCACGCAGCACGGTAAACCGCAGCGGGCGATCGAACGGCGGCACGTCGGCCGGCTGCAGTCTCCTGGCCTGGCCTTCCTTGAGGCGGAGCCGCACGACACCCACGCCCCGCTCGACCTCATAGTCCACAGGGACGCGGTCGCCGTACAGGTGCACGGACGATGGCAGCGCCTCGAGCGCGAGCCGCTCGTCTGCGGGAATCATGGCGTCGACGTCGAGCGTGAGGCGGGTGCCGAGGAACTCCTCCCACGACGCGACGTTCGCGAGCTGCGCGGCGAGCCCGGCCGCGACCTGCTCGGTGGCGGCCGCGGCGAGCCGGCCGCCCGAGCGGCGCCAGTAGAACCCCAGGCGCTCGAGCGCTCGCCGCAGCCGCCCCTGGTCGGGGTGCGGGGTCTCGCCGGCGAGCAGCGCCTCGACCAGGGCGGTCCGCGCGGCGTCCGCGAGCTCCGCAGGGAACGGGTCGGCCAGGGGCTCGACATCGCGCTCGAGCACGAAGCCGAAGTACTCGACGGTGCGGACCACCATGAGGCCCTCGCGCCGCCGCAGCCGTTCGAACACCACCGTGGGGGTGCCGCGGCGCGCATAGCGCCGGATGGCGCGCTCGGGAAGCGCCGTGCCCTCGATGCTCGCGCGCGGCACGCCGAACCGGTCCGCGAAGTACCGCAGCGTGCCCGCGACCGCCCCCCAGCTGCCGCACACGGAGGTGCGGCTCACGCGCGCCTCGCGCCCGTCCGCCGTCTCTTCGTCGATCACCAGGTCGAACGGCATGATCCTGGCCACGACGTCCGCGAACGCCCCGAGCGTCTTGTCGCCGGCGTAGGGCAGCCGCTCGGGAAGCGGGAGCTCGAGTTGGCGATACACGGACGCCGTGCCGAGCGCCACGTCTTCGATCGCCTTGACGAGCACGCCGCGCCCCTCCGCCCACGTGTCGACGCTGTCGCGGAACAGATGGCGCGGCAAGCCATAGACCTCGCCGGGGTGGCCGTGCTTGTTGACCGCCTCGGCGTACACGTTGTAGGCCGTGAGATGATCGCTGCCGGTGACCACCAACCCGCGCAGATCCCGTTCCTCCCGCGTCATGCGGTGCAGCGACTCGATGTTGGCGGCGACCGCCACCATGGGAATGAGCTCGGCGTGGGCATGGTACAACAGCTCGCCCCACGGCCGCTCCACCGGCATCGCCTCCACCTCGCGGCCGTAGCGCGTGAGCCGACCGTGCTCGATCAGGCCGCGTCGGGTGAGGAGCTCCACCGCGTCGCGATACGCCTTGCGGTCGAGCGGCACCGGCAGGTCCAGGTCGCGCGCGTCGACGCCCAGCGCCGCGCAGGTGATGGCCACGCGCTCCGCATCGCCGGCCAGCTGGAACTCGGGAGGCGTCGGCTCGAGCTGCTCGAACACCACGTCCCGATCGCTCAGGATATAGACCTCGCCCGCGTCCACTCGCCCGTGCACCCGGCCCGCCATTTGGAGGATTTCGTTGGCGCCGAGATAGAGGCGGGTGAGCACATTGCGGCCGCGCTCCACCACGTTGGCGTAGCGCGCGTCGTAGATCACGACGGTGTCGAGCCCGCGGATGTTGAGCGCCGACTGCCCGGCCGCCGTCATCGCCAGGAGAAACGGCCGCCGCACCTGACCATCGAGAAAGGGCCGGATCACCCGGATCGGCTCGCCGCCGTGGTAGAACGCCGTCGGGAGTCGCTGCCAGCGGCTGCCGAGCTCCTTCGCGATCTGCTCGACCTCGGCGCGAGTGGGCACGAACACCGCTACGCCGCGCCGCTCGTGGAGCACCCGCTTCATGAAGCGGTCGTCGAGAAACTCGAGCGGCTGCTGCGCCAGCACGCGCACGCGGGCAGCCTTGGCGGGGTCGAAGGCACGGGTCTCGAGCACCTCCACCGAGCCGAGGTAGCGCGCGTAAAACGAGGGGTCGACCGTCGCCGACAGCCACACGAAGCGGCAGCCGGCCCGCTTCCCCAGGGCCAGGCACAGCTCCAGCTCCGCGGAGGTCTGATGGATCTCGTCCACTACCAGGGTGTCGCGCGTCGTGATCAGCCCGTCCTCGAACCAGCGGCGCGCGATGCCCGTGGTGACGATCACGACGTTCCAGGTCGGCGTTTCGGGCGTCGCCTCGCGCTCGCGATTCACCACGCCGACCTTGAGCGGCGCGCCCAGCACGGTGGCGGCGATCGACCGGATGGCGAGCGTCTTACCCGTGCCCGTCCCCGCGACGATGCCGAACCCGCGTTCCGAGGCCGCGAGGCGGCGGATATCGTCGCCGTGCTCGCGGGCGAGCAGCGTGTCGATCTCGAGGCCCATGGCCAGCTCGATCGTCTCGCACGCGGCGCGCGTCGGGGCGATCACGATGACCCGCCCGGTCGCGGGCTCGGCGGCAAGGAAGGCGGACGGATCGGGGGGAAGGAAGTGATCGCGAGACAGGCGCACGGTCGCAATATAGAAAGACGCGAAACGAAAAGCGGGAGGCGTGCGCCTCCCGCTGATTCATGGCTGCCCTGCCCCTTCAGTTACTCGTCGTCCCAGCGGTGCCGATGATGGTAGCGCCCCGTGTAGAAGCGCCGCACGAACAGCAGCGGCCGCCGGTGCCGGTAGAAGTACGGGCGCCGCACGACGACGTACGCGGGGGGATAGTACACGAACGGCCGGCCCACGACGACGACGCCGTGCACGAACGGTCGCGGGAGCCCGAACCCTACGGCCACCCTCACTCGCGTCTGCGCCATTGCGGGCGTGACGCCGAGTGCCAGCGCCAATCCGATCGCCCAGAACATGTGTTTCATAGGTCACCTCCGTGGCAGCGGCCTCCGCTTGGAAAGGCCGTGCCACGGCTCGCGCCGTCAGGCTAACGGCTGCTGCCGACGGCAGTTGGGGAGTGCGGCGCGGCAGCGTCGCGCGCCAGCGGCATGTCCCCTCCTGCGGTCAGCAGCGTCCCCGGCGCTCAGCGCGCCGGCGGCGCGACCTGCTGCATCAGGCGCAGCACTTCTCCCGGCTCGGCGTGGCGGCCCAGCGTTTTTTTTGAGAAGATGCGGCGCCCATCCACCTCCACCTCGAACACGCCGCCCGATGACTGGATCAACTTCACGTCGGCGTGCGGATAGGTCTTACGGATTTCGGCCGCCAGACCGGCGGCCCTCGGCTCGTAGTTTCAGACGACGCAGTATTCAATGGTGGCACGCATGTCGTAAACGATAGTCGCGCTTGACACGCCACGCCAAGGGGCCGACCTTGCTCGGGGCTTGCCATGAGTTCCCTCTCCCGCCTCAAGGCGTCGCCAAGTCTGCTGGTACGCGCGCTGGTCGCGCTCGGCGCCGCCGCGGCGATCGCCGCCGCCGTGGCGAGTTTCGCGGCGGGACGTCCGGCGCTCGGAGCGGACGTCGCCGAAGAGCTGGTCGTGCTGGTGATCGTCGGCGCGCTGGCGCGGCGGTTCGGCATCGCCCTCCCCGGAAACGGCTTTACCTCCTACATCCTCGGCGTGATGGCGTACGCCACGCTCGACCGAGGCTGGCCGTTCGGCGTCATCGTCGGCCCGGTGGCGATGCTCGTGGGCGACATGGCGTTGCGCCGGCTGCCGCTCGCCGCCGCACTCGGTAATGCGGCGCACCTCGCGGCGGGGGGAGCCGTGGCAGGGCTCGTGTACGAACGGCTCGGGGGGGCGACGGGGGCCGCGGCCCTCGCGGCGGTGAACCTCCCCGGGCTCGTGATATTCCTGGCGCTGCTTCCCCTGGTCGTGAACGCGACGTTCTACGTGGAGCTCGCGCTGGGGCGCTCGCTCGCCTGGGTCGATCCCCGAATGACGGCGCGCTGGGAGGCGGTCGTGTACGCCTGCTCCGCGGGCCTGGCGCTCGGCTGGCTCGCGCTGCTGCACGCCGGCGTCGACAGCGCCGTCTTCGCGGTGGTCGGAGCGGGGCTCGCGGGCGCCACGGCGGCGACGCTCTCGGTCGTCCGCCGCGGCGTCCGGGCGGACGAGCTGGCCCTGATCCAGGGGCTGGGCCAGGCGATCGCGCGGGACATCAGCCTCGCGAAGAGCTTTCCGCGGATCCAGGAGCTGGCCCGGCGGCTGGTGGCGTGGGAGCACATGGGATTCGCGCGCTACGACGCCACGACCAACGAGATGGAGCTCATCGCCGACACCGCCGCCACGCCCGGGGGCAAGTTTCGTTACGACGCCGACGCCGGGCTCACGGGCGAAGTGCGCCGGCTGCAGCGTCCGGTGGTGGCACGTGCGCTCGCGCGCCAGCAAGTGGTGACGACCGGGCGGGAGCAGCCGGGCTCGGAGGTGCTGGTGCCGCTGTACCACGCCGCGCAACTCGTCGGCGTGTGGAGCGTGCGTCACTCGGATCCGGCCATGTACCGCGATTCCGACGGCGACTTGCTGGCCCTGCTGGCGCCGCAGCTCGCGCTCATGCTCGCCATCGAGGGCTCGGTGCAGCCCGTCGTAGGCGCGTCCGACCGCACCAGCGCCTACATGCAGACCCTCACCGCGACGACCCAGCAGATTCATGCGTCGAGCGAGGAGGTGGCTGCCGCCGCGCGCCGCGCCAGCCAGGGCGCGGCGCAGGCCGCCGGCCTGGTGAGCGCGCTCGCCCGCGAGGCAACGGAGCTGGCGCAGCACGCCGGCGAGGTCGCCGCTGCGGGCGACGAGACCCGCGCGTCGGGCGCGCAGATGGAGCAGACGACGGAGAAGATCCGGCTCGCCACCCAGGCGGCGGTACGCCGGCTCTCGGACCTCGGCGTGACCACCGAAGAAAGCGCGCGCGAAGTGCTCCGCTTGCGCGACGTGGCCGAGCAGGTCGAGAAGTTCTCGGAAACGATCGGTTTCATCGCGAATCAAACGAACCTGCTGGCGCTCAACGCGACGATCGAAGCGGCCCGCGCCGGTGTGCACGGCCGTGGCTTCGCGGTCGTGGCCGACGAGGTCCACAAGCTCGCCGAGGAAAGCGGTCGCGAGGCCCGCAACGTCGGCAAATCGGCGCAGGACACGCGCCGCGCGCTCGACCGCGCGGCACAGCTGCTCGAGCGCATCCGGGGCGACCTGGGAGAAGTGGTCCAGGGGTCGACGGACTGGGTCCACGACCTGACGCGGATCGCCGAAGCGGCAGGCGGTACGGCGCGCGCGGGCAAGCGGGTGGCGGAACTGGCGCACGGTATCCGCGAGCGGGCGGGCACGATCGGCCGGTCGCTCGAGCAGGCGAAGGGCGGCGCGCACTCGTCCACGCAGGAAGCGGAAGCGGTCGCGGCCGCCGCCGCCGAGCAGCTCCAGGCGATCGAAGGACTGGCGCGCGGAGCCGCCGAGCTGGCGGCCCTCGCCGACCACCTCGCCAAGGTCGTGCGGTTCGTCCGCGGGGAAAACGGACGCCAGTAGAGCGTGATGTGCGTCACGCGGAAACGGCCTCCGGGGTTTCAAACCGGAGGCCGAATTGTTACCGTAGTGCGACCTCAGGGAGGGATCGGCCGCTGATGCGCACGCTCGCGATCGTCCTCGTCTCGGCAACGGTGCTGGCCGGCACTCCGGCCAGCCTCGACGCGCAGCGCGCGCATCAGTTCGAGCTCGGGGCGTTCGCGTCGCTGACGCGCTACGACCACGTGTTCGATCTCGACAACCAGGTCGGCGGTGGGGGCCGGCTCGCGTACTTCTTCAACAACGTCGTGAGCGCCGAGCTGGACGGCGGCTATCAGAGTCTCACGCCGCGCACCGGCGGCGCATCTCCCACGCTCGCCGTCGGCGCGGCGAGCCTCGTGCTGAATTTCGGCGGCGCGCGAAATCTCTTCTACATCCTGGGCGGCTATTCCCGCCTCGACTACGAGCAAGCCGCACCCTACCGCTTCACCGACAACGCGATCCACGGCGCGCTGGGTGACCGGGTGTTCCTGGGCGACCGCGCCGCGCTGCGGGTGGAGGTGCGGGGGATCTATGCACCCAACACGGGCTTGGCCGGCGCCGATTGGGCCGGACATGTCGTGGGGTCGGTGGGGCTGTCGGTCTTCGCCGGCGGCGGCCCGGCCACCGACTCCGACGGGGACGGCGTGCCCGACCGGCGCGACGCCTGCCCCAACACTCCCGCCGGGGCGACGGTCGACGCGCGCGGCTGCCCGTCCGACTCCGACGGCGACGGCGTGCTCGATGGTCTCGACCGCTGCGCCAACACGCCGCGCGGCGCGCACGTCGATGCCTCCGGCTGCCCCCTCGACTCGGACCACGACGGTGTGGTCAACGGCATCGATCAGTGCCCCGACACGCCCGCCGGCGCCACGGTCGACGCACGGGGCTGCCCGGCGGACGCGGACGGCGACGGCGTGTTCGACGGCATCGATCAATGCCCCAATACGCCCGCGGGCGCCATGGTGGACAAGGCCGGCTGCCCCCTCGACTCGGACATGGACGGCGTCCCGGACGGCATCGACAAGTGCCCCAACACGCCCCCCGGTGTGGAAGTCGACAACGTGGGCTGCCAGCGGTTCAAGGACTCGGACGGCGACGGCGTCGACGACACCAAAGACAAGTGCCCCAACACGCCCCGCGGCACGCGGGTGGACGCCGCCGGGTGCCCGATTCTGTTCACGCCCGAGCGCACGCCGGTCATCCTGCGCGGCGTGATCTTCGAAACCGGCAAATCGGCGCTCAAGCCGGAATCGTTCACGGTCCTCGACATCGTCGCGCAGTCGCTCCAGGCGAATCCCGACATCCGCATCGAGATCGCCGGGTACACGGACAACACCGGAGCCGCCGCGACCAACGCCCGGCTGTCGCAGGCGCGCGCGGAGGCGGTGCGGGCGTATCTCGCGACGCGCGGCGTCTCACCCAGCCGCATGGTCGCCAAGGGCTACGGGCCGGCGAATCCAATCGCGGCCAACACGACCGCCGCCGGCCGCGCGCAGAACCGGCGGGTCGAGCTGCACCAGCTGCCGTGAGACGGATCGCGCTGTTGACGGGCACGCTCGCGCTCGGCGCGAGCGCCCTCGCCGCGCAGCGCGCCGGGCAGTTCGAAGCCGGCGCCTTCGCGTCCTATACGCGCTACGCCCCCGCGTTCGGCCTGGGGGAGAAACCCGGCGGCGGTGCCCGCCTGGGCTATTTCCTGAACAACTTCATCGGCATCGAAGGGGACGTGCTGTTCCAGCCCGAGTACACCGTGACCCCGCCGGGCGGGACCGCCAACACGCTGCAGCCCCTGATCGCCGGCGCGTCGCTCGTGGTGAACGCGCTGCACGCGCCCCGGCTCACCGTCTACGCGCTCGGCGGCTATTCGCTGCTCGATTTCGGCACCCGCGCCCCGTACCATTTCACCGACAACGCCGTGCACGGCGGCGCCGGGATCCGCCTGTTTCTCACCAATCGCATCGCCCTGCGCGTCGAGGGCCGGGCGATCGTCACCCCGAGCACGAAGTCGAACTTCGGCCTCCAGAGTGTCACACACTATCTCGGCACCGTCGGCCTCTCGGTGCTGCATCTCGGTACCGTGCGCAAAGACTCCGACGGCGACGGCGTGCCCGACGGCAAGGATGCGTGCCCCGGCACGCCGGCCGGCGTCGTCGTCGATCAGCGCGGCTGCCCCCTGGACGCCGACCAGGACGGGGTGCCCGACGGGCTCGACAAGTGCCCGGGCACTCCCGCCGGCGCCCACGTCGACGCCACCGGCTGCCCCACCGACGCCGACGGCGACGGAGTTCCCGACGGGCTCGACCAGTGCCCCAACACCCCGACCGGCGTCAAGGTCGACGCAAAGGGCTGTCCTATCGATTCCGACGCCGACGGCGTCCCCGACGGCGTCGATCAGTGCTCCAACACGCCCGCGGGCGTCGCGGTGGACGCCAAGGGGTGCCCCATGGACGCCGATGCCGACGGCGTGCCGGACGGCCTCGACAAGTGTCCCAACACTCCCAAGGGCGCCACGGTGGACGCCAACGGGTGCCCGCTCGATTCCGACCTGGACGGCGTGCCGGACGGCATCGACCAGTGCCCCAATACGCCCGCCGGCACCAAGGTCGACGCCACCGGCTGTCCTCTCCCGGTCGAGGCCGTCAGGGCCCCGACCGCTCAGGCCGCCGCACCCGCCGCGCCCGCCGCGCCCGCCAAGTGCCCGCCCGCGCCGCCGGGCAGTCAGGTGGATGCGAACGGCTGCCTGGTGCTGTTTGCGCCCGAGCCGGCGCGACCGACCGCGCCGGGGGCGCCCGCGCCGCGGCCCACGCTCATCCTGCGGGGCGTGAACTTCGAGACGGGCCGGTCGGTGCTGACGCGCGACTCGTACCTGGTGCTCGACGCCGTGGCGGCGTCGCTGGTGGCGAATCCAGAGATCCGGATCGAGGTGGGGGGCTACACGGACAGCACCGGGACGAAGTTCTCGAACCTGCGCCTGTCGCAGGCGCGGGCTGCCGCCGTGCGGTTCTACCTGGCGCGCAAGGGCGTAGCGCCGGTGCGCATGGTGGCCAAGGGATACGGCGCGTCCGGATACGTCGCGCCCAACAGTACCGCGGCCGGGCGGGCGCAAAACCGTCGCGTGGAGCTGCACAAGCTTCCCTGACGGCGGTGGTCAGACGGGGCGCGCCTCGATATCTTGGCCCCGCCATGAGGCACGTCCCGCTGCTCGCGTTCTGCGCGCTGGCCGTCATTGCGCTGCCCGCGCCGTCCTGGGCGCAACACCGCCCGTCCCCTGCCCGACGACCGGCCCCGGCCGGGCGCCGGCC
>DATDFC010000188.1:0-14715 GCA_036522815.1 Gemmatimonadales bacterium | reverse complement strand
TCCGCGTACTTACGGGACCCGATGAGTCCCTGCTCCTCGCCGGTGAACAGCACGAAGCGGATCGTGCGCTTCGGCTTGAGGCCCGCCTGCGCGATCGCGCGGGCCGCCTCGAGCGTGCACATCGCGCCGGTGCCGTTGTCGGTCGCCCCCGTGCCCAGATCCCACGAGTCGAGATGCGCGCCGACGATCACCACCTCGCCCGGGTATTCGGCGCCACGGATCTCGGCGACCGTGTTCCACTGCGTGACCGAGTCGCGCGTCACGGTGTTCGCGATGCTCACGGCCAGGCGCGGCGTCGTCCCGGCCGCGAGCAGCCGGTCGAAGAGCGCGAAGTCTTCGTGCGCGACGACGACCTGCGGCAGGGGGAGGATCCGGTTGGGAGACCCGCTCATATTGAGCAGCGCATGCTCCTTCCCGGCGTCGACGACGATGCCGAGAGCACCGGCGCGGTGCAGCAAGTACGGGACGTCGTTCGCGAACTGCTGCATGCGGGCGCGCGTGGCGGAGTCCGCATCACGAACCGGCGTGAACACGCTGCGGATGAACTCGCGTTGGCGCGCCGAGTCGGCACCGGTCATAGGCGGGCCGTCGTTGTTCCACACGAGCGATGGCACGCGGGTCATGACCCAGGCGCCCTTCACCCGGCGGCGCTGCCCCACGAAGCTGTCCGGTGTGCTCGCGTCGATGCGCACGACCGGTCCCGTGACGGTGGCGCCGCCCGTGCCCGGCGCCCATGCCCAGCTGGCCGCCGTGACCTCGTGGGGCCGGGGGGCGGTCAGGCGCGCGCGGAACGCTCCCCGGGTCCATGTCCCCCCGAACTGCCATGGCTCGAGGTGGCCATCCAGGCCGTACGCCTTGAAGCGCTCGAGCGTCCACTCGTTGGCACGACGGGCGGCGGGCGAGCCGCTGAGGCGCGGGCCGATCACGTCGGTGAGGTACTCGAGGTTCTGCATCACGGCGGAGTGGCTCAGCGCCTGATCGACCAACGCGGCCGCCCCCGTGGTGTCGACGACCAGGTCTTGCGCTGCGGCGGGAGCGGGATGGGCGAACAGGGCGGCCCAGGCCGCGACCGCTGCCACAACGGAGGAGCGGCCCACGGGGCTACGCCCGCTCGCCCGCCGGCTGCGGATCGACAGACCGCTGCGGCGGAATCGGCAGGGTGACGGTGACCGTCGTTCCGACCCCAACCTTCGAGTCGACCGCGATACTGCCGGCGAACATGTTGCGGATCACGCTCTGCACGACGACCAGCCCCATGCCGCTCCCTTCGCCGAATTCCTTGGTCGTGTAGCCGGGCTCGAAAATGCGCTCCAGGTCCTGGGAGCGGATGCCGACGCCGCGGTCCTCCACCGTGAGCCGCAGCGAGCTGGCCTCCTGGATCAGCCCTACCCGGATGGGCGCGGGCCGCGCGGCGCTCGCGTCGGCGGCGTTGCGGATCAGATTCACGAGCAGGTCGTACAGGGCGTTGGGGTCACCCTTCAAATACAACGTCTCGAGCGTGGAGTCAAACTCGAGCGGGATCTTCTTCTCCTTCAAGACGCGGCTCTCGAGGGTGCAGCACGAGCGCACCACACGCACGGCGTCGAATCGCTCGGAGCGCGCCAGGGCGCCCCGCGCCCGGTCCTTCACCGCGCGCAGAAAGCTGACCGACCGGTCGATGTCCTCGATCACCTGACCTAGCTCGTCGAGCAGCTCGAGGCGGCGGCCCGCCGCGACCTCGGTCCAGCGGCCCACCGATTCCATGGCGAGCTGCAGCCCGGCGCGCGCCGCCGTGAGCGGGTTGGACAGCTCGTGCGCGATGATGCCCGGCAAGGTGGTGATGTCGTGGAGCGGGTCGGGTCGGGCCGGCGAGTGCCCGGGCGCGGGTTCCCGCCGGTCGAGCAGGCCAAGGCAGAGGCCGGCGAGCTCGAGCGTGAGGCGCTCGCGGCTGCGCCGCTCGCGCCCGTCGGGGGGGGGCGCCGGGGGTTTGGTCCGGACCGGCGCGACCACCCACAGCCCCTCCGACCCGCTCTGACATCCCACCCAGCGGCTCCCCTGCACGATGGCGATGTTCCAGCGCCGCAGGGTGGCGTCGACGTCCAGCTTTGTGGCGTGGTGAGTTGGGGCGGACTCGCTCGATGCCTGCGGTTCCAGCTCGGCGCGGGCCGAGACCTCCCACACGGTAACGGGGCGGCCCCCGAGCGCGACGCTCGCCTGGCGCAGGATCTCGCGTCTGCCTTCGACGAACGGCTCCCGTTGCGTCACGGAGGCTCCCACCCGCACACCCTGTCCCTGGCGGCCCACCGCAGTCGCGGCCGCCGGTCACAAGAACGATCCGTGAATCGTGGGGGCGCACTCTACATATGCGACGAACTGCACGGTCCGTCAAGTAACCGCGCTGTCTGACTTTGCCCGAGGTTCCGACCGGACGTATTCTTCCCTTCTATCTCTATGCTACGTTGTCTCGCAAGGAGCCACGACACCAGATGACGCCCGACGACGCTCGGATCGCACGGCCCCCCCGTCCACCCAGTCCTGCGCGGCGCGCCCCGACCCGGCTGATCGAAGGCCCGCGCGACCGCGAGCGCATTCCCACCGTCGTGGTAGGCGACCACGACGATCTCGCTGCGCTGCTCGCCGACCGCGTCGCCGAGGTAATTGCGCGGGAGACGGCGGCCAAAGGGCGGTGCGTGCTGGGGCTCGCCACCGGCAGCACGCCGCTGGGGATCTACCGCGAGCTGATCCGCCGGCACCACGCGGGCGAGGTGGATTTCTCGCGCGTCGTCACGTTCAACCTCGACGAGTACTACCCGATGCCGCCGGACAGTCCGCACAGCTATCGGCGCTACATGTGGGAGAACCTGTTCGCGCACGTGAACATCCGGTCGGAGAACGTGCATATCCCCGACGGCAGCGTCCCGCGCGAGCGGCTGGCGGAGCACTGCGACGCCTTCGAGCGGGCTATCGCCGAGACGGGGGGCATCGACCTGCAGCTGCTGGGGATCGGCAAGAGCGGGCACATCGGCTTCAACGAGCCGGGTTCTTCGCAGGATTCGCGCACCAGTCTCGCGATCCTCGACACGGTCACGCGCAAGGATGCAGCCGCCGATTTCTTCGGCGAAGACAACGTCCCGCGCGAAGCGATCACGATGGGCGTCGCCACGATCCTCGATGCGCGCGAGATCGCGCTGATCGCCACGGGGGAGCACAAGTCTGACATCGTCGCGCGCGCGGTCGAGGGCGAGGTGTCGCCAGACGTGGCCGCCACCTTCCTGCAGCGGCATGCCAACACGACGGCGTATCTGGATCTGGCCGCCGCCGCCGAGCTGACACGCATCAAGACGCCATGGGTGCTCTCGAGCGTCGACTGGACGCCGCAGCTGACCGAGCGGGCGACGGTCTGGCTGGCGGAGCAGACCGGCAAGGCTCTCCTCAAGCTCACGGCGCGCGACTACGCCGAGCATCACCTGAGCCCGCTGTTGGCCAAGCACGGGGCACCGGGTCCCATCAACGGGCTCGTGTTCAACCGGCTGCGGGACAAGATCCGCGGCCGCCGGCGGCTGCCGTCCCGCAAGCCGGTGCTGGTGTTTTCCCCGCACCCCGACGACGACGTGATCTCCATGGGCGGCGTGTTGCGCAAGCTGTGGGAAAACGAGAACGCGATCGTCGTGGCCTACATGACCAGCGGCAACATCGCCGTATTCGATCACGACGTGCGGCGCCACCTCGACTTCGTGAGCCGCGCCGCGGAGACGTTGGGACTCGACCGGGTGGCGGTGCAGCGCGTGCGCGAGAGCGTGGAGGCGAGCTTCGAGCGCAAGATGCCGGGCGACGTGGACCTGCCGGTGGTTCAGGACCTGAAGCGCATGATCCGGGAGTCGGAAGCGATCGCGGCGCTCGAGTCGGTGGGGCTGCCGCCCACGGCGGCCCGCTTCCTCAACTTGCCGTTCTACCGCACCGGGGAAGTGCGCAAGCACCCGATCGGGCCCGAGGACGTGGCGATCGTGCACGCCCTGCTCGAGGAAGTCCGACCCGAGCTCGTTTTTGTCGCGGGCGATCTGTCCGATCCGCACGGCACCCACCGCATGTGTAAGGCGGCGGTCACGCAGGCGCTCGCCGTGTACGACGGAACTCCCCCGGAGGTGTGGCTGTACCGCGGGGCGTGGCAGGAGTGGCCCCTCACGGAAGCGAACGTCCTGGTGCCGCTCTCCCAGGACGAGCTGCGGGCCAAGGTGTTCGCGATCTTCAAGCATCAGTCGCAGAAGGACACCGCGCCGTTCCCGGGCGGGCACGACGACCGCGAGTTCTGGCAGCGGGTCGAAACGCGCAACCTGGAGACCGCGGCGCGCGCCGACCGGCTGGGCCTGCCCGAGTACTTCGCGATGGAGGCCTACCGCGTCGTCACACCGGAGGAGACCAAGCCATGAATCCGATGACCATGCGAGGGGTGAGCCTGGGGGTTGTGGTGGCGGCGTGGACCGCGATTTCCGAGATGGCAAGGGTGAACCTGTCGTTGTGGCCGGTGATCGTCGCGCTGGGATGCTCACTGGCCGCCGGCGGCGGGATCCCCGGGTTGCAGCGCACGCTCGCCGCCACGACGTCCGGCGTCGTCTGGGCGCTCGTGGCGCACGCGGCCGCGCGGGCCCTGGGGGGGCAGGACCTCGTCCAGGCGCTGGTGCTCGGTGGCGCCGCGCTCGGGATGGTGCTGCAGGCGCGCCTCCCCCTCCTGTCCTACACGGCCGGTGCGTTCGCCGGCGCCGGGGTGGCGATGGGGCTTCGGGCCGTGAGCTTCCAGGGTGGTGTCCGCGTGGCGATCGCGCTCGCGATCGGGGCGGTGCTCGGATTCGTCGCGGAGCGGCTGCCGCAGCTCGTGGCGTCACGTCGCGCGTGACCGAGTTTCGCGACGCCGAGGCCCGGGCCGCCTCGCGGCGCCTGCTCGCGACCAGCGAGCGCGAGCTGCAGCGCATAGTGCTCGACATGCACGACGGCCCGGTACAGGACATTTTCGCCGCGCTGTCCCAGCTGCAGGTGCTCGAGCGCGCGCTCGCCGCGGATCCGCCCACCCAGCAGCGGTCGCGGCAGGCGGTGCGCCTGCTCGAGCGCGCGCTGGGCGAGATCCGCAATTTCATCGGGGCATTCCGGCCGCCCGGGTTCGAGCGCCGCGCGCTCGGCGAGATCATCGAGGGCCTCGCGGTGCAGCACGAGACGCTGACCGAGCAGGGCGTGGAGCTCGACCTCCCCGACGACCTGGGCGACTGTGCGCTGCCGACCAAGATCGCGATCTATCGCATCCTGCAGGAGGCGCTCGCCAACGGGCACCGTCACTCGGGCGCGACCGAGCAGCGCGTGATCGTCGAGCGCCAGGGCGGCTCGCTCACCCTCACCGTCTCGGACCGGGGGCGCGGCTTCAACCCGGAGCGGGTGCTGGCGAGCGAAGAAGGCGTGGGCGTGGAAGGCGGGCACTTCGGGCTGCGCGGGATCCAGGACCGCGTCGAGATGCTGGGGGGCACGTTCGCGCTCGAGAGCGCGCCGGGCCGGGGTACGTCGCTCACCGTCACGCTGCCCGCTGAGTGAGCACGCCGCGATGATCCGCGTGCTGCTCGCGGACGATCATGCCATCGTGCTCGAGGGTCTGCGCGCGCTGCTCGACGGCGAGCCGGACATCACGGTCGCGGGGTGGACCACCGACGGCACCGAAGTCGTGAAGCTGGTGCAGCAGCACAAGCCGGACGTGGTGGTGCTCGACCTCGAGCTCACCACGATCAAAGGCACCGAAGTGCTCGCCGCGCTGCGCGACCGCCCCACGCCTCCCAAGGTGCTCGTGCTGACCGCGTACAACGACGGCGAATCGCTCCGCTCGGCCCTCGACGCGGGCGCGGACGGCCTCGCCCTCAAGACGGAATCGCCCCAGCAGACGCTGACGGCGATCCGTCAAGTGCATGCCGGGCAGCTCGTCTTTCCCCAGGCCGCGCGCCGCTGGATCGAGGGACGGGCGGCCGGCGCGCCCGGCGACTTGACGCCGCGCGAGCGCGAAGTCTGGACGCTCGTCGCCGGCGGGCTCACCAACCCGCAGATCGCCGAGCGGCTCGGCCTTTCGGACAACACGGTCAAGTTCCACGTGCAGCACCTGTTCTCGAAGCTCGGGGTCAAGAACCGCACCGAGGCCGCCCTCAAATACGCGCACGGCCGCTAGGCCGGCACGCCACCTTGACAAGGTGCCATTTCGGCGGGACACTGGAACTTCCACCACCGACCAGAGGGAGTTATGACCGCTCCGGCGCTCTCCGTGAAGGAACTACGCCGCGTCGTCGTCGCCGCGGCCGTGGGGAACGTGATTGAGTGGTACGACTTCTACATCTTCGGCAGTCTGGCCGCGCTCCTGTCGGTCAAGTTTTTCGCAGCAGGGGCCTCTGGAAGCGCGCTCATCAAGACTGTCGGCACCTTCACCGCCGGGTTCCTGATCCGTCCGTTCGGGGCCTTCGTGTTCGGCCGCATCGGCGACATCGTGGGCCGGAAATACACGTTCCTCATCACGCTCAGCGGCATGGGGCTCTCGACGGCGCTCATCGGATTGGTTCCGAGCTACGCCAAGATCGGCGCACTCGCGGGGATTGTGTTGTTGCTCCTGCGTCTCATCCAGGGCCTGTGTCTCGGTGGAGAGTACGGCGGCGCGATCACGTACGTCGCGGAGCACGCGCCGGATGAAAAGCGCGGCTACTACACCGGCTGGCTCCAGACGTCGCCCACGCTCGGCATCGTGGTGTCGCTGGCCGTGATCATCGTGACCCGCGAGATCGTGGGCACCGAGGCGTTCAACGCCTGGGGCTGGCGCATCCCGTTCCTGCTCTCGCTGCTCATGGTGGCGATCGCCATCTACATCCGGCTGCAACTCGCCGAGACGCCGATCTTCCAGGCCATCAAGGCGAAGGGGCAGACGGCGACGAATCCCTGGCGTGAAGCGTTTCTGAGCGAGAACCTGAAGTACGTCCTGATCGCCAGCGTGGTGGTGATCGGCGAAGGAGTCGTCTGGTACTCGAGCCAGTTCTGGGCGCTGTATTTCGTCCAACAAGTCCAGAAGCCGGACGTGCTGACTCCGGCCATCATCACTGGCGCCGCGCTGCTCATCGCCACGCCGTCGCTCATTTTCTTCGGGTGGCTGTCCGACCGGATCGGCCGGAAGCCGATCATCCTCGCCGGGTTCCTGCTCGCCGCCGTCACCTACTACCCGCTCTACACAGCCCTCGGCAACGCCGCGAACCCGGCGAACCTCAATTACCCATTGGCGATCTTGATCGTGGCGATCATGGTCTCCTACGTAGGGATGGTGTACGGCCCGATCGGGGCGTTCCTGGCCGAGTACTTCCCGGCGCGCATCCGGTACACGTCGGTGTCCGTCCCGTATCACATCGGGAATGGCTGGGGTGGCGGACTGGTGCCGGTCATCACGACCGCGGCGTATGTGTCCGCGCAGGCAGGTGGGCTATCCATGTCCCAGAGCCTGGGCCACGCGCTGGTCTACCCCATCGCGGTCCCGGCGGTCGCGTTCGTGCTCAGCCTGTTCCTGATGCCGGAGACGCGGAAGATCAGCATCTGGCAGCCGGCGGAAGTGCGAGCGGGCGCCAGGGGCTGAAAACAGCAGGCGCGCAGACAACAAGTAGGGGCGCGGAAAACCGTAGGGGCGCAGCATGCTGCGCCCCTACGAGTTTATGCCTAACGTCACTTGACGATCGTCAGGCCGTGCGGCACCCCGCCCGGGAACACGTAGGCGTACAGCAACACGATGATCCCGACGATCGCGCCCAGCGCGATCGAATGCCAGAACACGTGCCGGAAAATCGTGCCTTCGTTGCCCACCTGATTCGTGGCCGACGTCGCAACGGTGATGGACTGAGCGTCCACCATCTTGCCCATCACGCCGCCCGCCGAGTTGGCCGCGCACATCAGGATCGGATCGAGGCCCAGCTGCTGTGACGTGATCCGCTGCAGGCTGCCGAACAGCGCGTTGGACGAGGTATCACTGCCTGTCAGGGCGACCCCCAGCCACCCGAGGAACGTCCCGAAGAAGGGGTAGAACCAGCCGCTGCGCGTGAATGCCAGCCCCAGCACGGCGTCGAGCCCGGAATAACGCGTGGTGAACCCCAGGCCCAGCATGAACGAGATCGCGATGACCGCGAGCTTCATGCGCTTGAGCGTGTACCAGAAGATCTTCGCCAGCTGCACCGGCCCCAGGCCGAGCACCAGGCCGGCCAGGATGGCCGCGACGAAGCACCCCGTGCCCGTCGCCGAAAGCCAGTTGAAGTCGAACCGCGCCGCCTCCGGCGTCAGCTTCGTCACGACCGGCGCCGCGCGCGTCACCGCGTTGTGCAGCAGCGGGACATCCCACACGGGCGTGGTCGCGCGGTTGATCGCGCCCTTGACCGCCGGCAGGCCCCACACGAGCACCGTCAGCGACAGGATGGCGAACGGCATCCACGCCCTGACCACCTGAGCGGGGGAATGCTTGTGCGCGGCCGCGGTACCTGCCGGTGCTTGCTCGTCCGCGAAGCGCCACACGCGCTTCGGCCGCCAGAACCGGAGGAAGATCACCGTCGCAACGAGCGACACGACGCCGCCGGCGATGTCGACCAGGTTCGAGTCCACGTGGTTGGACCAGAGGTACTGCGTCAGGCTGAACGAAGCTCCCACCACGAGAATGGCGGGCAGCACCTCGAGGGTCTCGGCCCACCCCACCATGGCGCGCACCAGCCAGAAGGGCACGATGATCCCCGTGATGGGCAGGATGCGGCCGATCATGGCGCTCAAATCCGACTCCGGCAGGCCCGAGACTGCCGCCAGCGTGTGCACCGGCGTCCCGATCGCTCCCCACGCCACCGGCGATGTGTTGGCGATCAAGTTGAGCGCGGCGGCGTGGAACGGCTTGAATCCGAGCCCGATCATGAAGGCGCCCGCGATCGCGACCGGCGCCCCGAAGCCCGCCGCACCTTCGATGAACGCTCCGAAGCAGAACGCCACCAGCAGCAGCTGCAGCCGGCGGTCGGCGGTGATGCCCGCCACCGATTCCTTCATGATCTCGAACTGGCCGGTGAATACCGAGATGTCGTAGAGATACACCGCCGCGAGCACGATCCAGGCGATCTTCAGCACGCCGAACCCGACGCCGTACAGGAAGCTCATGCCGGCGAGCGAGGCCGGCATCCCGAAAACCAGCACAGCCACGAGCACCGCGGTGGCAGCGCCGGCGATGGCACACCAGTGCGGCTTTACGCGCAACCCCGCCAGCAGGCCGAACAGCACCAGGATCGGGAGTGCGGCGACGAGAGTGGAGAAGACCCAATTGTGCAGCGGATCGTACACCTGGGTCCACGTCATGGCTCAGTCCCCGGGGTCGCTGGAGCGGGTTAAACGATCCGCTTTCTGCCTCGCCGTCAAGCCGGGTCGAATCAGCCCAGTCGCACCGCCCACAACGCGGCTCGCACCCGGCCGGAGGCATCGTGGCTGTGCCCAGCGATCCACAGTAGGGGCGCCGCATGCTCCGCCCCCGCCCCTACGACGTCGGAGACGGCGACGGCGGCGCTGTGCTCGCCTCCCAGTGTGCCCAGGTCCAGCATGCCGCCCTCCGGTGTCCGCAGGAATGCGTGGGTGACGGGAAGCCCGCGCGCGTCGCTGTCTCCTGTCTGGCTCGACCCCACGATGTGGCCGGCGTCGTTGATGGCGTTGGCGCAGCTGGTCCGTCCGCCGAGCGTTCCCAGGTCGACCATGCCGGCG
The DNA here is from genome assembly GCA_036522815.1 of Gemmatimonadales bacterium. Taxonomy (GTDB): domain Bacteria; phylum Gemmatimonadota; class Gemmatimonadetes; order Gemmatimonadales; family GWC2-71-9; genus AG41. The sequence continues at coordinate 4,971 of DATDFC010000188.1, read as the reverse complement.
CGGGCGGTCCACAGGAACGCGTGGCCGCTGCCGCCTACCACTTCGGTCCGATTGTTGATGCCCAGCGCCATGCTCGCAGCGCCGAGCATCCCGAGATCCCGCAGACCGTCGGTCGCCGTCCATACGAACGCGCGTGGCTCGCCCGTCTTGGTCTCGGACAAGCCGACCACCGCGCCGTCTTCGTTCAGGTCGTGGGCGATGCTCGTCGTCCCGCCGAGGGTGCCGAGGTCGATCATCGTGCCGGGCTCGACGATGACGAAGGCGTGCTTCGCCGGCGCGCCGGCGCCGCGGCTGTGCCCCGCCACCTGGCCGCGCCGATTGACGGCGAGTGCCTCGCTCTCGTTTCCCCCGAGCGTGCCGAGGTCGAAGCTCGTGCCGGCGGACAGCAGGTAGGCGTGAAAGTCGCCGAACCCGGTGTCGCCCCCGCCCGCGATCTCGCCGTTGTCGTTGATGTCGTTGGCCGAGGAATTCACGCCGGTGAGCGGCTTCAGGTCGACGATCCCCAGCGACTCCTCCCACAGGAACGCGCGGGTGCGGCCCAGGGCGTCGCGGCTCGTGCCGACGACCTGACCGCGGCGGTTCACCGCTTTCCCCTGGCTCACGGCACCGCCCAGGGTGCCGAGATCCTGAATGGAGACGGGGACTAGCGCCGCCCGAGCTCTCGGCTGGCCCACAGCCCCGCCTCGACCGCCGTCTCCGACGTCGGGCCGTCGAAGCGGCGCACCAGGATGGCCGCGCGTCCGGCGCGCTCGACGGCGACGAGGTGCAGGATCGAGACCTGACCTTCGGCGGCACTGTAACGCAGCCGCAGCTGAGCGCCCCCCGCCTCGCCGGCCGAGCCGAGCCGGATTGCCGGCCGGGCGCACGCGTTGTAGTCGTCGACCCACGCCTGCAGTACATCCATCGCGTTCTTCTGCGGTGTCTGCTCGCTCATCCGGTGCGCCCTTCCTTCATATGGTTCAGGATGCGATGGCCCTGCCCGGGCTCGAGCAGCTGATAACGCGGCTGGCCCAGCGGATCGCGCGTCACCAGCTGGGCACAGTACGCGGGGAGCCAGGCGGGATAGTGACCCGGTGCGCCCCAGCCGCTGGTATCGAAGGCGCTGCGGCCGTCGGTGACGCGGAGCAGAGCGAGGTCGGCGTCCAGCGCGGCGGTCAGCGCCTCCGGTTCGAACTCGGCGGCGCCAAACAGCACTCCCGCCTGGGCCCGCGCCTCGGTGACATGATCCCGCAGCGACTCCACGGCGGCTCGGCCGATAGGCGTCTGCTGACGCCGGCAGGCGATGAGGGTGCGGTGCCGCCCCGTGGTTCCGCCGAGGACACCACTCAGCTCGAGGAGATAGCCCCGCTCGGGCTCGGGCAGCGTGACGCGTCGATGGATGCGGAGCTCGGCGACGTCGAGCCCGACCTTGCGGAGCTCGCGCACCACCAGGATCTCGAAGTGTTGCGGCGTCAGCTCCGGCAGCTCGGGCATCGTTCCGTCCTCCTCCGGAGGGGACGCTACGACGCGCCGTCGCGGACCGCCAGGCCGCGGAAAAACAGCGCCGGTCGGGGGGTTGCGCGCTCCCAACCCCGTCCCTATATCATCCGGCAGTCGCTGAAGCAGCTTCGCGCACCCCACCTCATCTCGAGCGCGGAGGAACACATGCTGGTCGGTCGCCGGGACTTTCTGCGCCTCACCGCCAGCGCCGGAGCGGGCACGGCCATCGGCGGGCTCGTCGGGCTCGGCGTGACGCTGGCGCCGGCCGCGGCACGGGCGCAGGAACTGCGGATCAAGGACGCCAAGACGACGCCGAGCATCTGCCCGTTCTGTTCGGTCGGGTGCGCCACCCTCATCCACACCGTCGACGGCAAGATCGTCAACATCGAAGGTGATCCGCGCAGCCCGCACAACGAGGGCACCCTCTGCCCCAAGGGCGCGGCGATCTACCAGCTGCACATGAACCCCAACCGCGCCACGAAAGTGTTGCATCGCAAACCCGGCGCTGGCGACTGGGAGATCGTCGAGCTCGAGTGGGCGATGGACCGCGTGGCCGAGCTGACCAAGAAGACCCGCGACGAGACGTTCATCGAGAAGCTGCCGAACGGCAAGCTCGTCAACATGACGCCCGCGATCTTCGCACTCGGCGGCGCGACCCTGGACAACGAGTTCAACCACGTGTGCCAGAAATTCTGGCGCGGGCTCGGGGTCGTCGCCATCGAGAATCAGGCCAGGATATGACACAGCTCTAGCGTCCCCGGTCTGGGGGCACGAAACGGTCGCGGCGCCTCGACGACGTACCCGCGCAGCCTCGAACACACTGACTGCTTCATCGTCATGGGGTCGAACATGGCGGAGTGCCACCCGGTGGCGTTCCGCTGGCCCATGAAGGCGAAGCTGAACGGCGCGAAAATCATTCACGTGGATCCACGCTTCACGCGCACCAGCGCGGTCGCGGATTTCCACGTGCCGATCCGCGCCGGCTCGGACATCGCGTTCCTCGGCGGGCTCATCAACTACGTCGTCCACAGCGATAAGTGGAACAAGGACCCGTTCTTCAAGGATTACACGGTCCACTACACCAACCTCGCCACCATCGTCAACGAGGACTACAAGGACACCGAGGATCTCGACGGAGTGTTCTCCGGCCTGCTCCAGTACAAAGAACCCGACTTCTGGCCGTTCAACGGGTTCCTGGGCCGCTACGACAACAAAACCTGGCAGTACGAGCGCGGGCCCAAGCCCCCGGGGCCCTCCACGGAAGACATCATCAAGAAGCGCGGCTCGTTCGACGACCTGCTCCGCTCGCTGCGGAAGGGGACGGCGAAGACCGACCCGACGCTGCAGCATCCGCGCTGCGTCTTCCAACTCTTGAAGAAGCACTTCAGCCGCTACACGCCCGAGATGGTCGAGCAGATCTGCGGCTCCCCGAAGGAGAAGTTCCTCAAGGTCGCGGAGGCCCTGCTCGAGAACTCGGGGCGGGACCGCACGACCGCGTTCGCCTACGCGGTGGCGTGGACGCAGCACACGTACGGCGTGCAGATCATCAGCTGCTGCGCGCTGCTCGAGCAGCTCACGGGCAACATGGGTCGACCGGGCGGCGGCATCATGGCGCTACGCGGCCACGCGGCGATCCAGGGCTCGACCGACGTGCCCACGCTGTACCACTCGATCCACGGCTACATGAACGCGCCGTCGGCCGTGCGGCCGCACGACACGCTGCGGGATTACATCGCCGCCGAGACGCCACCCACGGGCTACTGGGCCAACGGGCCGAAGTGGATGGTGTCGTACCTCAAGTCCGTGTACGGCGACGCGGCGACGCCCGAAAACGACTTCGGCTACGACTGGCACCCGAAAATCCTCGGCGACCACTCCCACATCGCCTGCTTCGCCGCGATGAACGAGGGCAAGATCAAGGGTGCCGTGATCGTAGGCCAGAACCCCGCAACCTCCCTCAACGGCACGGCCACGCGCCGGGCGCTGCGACAGCTCGACTGGCTGGTGGTGAAGGACAACTGGCTCACCGAGACGGCAACCCACTGGTATCTGGGCCCCGAGGTCAAGAACGGGGAAGTGAAGATCGAGGACATCAAGACCGAGGTGTTCTTCTTCCCCTCGACCCAGATCGCGGAATACGACGGCAGCTACACCAACACGCAGCGCATGCTGCAGTGGCACTCCATGGCCGCCAAGGCGCCGGGGGATTGCCGCACCGACAGCTGGTTCTACCACAACCTGGCGAAGCGCCTGAAGAAGGCGTACGCCGGCTCGAAGCTGCCGCGTGACGAGGGTTGGAACAAGGTCACCTGGGACTTCGATCCCGACCCGGGCGAGACACCGCTCTACCCTGGTGAGATCAGCGCCCTCAAGGTGCTGCGGGAGATCAACGGCTACATGACCGGGAATCCCAAACAGCACCTGAAGGGATTCGGCGAGTTGAAGGACGACGGGTCGACGACCTGCGCATCGTGGATCTACTGCGGCTGCTTCCCGGCGTGGGATCAGAACCTCACGGCGCGGCGCGAACCCGACGCTCCGGGCGTCCCGGGCGCGCACCTCAAATGGGGCTGGGCGTGGCCGGCCAACAGACGCAACATCTACAATCGGGCGTCCGCGGATCTCAATGGGAATCCGTGGAGCGAGCGGAAGCGCTGGGTGTGGTGGGATCCGAACTTCGTGAACCCGCCCGATCCCAAGACCGGCAAGAAGGTGCCCAACGGAAAGTGGGTTGGGTACGACGTGCCGGACTTCACGCTCACGATGCCACCGTCCCACAAAGGGGACCCGAACGGCATCATCATGGAGCCGATCTCGGGGACCGACGCGTTCATCATGCGGCCGGAGGGCAAGGGGTGGATCTTCGTGCCCGCGGGGCTCGTGGACGGACCGTTCCCGACCCATTACGAGCCGCATGAGTCTCCGGTCCAGAATCTCTTGTATCCGAAGCAGCAGAGCAGCCCGGTGCACAAAGTGTGGTCGCAAGGGAAGCCGTGGAACCAGCTCGCGGCCGCGGTGGGTGACCCAAAGTACCCGTACGTCATCAGCACCTACCGGCTGACGGAGCACTACCTCGCGGGCGCGATGAGCCGCTGGCTGCCGTGGCTCGCGGAGCTCCAGCCCGAGCTGTTCATCGAGCTCGGCAAGGACCTGGCCAGAGAGAAGGGGATCAAGAACCTCGACTGGGTGGTCATCAGCACGCCCCGCAGCCACATCCGCGCCAAGGCGCTCGTGACCGATCGCATCGGCGTGATGAAGGTCGCCGGCAAGACCATTCACCACGTCGGCATGCCTTGGCACTGGGGCTGGATGGGGTTGAGCACCGGTGACGTTGTCAACGACCTCACAGCCTGGGTGGGAGATCCCAACGTGTCGATCCACGAAGGCAAGGCGTTCGTCTGCAACGTGGAGAAGGCGTGATTATGGCCCAAGCCATGGGGTTCTTCACCGACACCACGGTTTGCATCGGCTGCAAGGCGTGCGAGGTCGCGT
>DATDFC010000187.1:0-5671 GCA_036522815.1 Gemmatimonadales bacterium | reverse complement strand
CTCTGTTTCACGATGCCGTACACCGTCGCGAGGCCGAGGCCCGTGCCTTTGCCTTTCTCCTTGGTGGTGAAGAACGGCTCGAACAGGTGGGCCTGCGTCTCGGGATCCATGCCCGTGCCGGTGTCGCTCACGGCGAGCATGGCGTATTTCCCCGGCGGGGCGGGATAGTGCTCCGCCGCATAGCCCCCGTCGAACTCGACGTCTCGCGTCTCGATCGTGAGCTTGCCGCCCGTGGGCATGGCGTCCCGCGCGTTGACGGCGAGGTTCATGATGACCTGCTCGAGCTGACCGACGTCGGCGCGGACGCGGCCCAGCGTCGGGGCCAGCGCGGTGGCCAGCTTCACGTCTTCGCCGAGCAGGCGGCGCAGCATCTTCTCGAGCTCGCTCACGAGCGCGTTCAGGTCCACCACGCGCGGCTGCAGCACCTGCTGGCGGCTGAACGCGAGCAGCTGGCGGGTGAGCCCGGCCGCGCGGTCCGCCGCCTTGTGAATCTCCTCGGCGTCCTGGCGCCGCGGGTCCTTGGGCGCCAGGTCCTCGAGCAGCAGGTCCGCGTACCCCGTGATGGCGGTGAGGATGTTGTTGAAGTCGTGGGCGATCCCCCCGGCCAGTCGCCCCACCGCCTCCATCTTCTGCGCCTGGCGGAGCTGCTGCTCCAGCAGCACCCGCTCGGTGACGTCGCGTCCGATGCCGAGGATGCCGATCAGCCGCTCGTCGCGGAGCTGGGCCGTCGCCGAGAACTCGGCGAGGCGGTAGTCGCCCCTGCTGGTGCGGATGCGGAATTGTGCGGTGGGCCGCTCCTCGCCCCGCACCACGCGGCCGAACAGCTCGAGGGCGAGCGGCAGGTCCTCCGGATGCACCAGCTGGTCGAACGGCTTGCCGAGCCACTGCTCACGGGGCGAGCCGGTGATCGTTTCGAACGCGGGATTGAGCGAGGCGATGACCCCGTCGGGCGAGAGCGCGAAGATCACGTCCCGCACACCCTCCACGAGCGAGCGGTACTGCTCCTCGGAGTCGCGCAGCGCCTGCTCCGCCTGCTTGCGCTCCGAGATGTCGCGGAGGTTGATGACGATGGCGCCGACAGCGGGCTCGCCGAGCCGGTTGACGACGACCGCTTCCACGGCGCGCCACGACGCGTCCTTATGCAGCAGCCGCAGCTCCAGCGTGAGCGGGACGCCGGGGCGTGCCGCCATGTCCGCGAGCAGCCCCAGCAATCGCGGTGCGTCCTCGGGATGCAGCAGCTCGAGGGCGCTCCGCCCCACCAGCGCGCTGGTCGCGAAGCCGAACAACTTCTCGGCCGAATGGCTGAGGAATAACACCGTGCCGTCGGCGCTGAGCAGGGCGATCGCGTCGGCCCCGTGCTCGATCAGGGCGCGGAACCGCTCCTCCCCCTGGCGACGCGCTTCCTCGGCCTGCGCCTGCTCGGCGCGCGCCTGCTTCAGGTCGAGCGCGCGCTGGACCGCGGGACCCAGGCGCTCCAGGTGATGCTTCACGATGTAGTCGGTCGCGCCGGCCTTGATGTATTCCGCGGCGATCTCCTCGTCGAGGCTGCCCGTTACGATGATCACCGGCGTGTCCGGGGTCTCCTGGTGGACGAGCTGCAGGGTGTCCCGCGCCGTGAGGCGCGGCATCGAATGGTCGGTGAGCACCAGGTCGGGAGCGAAGCTGCGGAGGGCTTCGCGCAGGGCCGGCTCCGTGTCGACGCGGCGCGTGGCACAGCCGATCCCGGCGCGGCGGATCTCGCGCTCGATGAGCTCCGCGTCGGTCGCGACGTCCTCTACGATGAGGATGCGCGCGAGGGTGGGCATCGGCGTCAGCGGGGCAGCTCGTTCAGGAGCACCCAGTAGAGCCCCACGTCCGACACCGCCCGGGCGAACGACTCGAAGTCGACCGGCTTGACGATGTAGCTGTTGGCGCCGAGCCGGTACGCCGCGGCGATGTCGGGCTCCTCGCGCGACGAGGTGAGCACGACGACCGGGAGCGAGCGGGTGCGCTCATCGGCCTTGAGACGCCGCAGCACCTCGAGGCCGTCCACCTTGGGGAGCTTCAAGTCGAGCAGCACCACGCGCGGCACGATCCCGATCTCGTGCCAGGGGTGACTGCCGTCACCGAAAAAGAAGTCGAGCGCTTCGGCGCCGTCGCGAGCCACGAATACCTGGTTCGCGATGTTGCGCTCCTTGAGCGCGCGCAGCGTCAGCTCCTCGTCGTGCGCGTTGTCTTCGACCAGCAGGATTTCGACTTCGTGCGGGAGATTCATGCGCAACCGTGCTCCGGCAGGGTCGGAAAAAGGGAGGCGCTCGTGGCACCTACTACACCCGGTCATGACCGGGGCGCCGCCCGTCCAAAATGGGCCGCGCGGCCTTCTGAAAACAGGGTGGCGTCGCGAACCCGTAGACCCTCCTTGCCGCAAAAACGACCTCATGCCCCGTCCGGCTGCTCACGAGTTTGCCCCCCGCGCGCCTCCAATCTAGGGGTTTTTCCTGTTGCGTGGCCGCCTCACCCCGAGGACGTGAGCACGCTCACACCGGTCCCGCCTGGAAACCCCAGCTTTGGTACCTATGGGCCAGCCGCTGCGGGTGCTGATGGTCGAAGACTCGGACGACGACGCGCGCCTGATGCTGCGCGAGCTCCGGGGGGCGGGGTACGACCTGACGCACGAGCGAGTGGACACGGCGGCCGCCCTCGAGGCCGCGCTCGATCGCCACCCGTGGGACCTGGTGATCGGGGACTATAGCATGCCGCACTTCAGCGGCACCGCCGCGCTGGGGATCCTGCGGGGGCGCGGCCTCGACATCCCCTACATCTGCGTGTCGGGCACGATCACGGAAGAGCTCGCCGTGGCAGCGATGAAGGCGGGCGCCAACGACTATGTCACCAAGGGGCAGCTCAAGCGCCTGCTCCCCGCGATCGAGCGCGAGCTGCGCGACGCCAAGGCGCGCGCGGCGCTGCGCGCGACGGAGGCGAGCTTTCAGACCCTGGTCGAGCATGCCCCGGTCGGGATCTACCGCTCGACTCCCCAGGGCCGGTTCTTGTCGGCGAACGCCGCCGTGGTGCGCATGTTGGGATACGACTCCGCCGCGGACGTGTTGGCGCTCGACATGGGTCGGGACGTGTACGCCGACGCCGCCGAGCGGCAGCGACTGGTGGAGCGCGATAGCTACAGCGACCGTCAATACGACAACGTCGAGGCGACTTGGAAGCGCCGGGACGGCCGCTTGCTCACGGTGCAGCTCAGCGTGCGCGCCGTGCGGAATGGCGCGGGGCAGGTCGAGTACTACGAGACCTTCGTCCGCGACGTCACCGACCAGCGACGGCTCCAGCAGCAGGTGCTGCAATCCCAAAAGATGGAGGCGGTGGGACGCCTGGCGGGAGGCATCGCGCACGACTTCAACAACCTGCTCACCGTGATCACGAGCTACTCGGACATGCTGCTGGAAGACCTGGCGCCGGGAGACGCCAAGCGTGACGACCTCGAGCAGGTCCGCAAGGCGGCGGACGGCGCAGCGGCGCTCACCCGCCAGCTGCTCGCGTTCAGTCGCCAGCAGGTGGTGGAGCCGCGGGTGGTGAGTCTGAACACGGTGGTCGAGGGTCTCCAGAAGATCCTGCGCCGCGTGATCGGTGAGGACGTCGAGCTCACGACCGCCCTCGCCCCCGACCTGGGGGCGGTGCGGGCCGATGTGGGGCAGCTCGAGCAGGTGCTCATGAACCTGGCCGTGAACGCCCGCGATGCCATGCCGAAGGGAGGCAGGCTCACGATCGAGACGGCCAACGTGGAGCACGACCCGGACTACGCCCGCGACCAGCAAGCGGCGGCGGTCCGCCGCTTCGCGATGCTCGCCGTGAGCGACACCGGGAGCGGCATGGACGAGGCGACCAAGGCGCGGATCTTCGAGCCGTTCTTCACGACCAAGGGGCCGGGAAAAGGCACCGGCTTGGGCCTCGCGACCGTGTACGGCATCGTGCAGCAGGCGGGCGGCTTCATCTGGGTGTACTCCGAGCCCGATGAGGGGACCAGCTTCAAGATCTACCTCCCGGAGGTGGACGCGACCGCGGAGCGGGTCACGGCCGTGGCGGGCGCGCGCGTGCCGGGCGGGACGGAAACCGTGCTGCTCGTCGAGGACGCGGCCGCGGTGCGGGCCGTCACCAAGCAGGTGCTGGAGCGTCACGGCTACGCCGTGCTGGAGGCGGCGGACGGCGAGGCGGCCTTACAGCTGGCGCAGCGGCATCGCGGACCGATTCACCTGCTGCTGACGGACGTGGTCATGCCGCGCGTGAGCGGGCGGGAGCTGGCGGAGCAATTCACGCGGCTCCGTCCCGACGCGAAAGTGCTGTTCGCATCGGGGTACACGGACGACTCGGTGGTGCGCCATGGCATCCTCGAGTCGGGGACCGCGTACCTCCAGAAGCCGTTTTCCCCGGAGGCGCTGGCCCGCAAGGTGCGCGACGTGCTCGACGTGTCGCAGCCGCGCTGAGGCGCGGCGCCCCCATCAGGACGGCCTCTCCTCCCGCCGGTCGAGCTGTGGCTGTACGTGCTTGACGTAGCACTCCGGACAGATGCTGTGCGTGACGAGCCGCTCGAAGTGTTTCTCGATGTAGCGCTCGAGCGGCTGCCATTCTTCGTTGTCGTTGCGAATACGCTTGCAATAGGAGCAGATGGGGAGCAGCACCTCGAGCTGCTCCAGCTCCTTGCGGAGGCCCAGGATCCGCTCCGCCACCTTGAGCCGGGCACGCAGCTCGTCCGGGTCGAACGGCTTGGCGATGAAATCGTCCGCCCCGGCCTCCATGCCGGCCAGATACTGCTGCTTGCCGCCGCGCGCCGTGACCATGATGAAATAGACGTACGGCTCGCGGGTACGGCCCCGGATGCGGCGGCACAGCTCCGGGCCGTCCATCTCGGGCATGTACCAGTCCGAGATCACGATCGGGATGCGCGCCAGCTGCAGCAGCTCCCACGCCTCGCGGCCGTTGTAGGCGGTTTTCACCTCGTACCCCGCGGCCTTGGCGAGCGCGCCCAGCTGCGAGCTCGACACGGCGTCGTCGTCCACGACCAGCACCGGAATCGCGTTAACCATCCCCGCCGCCTTTCACGGTCGTCTGAAGGTATGCGAGCGCCGCGGACGCCTCACCGCGCACCCGCTCCAGCTTGTCACGCGCCCCGGCCACGTCGCCAGCGAGGGCTGCGGCTTCGATCTGCTCCAGCAGCGCGGCCAGGGCACGCGCGCCGATGGTCGCGGCCGCGGACTTGAAGGCATGCGCCGCCCGCTGAATCGGCTCGGCCGAATCCCCGCCGGTCGCGGCGGCCAGCGCGTCGAGGCGTTGCGGCAGCGTCTGGACGAACGTCGCCAGAATCCCGTCGACGGCTTCCGCTGCGCCCGCTTCCTCCATGATGCGGCGGAACGCCGCGACATCGACGGGAGGCGATGCCGTTGGCCCCGGCTCGGCGCCGTCGGGGCCGCGGCCTTCGACCACCGCGAACAGCTCGTGTGCCTTGAACGGCTTCGCCAGATAGCCGGTCATGCCGCGCTCCAGGCAGCGCTCGCGCTCGCCGCTCAACGCGTGCGCCGTCAAGGCGATGATCGGGAGCGTGCCGCCCTGCGGCAGGGCGCGAATCCGCGCCGTCGCCTCGAACCCGTCCATCTCGGGCATCTGGATGTCCATGAGCACCAGGTCATAG
>DATDFC010000186.1:0-31852 GCA_036522815.1 Gemmatimonadales bacterium | reverse complement strand
GGCGGCGTGCGTGCCGCGCCCGGCGCCGTGGCGCGAGTTTCGCGGCGCGCCAGCTCCTGCTTCGGCGGCTCCGCCCGCGTGGGCGTCGTCGTCGTCGCCGTGTCGCGTGCCGCCTCGGCTTCCGGGGCGCGCTTCACCTCTCTGCCGAGGTAGGTCCCGATTCCCAGGGCCAGCGTGACCGTCGCGGCCCAGGCCAGCGGGAGACGCACTTGCCACCACAGCCGGGTGGGCGCCTTCACGTCCCCGGCACGGAACGGTGGCAGCGCGCGGTCGGGCGGCGTGGCCAGGGCCAGCAGCTCGGCGGCGCGGGCGATCAGGGCGCGCTCTTCTTCGAGCCGGCGGCGGCAGTCGGGGCACTGGGCCAGGTGTGCGTCGACTCCCCGGACCTCGGCCGGCGACAGCTCGCCGTCGAGATAGCTATGCAGGATACCGTCATCCACGTGCGACATGCTCACCTGACTTTCCCTCGTAGGCTTCCACCAGCCGCCGGCGCGCCCGCGCCAGCGTCGTGCCGATCGCCCCGCGCGCGAGCCCCGTCTGCGCGGCGATTTCGTCGTACGACAGCCCCGAGTCCCACAGCAGCAGTACCTCGCGGTCGCGGGGCGTCAGCTGCTCCAACGCGGCGCGGACGTGGGTGCGCTCGGTCTCCGCGTGCAACGCGTCATCTGCCGCCGGCTGGCTCTGTGGCTCGGCCTTGAGCAGTGTGAGGTGGCGCCGCTCCCGCGCCGCGCGCCGTGCGTCGTCCCGCGCCATGTTCGCCGCCACAATGAAGAGCCACCCCCGCGCGTTGTCCGGTTTGTGCACCACCGCGCGCGCGAACGCCTCCTGCGCCAGATCCTCCGCGCGCGTGGCGTCCCACACCTTGCGGTACAGGAAGCGCACGAGCGCGCGGTAGGTGGTGCGGTAGACCTCGGCGAGGTCCTGGCTCATCCCCGAAAGTCTCGCACGAGCCGCTCCAGCTCGCCGTCCTTCCAGGTCGTTGTACCACCGGTCTCGATCTTGATGCTCACGCGGCGCCCAGCCACCAGCACCGCCGGCTCGAGCGTGGCCGGCTGCACCAGCTCGGGGAGGGCCCGCAGCATTGCGAAGTACGCGTCGCTGAAGGCCGCGACGCTGATCACGCGCACCGAGTCGCCATGCGCGATGTCGCTCCACACGCCGTCGCGCCATGCAAACACGCGGCCGCCCACGCGCTGTGTGCGAGTCATCCTCCCGCGCTCCGGCACGACGATCGAGTCGGCCGCGGCGGAACCTGTCGCGACGATCTGATCGAGGTTGACCGAGCTGGCCATCTTGCGCGCCGCCTCGGAGCTCCGCACCGCATCGAAACCGGCCTGGTCTCGTGGCGCGGGCGCCATCAACGGGACGGGGCGCGCGGCGAGACTCGGCTCCTGCACCAAGTACGATGTGTACTCGGTCAGGATGCCGTAGCGCAACGCCAGCCGCTTCAGCTCGTCCACGATTTCGGGATTGGGGCCATGCAGTCGGATCTCGCGCGACAACGCGCCCGCTTTGCGCGCCGCCCACAGCTGCTGGAGATAGCCGACCGCGGACGGCTCGCCATCGAACCGGGCCGCCGTCGTGAATCGCTCCTCGCGACTATTCCTGTGTCCCGTCACCGTCAGGGACCGCTCCCCGTTGCCAGCTCCCCGGTACCGACCGAAGACGACGAGCTCGTCGCCCGCGAACAGGTCGGGCAGACGCTGCGGCTGCAGATCATACAGGTCGACGCCGTCGCCCGCGAGCGCGAGGTCGGTGAGCACCGGAGACGACACCTTGGCGGCGAGTGAGCCCACGGCCTGCTCGATATCGCCACCGGGCTGAATGTAGGTCGTGACCCCACGGGCCCGCTCGGTCAAGCGGTCGAGCAGATACGTGTTCACGTCGTACCCGATGCCGAAGGCGAACACCCGGAACGGCCCACGGCCGCGCTCCGCCTGGTCGGCGAGGTGCTCGGGATCGGTATCCGCGACGGTCGGCACACCGTCCGTCAGGAACACCACCACTCCGAGCGCCCCTTCGGCGGGCGGCGCGGCGAGCGCCTCGGCGAGCGCCCCAGCTACGTTGGTGCCGCCCCCCGCTTCGAGGCGCCGCACCCAGGCCTGCGCCCCTTGCACGGTCTCACCGGAGACCGCGGTCCACCCGGTCGCGTACCGCTCCACCCCGCTCGAGAACGCGATCACGCGGAATCGGTCTCCCGCGCGGAGCGTACCGAGCAACTGCACCAGCGCGCCCTTCGCCTGGTCGAGCTTGTCGCCGGACATGGAGCCGGACACGTCGAGCACCGCGACCAGGTCGCGTCGCACCGTCTCGGCTTCGTGGGGGCGACCCGGCGCCAACAGCAGCATGAAGTACCCGTCGTCGCCGGCGGGCTGGCTCGCGACGAGCGACATGCCCACGAGACCGCGAGCCAGGGGCAGGAACAGCTCGAGGTCGCCGCGGGCGCTCGTGTCGGCGAGCGTGATCTCGAGGCGGTCGGCGTCGCGGGTCACATTCACGCGGTGGGTCGGGGAATACGGCTGGCCGAATCGTCCCGCGGAGTCGACCTGGACTCGCAGGCTGCGCGACGGCGCGATGCCGGGTCCGCTGCCCGCGCCGTAGCGGAAGTGCCAGGCGTCTCCCACCCGATCGAGCAGCTGCGTGTAGCGGAGCGTGATCTTGCGGGTCTCGCCCGGGGCGATGGGGAACACGCGCGCCCGCAGCAGGCCGTGTCCCGCCAGCTCGATCAGCGCGGGATCGCGCTTGCGTCGCACGATGTCCTCGTAAATCGCGCGCGCCTGGCTCGCATCCATCGGCTCTCCCTTGAGCTCGCGATCGCCCTGCCACAGCGAGAAGTCGCTGAACACAGCCTCGCCCGCGAGCGGATAGAGATAGTTGGCCTCGTCCAGCACGGGGCCCGAGTTGCGGAACCACTCCTCCACCGTCACGCGCGCGGCCCGTCCGGTGAGTGTGACCTGCACGGCGCTGCGAACCTTGACGATCGCGCCGCGCGGAAAGGCGGGCAGCGGCCGGATCGGCTCGATCCATCCCTGCGCCGCTCCCGACGCGAGCGGCACGGTGAGCAGGCAGACGAGCCCCAGCAACCGAGGCGAGGACAGCATGGCGACCGGATCCTGTGAGAGACCAGAGAGAGACGCCGCGGGCCCGGTCGGTTGCACACAGCGGCTGGGGAGCCGGCGCGGACCGAACCCGTACGTGTCGGCGTGCGAAGGGGTTGCGGTGAACATGCGCGCGCCCGCATCTTGGGATGCGCCCGCACCGCCGGCCGTAGGTCGTCGCGCTCTATTTGGATGGGAACCGTGCCGCGCTACACTTACCGCCGCTTGACGAAACTTCCCAGCACGGCCGACGAGCTGCGTCGCCACACCGTGCTGAACCTCCCCGGCATGCTGCACGGGCTCAGCTTCGAGCACATGGTCATGGCCCCCGGCGCCGCCGTGCCGATCTCAGTCGAGGACGACACGGGCATCCTGGTTTTCACGATCGCCGGGCGCGGCGTGATGCTGCTCGACGGCGATCGCATCGAAGTCTCGGCGAACGATCTCGTGCATATTCCCCCCGGCGTGCCGTACGGGTTGCAGACCCTGGGTGGGACGGACTGGGTGTATGTGGTGCTGCAGGCGCCGGTGGCGTGAGGGATCGACTCACCCCACGGCGCACTGGTTCGGACCGAATTCCAGCGCCTCCGCCTCGGCGTCCGCTACGGCCACGAGCCCCAGGTTCGCCAGTTTGATCGTGCGGTAGCTCTCGGGGGCGGCGGTCGTATGGTCCGCCACCCAGGTGAGGAACGCGCGCCGCTCCTGGATGGCGGCGGCCTCGTTGGTGGCGGCGATGACGTCGAACCGGGCGGCGACGCTCCGGTCCGCCCGGCGCTCGGTCTCGCTGGCGTAATGGGCCGGGAGGATGAGGAGGTCCCCCGCCCAGGTCCGGCGCACGCGCTCGAGGCTGTCCCACAGCCGGGCCGCCCACGCGTCGCGCTGTCCCCCCAGGTCGGGGCGACCGACCGACCGCACGAACAGGAAGTCGCCCGTGAGCGCCAGCGCTCCGTCCGCCAGCAGCGCCAGGCTGCCGAGGGTGTGCCCGGGGACGTGCGCGGCGACGAGCGTGGCCCGACCGAACGCGATCGTGTCGCCGTCGCCCAGCGGGTGGTACTCGATGCGACCTTCCGCGCCGTCGTAGGGGGAGCGGGCGTCGTCCGGGTGCAGGAAATAGGGGACCTGCCACCGCCGGGCGGCGGCGCGGGCGCCGCTCAGGTAGTCGGCGTGCATGTGGGTGTCGATCACGGCTGCGGGGGTGGCGTCGAGGGCGCGCAGCAGGGTCTCGTACGGCTCGAGGTGGCGACCCGGGTCGACGACCACGGCATCGCCGTCGCTCGCCAGCACGTAGGAGAGCGCGCCCTTCCCGACGCGATCGAGCTGCACCACGTGCTGCAGCGCCGCCGTGGGAGCGAGGCGGCGGGGCAGGTATACCGTGTCCCACGCGGCCATCCCGCCGGTCACGGAGAACGCGTCGAAGCCGCGCTCCCGCAGGTATTGGGTGGCCTGCTGACTCGAGTTGCCATGGCCGCACATCACCGCCACGGGGGCCGTCGGATCGAGTCGCAGCGACTCGAGCGTTGGGAGCTGGTACATCGCCGACGCCGGCAGGGTGCGAAAGTCCAGGGTCGCGCCCAGCGTGACGCGGCCGCGGGCGACGCGCTCGGGGGTGCGGATGTCGAGCAGCTGCACGCGCTCTCCCTGGTCGAGGCGGCGCGCCAGCTCGGCGGCGGGGATACGCGGGACGGACGGCGGCGTCATGGTCGTTCAGTGTCGTGGGCGTGGTGCGAAAACGCAACGTCGGTGCGCTCCCGCGGGACTCCCGTTTTCGGGGCACGCGAATATATTGTGAACGCGTTCACAAGCACCGTCTCGTCTATCGTCCTGGAGGGAGTTCGCGATGCGGTTCACCCTGCTCACCACGCTCGTCGCGTTCACGGCCGTCGCCTGCGGCGGCGAGAAGAAGTCGGCAGCGTCTCAGGCCGAGGCTGCGACACCGACGCCGGCCGCCCCGTCTGCGGCGTCGACCAGCGCCGAACCGGCTGGCGCCGTGGTCGAAGTGAAGATGACCGGCAACGGCACGTCTCAGGCTACGTTCGAACCCAGCAAGCTGACGATCAAGACCGGCACGACCGTTCGGTTCATCAATGTCTCGGGCGGTCCGCACAATGTCGCCTTCTACGGCGACTCCGTGCCGAAGGGCGGCGCCGACGCGTTGAAGAAAGGCATGCCGAATCCGATGGGTGACCTCACGGGACCGTTCCTCACGCAGCCCAACGAGAAGTACGACGTGTCCTTTGCGGGCGCCCCGGCCGGCGTGTACAAGGGCTACTGCATGCCGCACGTCGCCCTCGGCATGCACATTACGGTCACGGTGCAATAGCCGGTCACCGCGACCGCAGGGTGAAACGGCCCCGGCCAACCCCGGGGCCGTTCGAGGATTCCCCCACGTCATGACCCACCGCCTGCTCCTGAGTCTCGCGCTGCTCGCTGTGTCGAGCGACGGCGCCGCGCCGGTGCCGCCCGCGGCGGCCGCCCGCATCTTTCGCGATCCGGCCGCGGGAACGCTCGTGATCGATCTCGCCCCGATGGATCTGCCGGCCAACACGCCGCATCACATGATCGCGCAGCCGCCCGTCGCGACGCTCGAGATTCCCGAAACGGGCTTCATCTACGGCTTCCGCGTACAGGTGGTGGACAGCGCGGGGCATGCGCTGCCCGATGAGCTGATCCATCACTTCAATCTCATCGATCCGGACCACCGCGAGCTGTTTCTTCCGATCTCGCGCCGCCTGCTCGCGGCCGGGCACGAGACCGGCGCGATCCGCCTGCCGCGCCTGCTGTTCGGATTGCCGCTCGAGCGCGGGGAGCACGTCGTCGCCAGCGCGATGGTGGAAAACCTCACCGCCGCGACCTACTCGCGGGCGCGCGTGCGCCTCTCCATGAATTTCACGCCGACGGGCCGGCCGTGGCCGCTGTTCAGCGCCTCGCCCTGGCAGATGGACGTGGCCTTCCCGGTGGGTGACAAGTCCTTCACGCTCCCGCCCGGGCGCTCCTCAAGATCGTACGAAGGAAGCCCGACCGTGCCCGGAAAGATCGTCGGCCTGGGGGGCCACATGCACGACTACGGCCGCGTGATCGAGTTTGCCGACGCGACGACGGGGGAGGTGATCTACCATGCCGCCCCCGTCGCCGACTCGAGCGGGCACATCGAGGCGATCCCCGTCGCCTTCCTCTACGGGTGGACCCGCCTCGGCGCCCATATCGTGCCGGAGCACCGGTATCGCATCACCGTCTCGTACGACAACCCTACGGGTCGGCCGATTCCGGACGGCGGCATGGGCGTGGTGGGCGGCCTGTTCGTGCCCGACCGCGGCGTCACGTGGCCCGCCGCCGACCCGCGCGACTCGCTCTACCACGAGGACTACCTCCACTACATGCGCCTCGCGGGCGGGCACGACATGGACATGGCCGGAACCGCGATGCCGATGAAGATGGCCGGGCACGAGCACCCAGCGCACGGTCACCGCTGAGGTGGCGGCCGACGCCGTGCTGCTGGACTTCGGCGGCACGCTCGACGCGGACGGCGTGCATTGGAGCCCGCGCTTTCACACGGCCTATCGCGCCGAAGGCGGTACCCTCGACCTCGCGGCGTTCGAGCCGCTCTTCAAAATCTCCGACCAGGCCCTGGCGCATTTGCCGGGTATCGCCACGCTCGGCTTTCGGGCCGCGATCGAGACCCAAGCCCGCCTGCTCGCCGACGTCCTGCCCGACCGGGAGCGCGTGAATCCGGCGGCGATCGCCCGCCGCCTGCACGGGGACGCCCTCGCGGCCGTCGCGCGCAACCGTCCGGTGCTGGAGCGGCTCGCCCGGCGCTACCGCCTGGGTATCGTATCGAACTTCACGGGCAACCTCGAGCCTTGTTTGACTGAGCTCGACCTGGCGAGATTGTTCGCTGCCGTCAGCGACTCCGCCGTGGTGGGATGCAGCAAGCCCGATCCACGCATCTTCCTTGGCACGCTCGCCACCCTGGGAGCGCGCCCGGAGCGCGCCTGGATGGTGGGGGACAACTTCGAGGCGGATATTCGCGGCGCCGCGGCGCTCGGCCTGCGCACCTGCTGGCTCGCTCCGCCCGAGCGACCGCTGCCCCCCAGCGGGGGACCGGGGCAGGTCCCCACCGCCCGGATTGCACGTTTCGTGGACATCGAAAGGGTGCTCGCCTAACCGGTGCACGGGCTCATCCTCGCGGGCGGCGAGGGGTCGCGGCTCGCGGCGGGGGGGATTGCCGTTCCCAAGCCCCTCGTCGAAGTGGCGGGCCGGCCCCAGATCGTGGGCCTGCTCGAGACGTTCGCCGCGCTGGGGTGCTGGAGCCTCACCTGCGCGGTTCGTACGGATTTCCCGGAAGTCCGGCGCTTGCTTGACGGGAGGCGTTTCGGCCCGCCCCTTACAGTGGTGCCCTGCCGCACACCGTCCTCCCTGCATACGCTGGTCGAGGGGCTGCGGGGGATGGCCGGGGGGCCGGTGTTCTGCAGCATGGTGGACAGCGTGATGCGGCCGGAGGACTGGGAGGCGGTCTACCGCGCGGCGGGGCGATACCTTGAGGAGGGCGCCGAGCTGGTGCTCGCTGTGACGCCGTACGTGGACGACGAGTCTCCGGTGTACGTGAGCCGGCGCGGGGACGGCACGGTGTGCGCCGTCGGCGACCAGCCGGCGATGCCCGTGTGCGTGACCGGCGGGGTGTACGGCCTGAGCGAGGCCGCCCGCCTGGCCGCGGCGGGCGCCGTCGCCCGCGGCGTGCACAAGATGCGCGCCTTCCTCAAGGCGCTGGTGGCGGAGGGGCGGCGGGTGGCGGCCGTCGAAGTGCCGCGCATCATCGATCTCGATCGGCCATCGGATCTTCAGACTGCGAACGCGTGGCTTGCCGCGCGCGAAAGGTAAACCTTGGCCCAACTGGTCGCGATTTACCGCAGCCCGTCGTACTCGCCACTGCAGCACCGCGTGAACGACACCGCCATCCTGGACGCGACGGTCGGGTTGCTCGAGGCCGATGGCTGGCGCGCCGCCAAGACCACGGAGCTCGAGGTGGAGCAGGGCCGGCTGCCGGCGGCGGAGCTCTACCTCAACATGTGCCAGGGCTCGCTCGCGGCGGAGCAGCTCATGCCGCTCGAGTCCGACGGCATCGTCGTGGTGAACCGGCCGTCGAGCGCGCTGAATTGCCACCGCTATCGCCTGGTCCGGCGACTGGGCGACAGCACGCTGCCGTTTCCCCGGACGCTCATCCTCGCCAGCTCGGCGCCGCTGCCGCCGCCCGCGCAGCTCGGCGCGCTCGGTCGCGATCACCAGAAGGTCTGGATCAAGCGCGGCGACGTGCACGCCGAGCGTCCGGAAGATGTGGTGGCTACCACGCTGGACGCGCTGCCGGAAGCGGTGCGCGCCTTCACGGGTCGCGGGATCCCCTGGGTGGCGCTGCAGGAGCACGTGCCGGGGCCGGTGGTGAAGTTTTACGGCGTGACCGACGGTCGGTTCTTCAACTGGTACGGCGCGGACGCCGGGTTCGCCGGCGAGCGACCCCAGGTGGATGAGAACCGCCTCAAGGCGCTCGCCTTCGAGGCCGCGGCCATCCTCGGACTCGAGGTGTTCGGCGGCGACGTCGCGTTCCCCGAGCCCGACCGGCCGGTGCTGATCGACATCAACGACTGGCCCAGCTTCGCCCCGTTCCGCGAGCCGGCGGCGCGGGCCATCGCGGCTTACATCACTCACCGTTTTGCCCATCGGAAACATTCGTGACGCACACCTTACGCCGTCTCCAGATCCCCGGCCCCAAGTCCAAAGCCCTGTTCGATGCGGAGTCCGCGTACCTGGCGCCCGGCACGCAGAGCGTGGCGCTGTTCAGCCAGCTGTCGATCGATCGCGGCGAAGGCGCCGTTCTGTACGACGTGGACGGCAACCGCTACATCGATCTCCTCGCCGGCGTAGGCGTGGCGAGTCTGGGGTACGCGCATCCCAAGTACGTCGCCGCGATGCAGCGCCAGATCGCCCGAGTGCATGTGGGGAGCTTCACGACCGAGCACCGGGCGGCGCTGGTTAAGCTGCTCGCCGAGCTCGCCCCCGGGGACCTGAACCGCACCCAGTTCTACTCGAGTGGGGCCGAGGCCGTCGAGGCGGCACTGCGGCTGGCGAAATCGCGCACGGGGCATACGGAAGTGATCGGGTTCTGGGGCGGGTTCCACGGCAAGACCGGGGGCGTGCTCCCGGTCCTGGGATCGAGCTTCAAGCACGCGCTCGGGCCCCTGATGCCGGGGGCGTACCTTTCCCCCTACGCCTCCTGCGCGCGCTGCGCGTTCGGCAAGACCTTCCCGTCGTGCGAGTGGCACTGCGTCGACTTCCTGCGCAAGAAGATCGAGCTGGAGACGACGAAGGACGTCGCGGCGATCATCGTCGAGCCGATCCAGGGCACGGCCGGCAACGTCGTGCCGCCGCCCGGCTATCTGAAATTGCTGCGTGAGCTCGCCGACGAGCTGGGCGCGTTGCTGATCTGCGACGAGATGATCACGGGATTCGGACGCACGGGCAAGATGTTCGCGATCGAGCATGAGGGCGTCCTCCCGGACATCCTGACCGTCGGAAAAGGGTTCGGGGGCGGGTTCCCGATGAGCGGCGTGATCGCGCGCGAGGCGCTCGCCTTCTCGAAGCCGTGGGCCAACCCCAGCGGCAGCTCGTCGTCGTACGGCGGCAATCCGCTGGCGGCCGCGGCGGCGCGCGTGACGGTGGAGACGATCCTCGAGGAGCGCCTGGTGGAGCACGCGCGCCGCGTGGGCGACCGCATGCTCGCGGAGCTCAAGCGCTGGCCGGCGACGCTGCCCATCGTGTCGGACGTGCGGGGCCGCGGCCTGCTGCTCGGCATGGACCTCGTCGTCCCCGGCACCCGCACGCTGCTCGACAAGAAGACGACCCGCTGGATTTTCGACACCCTGTTGTCGCGCGGCGTGCTGGCGATGATTTACAACCCCGAGGTCCGCATCAACCCGCCCCTGGTCATCGACGAAGACCAGGCGATGGGCGCCCTCGCCATCATGAAGGACGTGCTCAGTGAAGCCACCGAACGACTTGTCGCATAAGGGGCGGTCGGTCGAGGAGTGGGTGGATCTCCACTTCTTCCGGCCCATTGGCATCCGGATCGCCCGGGCGCTGCAGCCTACCGGCATCTCCGCCGACCAGGTGACCCTGTGGTCGCTCATGATCGGGCTCGTCGCCGGTCACCTGTTCGCCTACCGGGACCGCTGGACCAACGTGATCGGCTTCGCGCTGTTTATCGTGTCCGACGTATTCGACTCGGCGGACGGGCAGCTGGCGCGGCTGCGCGGCACGTCCACGCGCTTCGGCCGGGCGCTGGACGGGATCAACGACAACCTGCGCTTCGTCAATCTGTACTTCCACCTGATGTACCGACTGATGGCCTCGGGCCTCTGGTGGCCGGGCGCGTGCTTGCTCGTCGCGGCCGCCGGGCTCGCGCACACCTTCCAGAGCGCGGCCATCGACTTCGTGCGCAACGCTTACCTCTACATCGGTGGGAGCGGCGGCGGGGAGCTCGACCTGCCGGAGGACCTGGACGCCGCCCCGCGCGGCTCCTGGCTGGAGCGGTTCGGCGCGCGCGTGTACCGCGACTACGTGGTGCGACAGGTGCAATTGTTCCCCCGCTCTGTGAAGCTGATCCGTGCGTTGCGGCAAGGGGGCGTCTCGCCGCAGTTCCGGACGCAATACCGCGCGCGCCAGGACGCCGTCCTGCCTCTGTGCGCCTGGCTGGGGCAGAACATCCGGTTCGTCGTGCTGGGCATTGCGGGGCTGGCCGGACGCCCGTCCGCGTTCCTGTGGACCGAGGCGGTGTGGATGAGCCTGGTGCTAGTGGTGCTGCTGTGGATGCACGAGTGGAATGCCACGGCGCTGGGCGGCCTGCTCGACGCGGAGCACAATGCCTACGCCCGCGTCACCTGAGCCGCGCCGCTACCGCGGAGCCCTGATCGGCGCGGGGGGCATCGCGCGGCAGTCTCATCTGCCCGCCCTGCGTGGCGCCGCCACGCTACGCGCCCGCGTCGATGTCGTCGCGATCGTGGACAGCGCTCCCGGCGTTCCGCCGGTGGACGGAATTCCGCTGCTGCGCGATCATGCGGCGCTGCGCGAGCTCGCCCCGCTCGACTTCATCGACATCTGCACTCCCACCGCCTCGCATCTCGAGCTCACCGTGTGGGGACTGGAGCAGGGGTACCACGTGGTGTGCGAGAAGCCGGTGGCGCTCACGCGCGTCGAGGCCGAGCGGATCGCCGCGGCGTCGCGGGCGAGCGGCCGCATCGTGATGCCGTGCCACCAGTACCGCTACAACCCGGTGTGGCAGCGTGTGAAAGAGTGGCTCGCCGCCGGTGCCATCGGTCGCTGGCACCTGGCGGAGTTCTCGGTGCACCGGCTCGCGGCCGACCCCGGCCGGGAGGCGGGGAGCAAGCCGTGGCGCGGCACGAGCGCGACGGGACGGGGTGGCGTGCTGCTCGATCACGGCACGCATCTCGTCTACCAGCTCCTCGACGTGGCCGGCATGCCGGCCGCGGTGAGCGCCTGGACCGGCCGGCTGCGGCATGCGGGCTACGACGTCGAAGACACGGCGGCCCTGCGGTTCGAGTATCCCGACCGGCTGGCGACGATGTTCTTCACCTGGGCGGGGCGCACGCGCGAGAACCGCATCCGCTTCGTCGGGGATGCCGGAATGATCGAGTGGGTGGACGGTGAGCTGCGGCTCGAGCGGGGCGGGGCGGTCGAGCGGCTGGACTTCGCGGCCGAGCTCGAGAAGACGGCGTATCAGCGGTGGTTCGCCTGCCTGTTCGAGACGTTCGTCGCCACACTCGACGCGGGCGACGCCGGCACACGATTCCTGGACGATATCCGACGTGTGGCGAGCGTCGTGGAGCACGCCTATGCGGCAGCCCGGAGCGGCGCGACGGTGGCGATCCCGGACGGCGTGTGAGTCGCCGGCTCCAGGCCCTGCTGTTTGTCGTCGGCTCCGCGGTGTTCGCCTACCTGGTGGCGCGCATCGGGGTGGGGGCGCTGCTCGCGGACGCGCGACACACGGGCTGGATGTTCGTCCCCATCCTGCTGCTGTACGGCACGGTGTGCGCGTGCAATGCCGGCGCGTGGTGGCTCGTGATGGCCGGTGAGCCGAGCCGCCCGCCGTTCTGGCGGGCGTGGGCCATCACCGTAGCCAGCTTCTCGCTCAACTTCATGACGCCGCTCGTCAATGTCGGAGGCGAGCCGTTCAAGATCGCCGCCGTCGCACCCTGGCTCGGGCTGCGGCGTGCCGCCGGCTCTGCGGTGATCTATCAGATGCTGCACACCTTCGGGATGCTGCTGAGCTTCCTCACGGCCGTGGTGCTCGGCATCATCTTCCTGCCTCGGTCCCCGGTTATCGTCGCGCTGCTGGCCGGCGCGTTCCTGGCGCTCGCCGCCCTGACGCTGCTGCTCCTCACGGGTCACCAGCGGGGCATGCTCGCGGGCGCACTCGACCTGCTGCACCGGGTCCCCCTGCTCGACCGGCTGGCCCGGCGTCTCGAGCCCAAGCGCGCCACGCTGGCCTCGATGGACGAGCAGATCACCCAGTTTTACCACTCGAGCCCGCGCCGCTTCCTGCAGGCCCTGGCGCTGGAATACGCCAGTCGTTGCCTCTTCATGGCCGAGTACCTGCTCATCGCCTTGTCCGTGGGACTCGACATCGGATACGGGCGGGCCTACGTCATCGGCGGTCTCACGCAGCTCGTGCAAAACGTGTTGTTTGTCGTGCCGTTCGAGGCCGGCACGAAAGAGGGCTCGCTCTACCTCCTGTTTCAGCTCCTGGGCCTCGACCCGGCACTCGGCGTGTACACCGCCATCGTGAGCCGGGTGCGCGATCTCGTGTGGATCGGCGCGGGTGTCGGCCTCGTCTGGCTCTCGGGCCGCCGGGCGGGGTCCTCACCCCCTGTCCCCCTCTCCGTCCCGGAGAGGGGGTACGTTGTGAGTCCCCCCTCTTCCGAAGGGAGAGGGGGTCAGGGGGTGAGGCCATGACGGTCTTCACGCACTTCCTCGCCACCACGCTGGGCGTGCAGGCGATGGGACTCGAGGGGCGCGACAAGGTGCTCGCCTACGCTTTCGGGATGGGCGTCGACATCGACCACGTTGTCAAGGCGCCGTTCTATCTCCGCGCCGTGGGGCTGCGGGACAAACGCGGCTACTACTGGCGCTCGTCGCTGCAGGAGCCGGTGGCCCTGCTGTGGATCGTGCCGCTGTGCGTGTTTCTCGGCAGCGTCGTGCCGCTGCTGTTCTTCGCGATCCACGTCGCGATGGATTACAGCGTGCGCTTCGAGAAGATGCCGCTGTACCCCTACTCGACGTGGGTGACGCGCGGGTGGCTCGTCACGCTGCCCGACCGGCTCAAGGAAGGCACGCTGTTCGTGCTGCTGCTCGCCGGCTGTGCGGCCCTGTACTGGTACCGTCACCGTGTTTGACTTCGCGCCCGCGATCGGACGGGGCGCCGACCGCGCGATCGGCCCGCTGCTGCGGCTGTGTCACGAGACACTCGGTCTGTCGCCCGCGCAGGTGACGTGGGCGGCGTTCGGGGCGAGCGCGGCAGCCGGCGTGGCGTTCGCGGCCGGACGCCTCGGCGTGGGGCTGGCCCTCATGGCGCTGGGACAGGTGGTGGACGGGATCGACGGCGGGATCGCGCGGGCGTACGGCCTCGCGTCGGCCGCCGGGCGGCGGCTCGACACGCAGCTCGACCGCGCCTCCGAGGCCGCGATCTTCGCGGGGCTCGCCTGGGGCGGCCTGGTCCCGTGGCGACTCGTGCTGTTGGCGCTCGCCGCGATCCTGCTGATGACGAGCATCGCCGATCGCTCGAAGCTCGACCCCGGGGTGAAGCGGTTCGCGCTCTACTTCGGGCTGTGGCTGCCCTATCCGCTCATTTTCAGCGTGATCTTCCTGGTCAATCTGACGGCGTACGTGGTCGGGTTGCTGATCATCGACTGTCGCTTCCAGCGGAAGATGGACGCGCTCGGTGGGGACCTCGACACGGTCGCTTCGCGCGCGGCGGCCCTCCCTGGTTAAGGCCTAGGCCCGGCCGGTCTCGAGCCCGCGCTCGGCGAGCGCCGGCGCCGCGGCGGGGGCCGTCGCGTAGTAGATGGTGTGGGAGGCGAGCACCGCGCCCGCCACGATCAGGCCCGCGACCGCGTCCACCGCGTAGTGAAACTGCCCGTACACGACCGACAGCACCAGCCCGATCGTAAACGGCGTGAGCACCAGTCCCAGGCGACGCCAGTACCGCAGGGCGCACACGGCCGCCACCACTGCGGCCGCGACGTGCGACGATGGAAACGCCGCGCCCCACGAGTCGCCGCGGTCGAGCAGCCACTGGGTCGCCCGCGCCGGCCACACGTCCGTCGCCGTGTTGTGGGCGAGATCGAACGCGTAGCGCGGTCCCGCCACCGGAAAAAACAGAAACACGACGTAGCACAGATAGAACGTGATCATCACGGCGAAGATGGTGTGCCGTGCCGCGGCGCGGCGACCGCTCAGCCACAGCCCGAGCGGCGAAGCGTACAGAATGGCGTAGTAGGCGAGGTAACAGCCGTGGAGAAACCACGACAGCAGCGGGTTCGGCATCTCGCGGATCCAGCGATACGAGAGCTGGGAGCCGAACGCCCACAGCTCGAGCCGCTGGATGGCCAGGTCGTGCTGGTAGGCGAGGTCCACGTTGAGGACGCCGACCTCCGCGTACAACCCGCCCAGCAGCAGCATGGGGTACCAGTCTCCGAGGAATCGACCCACGGGTCCCGCCTGCCGCGCCGCGGGAGCGATCAGCACCAGGACCAGGATGAGTGCATGCGCGGTGAGCAGCAGGTTCCAGCCGGCGTGGTCGTGGCCCGAGAACGCCAGTACCGCGCCGGTCGCGACCGCGATGTAGACGAGCGTGAAGATATCCACGGCGGCGAAGCGTTGTACGACGCTACGACGCCACGTTGTACGTAGCGACGTGAGACGTAGCAGCGTAGCGTCGTACAACGATGTTCTCACAGCCACCCCTCTTTCCGGTACCACTGCGCGGTTCGTCGCAGTCCGGTTTCGAGGTCGGTCTCGGGCCGCCATCCCGTGTCGCGCATCAGCGCCTCGGGACGGCAGGTCCACGCCGGAGCGAGGAACTCGGCCGCCTTGTCCGACGAGAGCAGCGTCGCCCGGCCCGCCAGGTGGGCGACCGAGCCGATCACCCACAGCAGGCCGCGCACCACGGGGGCGGGCAGCGGCACGACACGGGGCTCTCGGCCGACCGCGCGCCCGATCGCTCGGACCAGCCCGCGGCTGGTGGTCACGCTGGGGTGAGCGGCGTAGTACACGCGATTCGCCGCGGCCGACCCGGCGGCCGCCACCAGCGCGCGCGCCAGATCCCCTGCGTAGATGACCGACAGCTCCTGGGATCCGTCACCGAACACCGGGGCGAGCCCGAGCCGCGCCAGCTTGAACAGCTTGAGCACCTCGCGATCCCGTTCGCCGTACACGGTCGGCGGGCGCACGATGGTCCAGGGAAACGCCATCGCCCGCACCAGCAGCTCCGCCGCGAGCTTGCTCTGGCCGTACGGCGTGATCGGGGACGGCGGCCGGGTCTCATCGATCGGGGCTCCCGGGCGCGTCGGGCCGGCGGCCGCGAGCGACGACACGAGCACGAACCGCCGCGGCGGCTGCTCGGCCGCGGCTTCCAGCACGTTGGCCGTGCCGTCGCGATTGGCCCGCATGAACTCGTCGAGACCGCGCGCGCTGATGCGTCCCGCGACGTGGTAGATCACCTCCGCGCCGGCGCAGCCGTCGCGCAGGGCGCGCGCGTCGTCCAGGTCGCCTTGCACCAGCCGAACGTCGGTCCACCCCAGCGCCCTCGCCTTGGCGGGTGTACGGATCAGACACGTCACCGCGTCGCCCTGGGCCCGGAGCTCCCGCACCAGGTGCGCACCGACGAAGCCCGTCCCGCCGGTGACGAACGCCCTCACAGCGACTTGTCGTAGATCCGGTACGTCTTGTACGCACGAAAGCCGAGCTGCAGCGCGGCGTTCACCATCGGGACGTTGTCCTCGAGGATCCAGCCACCTTCGCCCCAGTGATAGCCGTGGATCGCGCCCTTGGTCCAGATCCAATGGTACATGAGGGCGTCCACGCCGCTCATGCGGTACTCTTTCAGCGTGCCGAGCAGCAGGATGCGGCAGCGATGAATTTTGCGCGCGTACCAGAGAATCTTCGGCAGCCCGTACAGGCGCCCCGAAGGATTGTGCTTGAGGGCCACGTTGAAATCGGGGAGGGCCACGGCGAACCCGATCACCGCGCCTTGGCGCTCCGCAAAGCACACCAGGTCGGGCTCCACGATCGCCTTGAGCTGCTTGGCCAGGTGATCGATCTCGGCGTCGGTGAGGGGAACGAAGCCCCAGTTCTTCTCCCACGCCTGGTTGTAGAGCGCCTTGACGAGCTCTACCTCCTGCCTGAACCGCTTCATGTTCAACGGCCGCAGCGTGATGTTCTTGCGCTCAGCGATCACGGTGGCCGCGCGCGCGATCCGCTCGGGCATCCGGGCGTTGGGGCTCTCGAAGGCGAGCAGGTCTTTCGCCTTGGCGAAGCCGTAGCCCTCGTGCAGGCCGACGTAGTACGGCGGGTTGTGGGGCATCATCAGGGTGGGCGGCGTGTCGAACCCCTTGACCAGCAGGCCGCACTCGTCGTTGATCGACGGACTCATGGGCCCGCGCATGACCCGGAGGCCCCGCTCGCGCAGCCAGGCGGCGGCGGTGTCGAACAGCGCCCGCGCCACCGCCGCATCGTCGACGCTCTCGAAGAAGCCGTAGAAGCCGACGCGGTCGCCGTGCTCACGGGTATGCGCGTCGTTCTTGATGGCCGCGATCCGCCCCACGCTCCGCCCGTTGGCCCGCGCCACGAAGTACTGCGCCTGGGCGTGCTCGAAGAACGGGTTCTTGCCCGACGTGAGCAGCGTGCGGACGTCCATCCGCAGTTGCGGCACCCACAGCGGGTCGCCGCGGTAGTGGTCGTAGGGGAAGGCGATGAACTGCGCGAGACCGCGCCCGTCGCTGACGGGCGCGATCTCCGGAAGGCTCAGATGACCCCCAGCTCTTTGCCGAGCCGGGCGAACACCTCCAACGCGTGGTCGATCTGCTGCGCCGTGTGCGTCGCCATCAGGCTGGTGCGCAGCCGGCAGTGTGACGGCGGCACGGCGGGCGGCACCACCGGGTTGGTGAACACGCCCGCTTCGAACAGCTTCCGCCAGAACAGGAACGTCTTCTCGAGCGGGCCGATCAGCACCGGCACGATCGGCGTCTCCGTGGGGCCGATGTCGAAGCCGACCGACCGCAGGCCCGTCTGCAGCCGGCGCGTATTCTGCCACAGGCACTCGCGTCGCTCGGGCTCGCGCTGCAGGATGTCGAGCGCGGCGAGCACGCCCGCCGTGTTCGCCGGCGGCAGCGCCGCCGTGAAGATCAGCGGCCGGGAGTTGTGCTTCAGGAAGTGGATGACGTTCTCCGACCCCGCCGCGAAGCCGCCGATCGAGGCGAGCGACTTGGAGAAGGTCCCCACGATGATGTCGACCTCATCGGTGAGGCCGAAGTGCGCCGCGGTGCCGTCGCCGCGCGGGCCGAGCACGCCCACGGCGTGCGCGTCGTCCAACGCCAGCGCCGCCCCGTATTTCTGCGCGATCTTGAGCAGGCTGGGCACGTCGGCGATGTCACCTTCCATCGAGTAGATGCCGTCGACGATGATCATGATCCCGGTGCCGGCCGGCACCTGCTGCAGCTTGCGCTCGAGCTGGGCCAGGTCTCCATGGTTGAAGCGCACCGTCTCGCCGTACGACATCTTGGCGCCGTCCACGATCGACGCATGGTCGAGCTTGTCGAGAAACACCACGTCGCCCCGGCCCACCAGCCCGGAAATGAGCCCCAGGTTCGCCTGGTAGCCCGTCGAGAAGACCAGACAGGCTTCCTTTCCGAAGAACTGCGCCAGCTCGTGCTCGAGCCGCTCGTGCAGATCGAGCGTGCCGTTCAGCAGTCGGCTGCCGGTGCAGCCCGACCCGTAGCGCTCCAGCGACTGCTTGGCCGCCGCGAGCACGGCCGGATGATGGGTGAGCCCCAGATAGTTGTTGGAGCCCATCATGATCCGCTCTTTGCCTTCGATGACGACGACCGTGTCTTCGGAGTGGGAAATGGGCCGGAAGTACGGATACAAGCCCACTGCCTGCAGCTCCCGGGCCTTGGTGAACGTCTTGCACTTATCGAACAATGCGACGTGCTGCAGGGTCTCGGTGTTCACGGGGCCCCCAGGGCGGTGATGGGAAAATGCAGCCTACATGCTAGTGGCGGTGACCTAAAACCGCAAGGGCACGAGAGATGCGACGCGTCAGCACGGGTGGCGCGCGAACCGTAAGTTGAATGGCGATGCGCCCGCTGGCAGTGGCGATCACGCTGGTGACCGTCGCCGCCCGACCGGCGGCGACGCAAGACGCCTATCGCGTCGGCTGGTGGGATGCGGCGTCGGTGTTGGCCGTCGGTGGGCTGTCGCTCATTCCGGAGGCCGCCGGACTGCCCCGCGGCGCGCCGCCCTGCGCGCCGTGCGACCCCGCCTCGCTGCCCGCCATCGATCACGCGGCGCTGCACACCTTCTCGGGGCCCGCTGGGACCGCGAGCAGCGTGCTGCTCGCGGGCGTCGTCGCCGGCTCGGGGCTGGCATCGCTCGCGGGGGCCACGCCGGCCCAAGGGCGGGGCCATGCGGCGGTGTACGCCAATGGACTCACATGGACGCTGGCGGCCTCGCAATGGCTCAAGGTGCTCGCGCACCGCAGCCGGCCGGTGCTCTACACGGCCGCCGCACCGGGAGCGGCGTCTGACCCGGACAACCGGCGCTCGTTTCCTTCGACGCACGCGGCGCTCGCCTTCGCCGCGACCACGGCATATGTCGTGATGGCGGGGCGGGAGCGGTTGCCGCACCGCACCCGCAACGCCGCCTTGCTGTACGCGGCGTCGCTGGGCGTCGCGGCGCTGCGCGTCTCCGCCGGCCAGCACTTTCCGACGGACGTCGCCGGCGGAGCGGCGCTCGGCGTGGGCATCGGCTGGTTGGCGGCGCGCGTGCACCCGACGGGTCCCTGACGTGAGTCAGCGGCTCCCCCGGGTGATGCGGCTGCGCGACGTGGTGCTGTTCAACATCAGCGCCATCGTCGGGCTGCGCTGGCTCACCACCGCGGCGAGCCAGTTCGGGCTCGCGAGCCTGCTCCTGTGGCTCGTGGCGATGGTCGTGTTCTTCCTGCCGTCGGCCGTGGCGGTGCGGGAGCTGGCCGACATCGATCCCGCCGCGGGCGGGATCTACCGTTGGGTGCGGCGGGCGTTCGGACCGCTGCACGGCTTCGTCGCGGGGTGGGGGTACTGGGTCAACAACCTGTTCTACTTTCCCTCGCTCCTGGTGGCGACCGCGGCGATCGCCGCGTACGCCGCCGGCCCGCGCTTCGTCCACCTGGCCGACGACAACGCCTTCATCGGGGTCGTCTCCCTCGCCGGGCTGTGGCTCGCGGTGGGCATGAACGTGGTCGGCCTGCGCGTGGGTAAGCAGCTGCAGAATCTCGGCGGCTACGGCACGTGGCTTCCGGCCCTGCTGTTCGTGCTGCTCGCGGTGTGGTCGCTGGTGACGCGCGGCGGCGCGACCCCGTTCACCACCCGCGCCCTCCTGCCCGCGACCCTCGACTTCCAGTCCATCTACCTGTTCGCAACCATGACCTTCGGTCTCGCCGGCCTCGAGCTCGCGCCCACGTTGGGGGACGAGATCTACGACGCCGCGGCGACGCTGCGTCGTGGGGTTCTCGTGTCGGGCGTCGCCATCGTCGCCATGTACGTGCTCGGCACCGCCGCGATGCTCGTGGCGCTGCCGCGGGAGACGGTCAGCCTCACCAACGGCATGCCGCAAGCGACGGCCGCCCTGGTGCAGCGGCTCGGCGCGCCCAGCTGGCTCGCGCCGCTCGCCGCGATCGTCGCGATCCTGCTGGTGCTCGGCAATCTGGGAGGCGTGGGCGCGTGGCTGGCCGGCTCGGCGCGGCTGCCCTACGTCGCAGGCGTCGATGGCGCGCTGCCGCCGGCGTTCGGGAGGATCCATCCGCGCTGGCAGACGCCATACGTCGGCTTGTTGATCCAGGGCGCGATCGCGACGGCGTTCGTGATCGCGAGCCTCGTGGGCTCGACCGTCAAGAATGCCTATCTCGTGCTCACGCAGACCACCATCATTCTCTTCTTTATTCCCTACATCTATCTGTTCGCGGCCTACCTGCGGCTGCGCCGTGAGCGCACCGCGACCAGCGCGCTGATCGGGTTCGTCGGTCTCGCTGCCGTGGTGTTTTCCATCGTGTTGGGCTTCGTCGCCCCTGCCGACGAGGCCTCTCCCTGGCTCTACCGGGCCAAGGTCGTGGGAGGCGTGATCGGATTCATGCTGCTCGGGGTAGTACTCGCCAGGCGTGGTGTGAGGCATCACACAGCCGCACAATCGGCCGCGCTCTAGAATGGAACGTCGCCTCCATCCTTTTTCATCAGGGACTCCAGGAGCTCGCTCGTGCAGCCTCGTCGCTCGCTGTTTCTTGCAGTGGTCGCCGCCGTCTGCCTGCCGGCCGCCGGCCGGTCCCAACAGGGTCCACGGCCCGTGCGCCGCGAGATTCCCGGGTTCGACTTCCGCAAGGACGGCGTGTGGCGCAAGCGCGCGCGCGCCGTGCGGAGCGCCCGCGAGCGGCTGCTCCGCCAGCGGAACTTCCCCGCGCTCAACGCTCCGCTCGTGTCCGGGGCACGCGGGCTGCCGTCGCAGGGCGCTCCGCTCACGGCCGGCCCCGCCGTGTCGGGGGTGCTGGGCGTGCCGGCCATCCTGTTCAAGTTCAAGAACACCCCGGCGAGCGCAATCCGACCCACCAGTCAGTTCGACGACGTGCTGTTCGCACCGTCGCCCACCGGCGCGTCCGCCGGCCGCCCCTACACGTACGCGTCGTTTTACGCGGAGCTGTCCAACGGGTTGTTGACCGTGCAAGGACGCACGTACGGCTACGCCGCGCTCGACTCCAACGAGGTGACCTACACGGGGGTGCCCGGCACCTGCACCGGGAACCCGTACACCGGGTCGACCGACTGTAACGGCCTGTTCTCCCCCAATGCGATCGCGCGGATGCAACGCGGCTTGACCGAGGCGCTGCGCAAGCTGGACGCCCAGATCGACTGGACGCAGTACGACAGCGATGGCGACGGGTTCGTCGATCTCGTGGCGTTCATGCAGCCGGCGCTCGACGGCGCGTGCGGGCCCAAAGGAAACAACCACCTCTGGTCGCATCGCTTCGCCTTGTACGCACCATTCAAGACGCATTCCGTGAATACGGCGGGCGACACCATCAAAGTGGCCGACTACATCCTCGAAAGCGGCGTCGGCGGCGCAGGCGGGTGCGACACCACGGCCATCATGCCGATCGGCACCGTGGCCCATGAGACCGGGCACAGCTTTGGGCTGCCGGACCTCTACGACACGGACGGCTCGAGCGAGGGGGTCGGCGAGTTCAGTCTTATGGGGAGCGGAAACTACACGTCTCCGTTCAGTCCCTCGCGCATGGATGTGTGGTCCCTCAACGAGCTGGGCTGGGTAATCGTCACTCCGCTCACCACCGGGGCGTACACGTTCGGACCGGCGAAGCGGACCGTCGACACCGCCCTGTTCGTGCCTATCAGCGGGTCGAACCCGCGGGGGGAATACTTCCTCCTGGAAAACCGCCAGCGCGTGCTGTCGGACAGTGCGATGATCCGATACCACTGCCAGGTCTGGTACGCCGCCGCGAATCCGCCGCCATCGTGCGGCGGCGGCCTGCTCGTCTGGCACGTGGACTCCGCGCAGCTGGCTGATGGGGTGAACACTCCCGGTCCCAATAGCGACTTCAACCACGTGAACGTCGGACCGATTCACGGCCTCGAGCTGATCCAGGCGGATGGCTTCGGCAACTTGGACGCGGACCCCGCGCGCGGCTGCGCTCGGGGGGCACCGTTCGCCGGCTGCTCCGATCGCGGCGATGCGGGCGACTTGTTTCCCGGCACCTCCGGGAACGCGGGGCTGGCGATCGCCACGCTGCCGAACGACGCCCTCAACTCAGGCACCTGCCCGGGCTTCAGTCTCGACACGATCAGCCAGGTCGTGCCCACCGGGGCGGTCCGCTTCGTGCTGAACACCGGACCGCAGTCGCTCGCGGTGAGCACGGAGCCGCAGCTCCCCGGTGGCCTGTGGGGATACTCCTATAACACGGTCTTGAAGGCGGCGTGTGGCGCCGGCACCTACACGTGGACGATCACGTCGGGCGTGACCGCGCCGGGCCTGGCGTTGTCACAGGGCGGCGTGTTGAGCGGCTGGCCGACCGACACGGGTACATATGCGTTCCAGGTCAGCGTGACCGACGGGACCAAGACCGCGGGGCGGGGGATGACGCTCCACGTGGTGGAGCCGTCCCTCACGCTCCAGCAGGTCGTGAGTCTCGAGTTTCAAGGTCCCGCGGCGCTGAACGACGACCAGCGGCGCTACCTCGATCTCCAGGGCAATCGCAACAACACATTCGACATCGGCGACTTCCTGCGCTGGCTCGGCCGCACGGGGCAGGTCGCGCCGGCCCAGACGCCGGTCACCGCCGCGAGGGCACGGCCATGAACCGATTCCTGACGGGCCTGGGCATGGTTTGGGCAGTCGCCGTGGGCGGATGCAGCGAGCCCCCCGCCGCCCCCGCCTCCGTGATCTTCTCCGCACAGCTCACCAACGCGGGATCGACGGACCGGGCGCTGCTGGTGCAGCTCGTCGGAGCCGACACCAGCGCGCGCATCGACAGCGTGCTGGCGCCGGCTGGCTCGAGCTATCGGCTGTTCACCCAGCGGCAGTCCGCGACCGAGTGGCGTGCCATCGTCACGGGGAACCTGTCGGACGGAGTGTTGCTGCGCCTCGCCGTGCCCGCACGGAGCCACGCGACCGCCTACGCGGCGACGATTCTGGATGTGGCCGACGCCACGTTTGCGAGCCTGGCACCCGGAAGCCGGGCCGTCACCATCGCCCCTTAGCGCGCGCCGCACCCGCCGGCCAGGGCGTCGAACGCCGGCGTGCCATCGGGAAGGCGCAATCCAACGATCGCGGTCCGGCCCGCCTCGGTCGCCCATTGGGCGAATGCGCCCGCGGCCGCCGGGGCATTGGGATGGCGCACCACGTACAGCGTGTACGGATTGGTGAGCGCCGTGTCGGCCACGAACAGAATCCGCAGGCCCAAGTCCCGGAGCTTGGCGTATGTGGGAAGGTCGGCGAGGGCGTAGGCGTCGCGCTCGTCGGCGAGGTGGAGGGTGGCCGCCTGGTCGGCTCCCGACTCGAGACGCCAGCGCGCTGCGGGCGTCACTCCCGCCGCCTGCCAGAGGGTCAGCTCTTTCAGGTGCGTTCCGGACGAATCGCCGCGCGACACGAACGGGCCGCCCACGGCGGCGATGCGGCGGAATGCCACGGCGGCCGACGGGGCCGCGGCCACGCGCGCGGGATCCGCCGCCGGCCCGACGATCGCGAACCGGCTGGCGACGAGCGGACACCGCCGCAGGGCGTGTCCGGGGCCGACCAGCACGCGCTGCTCCAGCGCCGGAGCGTGGGTGATCACGACGTCGAGATCCCCGTTCGCCGCGGCGCGCAGGATCTGGCCCGAGGGCGCGACGACGGTCGTGAAGCGCGGGCCGGTCCAGAGCGACTCGAGCACGGCGAGGACGCCGGATTGTTGGACGGTGTAGGTGGTGCCGAGACGCAGCGGGGACGGATTCGGCCGGCATGCGGCCACGATTACGAACAGGGCACTCAGGCGTCTCACGTCCGAGAATCTGGTTGTCGAGGGACAGGAAAAGCAAAGCTAGACGCACAGACGCACCGGGGAGAACAGCTGGGAGGGGACAGGTAAGCCTGCCTCCTCGGCGCCGTTCACCACGGTGCGTCTACGCGTCTAGTCGTTGCCCTTTCTGCCCCGCTGCATTCTACTTGCTATCTTACTCTCCTATCATGGGGCGGTAGCTCAGCTGGGAGAGCACCTGGTTTGCAACCAGGGGGTCGTGGGTTCGAATCCCATCCGCTCCATGTTCCGGAGGTGATCACGTGGTGCTGACGACGAAGGGTGCGATGCGGACCTGGCTGGCCCTGATGCTGCTGGGCGCGGGCGCCGCACCCGCGCAAACGTCCGCTCCGGCGGCTCGACCGAGAGGATGGCATCCCATGGACTTCAAGAAGGCGAGCGACGGCGACCTGCGGCGCACGCTCACGCCGCTGCAGTACGAGGTGACGCAGCGTGATGCCACCGAGCGGGCGTTCAACAACGAGTACTGGGACAACCACCAGCCCGGGATCTACGTGGACGTCGTCTCGGGCGAGCCGCTCTTCAGCTCCCTCGACAAGTACGATTCCGGGACCGGCTGGCCCAGCTTCACCAAGCCGCTCGAGACCGGGAACATCCGCGAGAAAACGGATCGCTCCCTCTTCATGGTGCGCACCGAAGTCCGCTCGGCGCATGCTGATTCCCATCTCGGACACGTGTTCGACGACGGCCCCGCTCCCACCGGGTTACGCTACTGCATGAACTCCGCGGCGCTGCGGTTCATTCCCCTGGAGCGGCTCGAAGCGGAAGGGTACGGGCAGTACCTCCCGCTGTTCCAGCCGGCAAAGACTCAGCGTCCCTGACCCGTGCGGCCCAGCGACTGGCTCCCCCTGCTCGGCGACATCGCCGATCGCGCCGACGAGATCGCCCTTACGTTCTTCGGCACGAAGCGGCTGCGCGTCGAGCAAAAGCCCGACGCGAGTCCGGTCACGGAAGCCGACCGGGCGATCGAGTCGATGGCCCGCGCGTTGCTGCGGGAGCGGCAGCCGGAAGTGGGCGTGCTGGGCGAGGAGCAGGGTGAGGTGGCCGGCGCGACCGGCACGCGACTGATCATCGATCCCATCGACGGCACGCGCAATTTCGTGCGCGCGATTCCCGTGTTCGCGACGCTGTTGGCGATCGAGACCGACGGGGAGGTCGTGGCGGGACTCGCCAGCGCTCCGGCGTTGCGCGCGCGCTGGCGTGCGGCGCGCGGCGCCGGGGCGTTTCGCGACGCGCGCCGTCTCCACGTGTCGGGCGTACGCTCGCTCGACGTGGCGCTCTTGTTCCACGGCAATCTCGGTCTCAAGGAAGGCGGCCCCCCGCCTGGCTTCGCGCGGCTCGTCGGCCGCGTTGGCCACACGCGCGGGTTTGGCGACTTTTACCAGCATATGCTGGTGGCGGAGGGGGCGGGAGAAGTGGCGATCGATCCCGTGATGCACCCGTGGGACGTCGCCGCGCTCCAGGTGATCGTGGAGGAGGCAGGCGGCCGCGCCACCGGGTTGGACGGTGAGCGCTCGATCTACACCGGGAGCCTCGTGACCTCGAACGGCGCGCTGCACGAGGCGATGCTGGACACGCTGTCCCGCGCCACGGAGGGAGTCGCATGATCGGTCCACGCCACTGGGGCGCTGTGGCGCTCGCCGCGACCGTCCTCGGCGTCGCGGGCTTCGCCTTCGCGGCGCCATCGCCCGGACCGGAAGTCGTCGTGTACAAGAGCCCGAGCTGCGGCTGCTGCAAGAAGTGGGTGGAGCACGTGCAGGCCGCGGGTTTCCGGGTGACGGTGCACGACACGTCCAGCCTCGCCGGCGTGATGGAGCACTACGGCGTGCCCCGCAAACTGACCGCGTGCCACACGGCCGTCGTGGACGGCTACGTCGTGGAAGGGCACGTTCCCGCCGACGTGATCCAACGCCTGCTCAAGGAGCGGCCGGGCATTGCGGGAGTGGCCGTTCCGGGCATGCCGGCCGGGTCGCCGGGGATGGAGTCGGACGCGCCGGCCCGATACTACATCCTGACCTTCGACAAGAACGGCCAGACTTCGGTGTACGGCGCGCGGTGACGCCCCCGCCCGGGGCGGACGTCGATCCGCTCGATGACGAGGACTTCCCGCTCGGCGACGGCACGGCCGAGAGCGAGGTGCTCGTCGTGTGTCCGCACTGCGGGGAGGCGAACGAGCTCGGGCTCGACCCCGGCGGGGGCACGGTGCAGGAGTACGTGGAAGATTGCCAGGTCTGCTGCCGCCCCTGGCGGGTGACTGTGCGCTACGCCGAGGACGGCACTGCCGAGGTGTTCACCGAGCCGCTGGAGGAGTGAAACGCGGGCGTAACGACGCCCGTAGGACGCCTGATCCTCCACGCGACAGGACCGCCGTGACGACCGGATTCCGCCGGGTGTGCCTGGTCATCGCTGCTCTCTCCACTCCGCTCGTCGCCCAAGAGCCCCAAGACTCGAGCGCCACCGGTCACTTCCACGTCGGGCTTACGATCCACCACTGGGGCATCAGCGTCGGCAACGCCCCGCGCGTGAACGGGCTGCGCATCAACATTCAGGACGCCGGGCTGGAGCGCGTGAACGGGATCAACGTCACGCTGTGGAAACCGCGCGACCCGCTCAGCGGCACGGTCAACGGCCTCCAGGTGGGTCTTGTCCCGGGCTCACAGATCGTGAGCGGCATCGCCCTGGGCGTGGCTGGCGTCGTCGCCGAGCAACGTGCGCGTGGGGTGACCGTGGGCGGGCTGGGCGCCGTGTCGAACGGCGATTTCAGCGGCCTCGTGGTGGGGGGGCTCGGCACCGTCGCAAACCGCGACATCAGCGGTATCGCCCTGGGCGGTCTCGGGACCGTGGCGAACCGGCGCATCACGGGCATCGCCGTCGCCGGCCTCGGCACGGTGGCGAATGCAGACATCGTCGGGGTGGCGGTCGCGGGCCTCGGCACGGTCGCCAATCGTGACATCACCGGCGTGGGGATCGCGGGGCTCGGCCTCGTCGCCAACGACGCGGTCCGGGGAGTCGCCGTCGGCGGTCTCGGCACGGTGGCGAACGGCTCGATCAGCGGTATCGCGATCGGAGGTCTTGGCGTCGTTACCAACGGCCGCCTCACCGGTGTCGGCATCGGGGGGCTGGCGGTCGTGGCGAACGCAGCGGTGCGCGGGGTCGGGATCGCCGGATACACCGTGGACAGTCACGCGCTCACGGGCCTGTCCATCAGCGCCTACAACCGGGTGCGCGGCCCCCAACGCGGGCTGACGATCGGACTCTATAACTCTGCGTACGAGCTGCACGGTGTCCAGGTCGGCGTCCTGAACCGGGCGAAGAACAACCGGGCGCCGTTCAAGATCCTGCCGGTTCTCAATCTCCACCGGTAAGCGACGAGGGGCCGGGAATGCCTTCCTGACCCCTCGTACTATTCACCGCTGTGCGTCTGCGCGGCTAGCCGTTGGGTGTCCTACTTCCTGGCCGCCTCGAATCTCTTTCCTACCTCAGGCCAGTTGACCACGTTCCACCACGCCGTCACGTAATCCGGCCGGCGGTTCTGGTACTTGAGGTAGTAGGCGTGCTCCCACACATCGAGGCCGAGCACTGGCATCTTGCCGTCCATGAGCGGGCTGTCCTGATT
The DNA here is from genome assembly GCA_036522815.1 of Gemmatimonadales bacterium. Taxonomy (GTDB): domain Bacteria; phylum Gemmatimonadota; class Gemmatimonadetes; order Gemmatimonadales; family GWC2-71-9; genus AG41. The sequence continues at coordinate 4,245 of DATDFC010000186.1, read as the reverse complement.
CGCGGTGCTGAACAGTTCGAGCTTCCCACCCGCGAGAGCGAGCCAGGCCCACCCGCTGCCGAACCGGGTCGTCGCGGCGCCCGCCAGCTGCTCCTTGAGCTTGGCGAAGTCGCCAAAGGTCTTCTTGATCGCATCGGCGAGTGCGCCGCTCGGCTCGCCGCCGCCGCCCTTACCGGCCGGCGCCATGATCGTCCAGAACAGCGAGTGATTGTGATGGCCGCCGCCGTTGTTGCGCACCGCCGTGCGGATGTCCTCGGGGATGCCGTTGATGCCGCGCAGCAGGTCCTCCAGTGTCTTCTTGTGCAGCTCGGGGTGTTTGTCGAGCGCGGCGTTCAAGTTGTTGACGTACGCCTGGTGATGTTTTCCGTGGTGGATCTGCATCGTCTGGGCGTCGATGTAAGGTTCGAGCGCCCCGAAATCGTACGGCAGTGGCGGCAGGGTATGCGCCATGGTCCGCTCCTTGGCGGTCTGACCGGTCGTGCGATCTTTTACGCGCTGTGCCATCAGTCGGCCACGGGAAAGATGCACGGCCCGCATGCCGATTTCAAACCGACACGCCCGCGGGTTGCCCGCCGAGTCTTGCGCGATGACATTGTGTACTGTCGTAACCCCAGAGCGTCGCGATCCGTTCCGCGTCCCGACCCGGAGCCAAGGAGCCGGTGTGACCGTCACCTCCCCCTCCCCAGCCGGCCCCCGTGTGGGGACCACCGCCCCCGACTTCACGCTTCCGTCCACCGCCGGGAGTGACGTTACGCTCTCGAGCTTCCGTGGCCGGCGCCACGTGCTGCTGGCGTTCTTCCCGCTCGCGTTCACGAGCACCTGCACGGCGGAGAATTGTGCGTTCAGCGAGGACTACGCGGCATTCGAGCGCGCCGACACCGTGGTGCTGCCCATCAGCGTGGACTCGGTGCCCACGCTCAAGGAGTACAAGGCGAAATACGCGATGCGCCAAGACCTGTTGAGCGACTTCAAGCGGGACGTGAGCCGCGTCTACGGGACGCTTCTGGTGGACCGTTTCTTCGCGACGCGCGCCTACTTCCTGATCGATAGACAGGGGATCCTGCGCTGGCGCCACGTCGAAGCGGAGCTCGGGGCCAGGCGCGACGACGCCGAGCTGCTCCGCCAGATCGCGGCGCTGTGAGCGGCGGGCGCGGCCTCGCCCTGATCGCCCTCGCGCTCACGAGGCTGTCGTGTGGGGCGCCGCCCGTCGTGCCCCCACCGCCGTCGCCCGACCGAGTGTATGCGCTGAGCGAGGTCGACGAGCGGCCGGAAATCGTGCTCACGCCCCCGCTGCACTATCCCGAGGATCCACGCCTCAGCGGCGTGGACGGAGCGGTGGTGGTTCGGCTCGTGGTGGACACCGCGGGCAACCCCGAGCCGGCGACGGTACGGGTGGTGGCGGCGCCCGATTCGGCGTTGGGCCGCGCGGGCGACGCCCTGGTGCGCAAGACGCTGTTTCGCCCCGCACGCGTGCGCGGACGCGTGGTACAGGTCGCGATCGACATCCCAGTCGAATTCTCCCATGCCGCGCTCCCGCCCGTCACGCTCCACATCGCGGGCGACGTCTACGGTGCGAACGACGTGGAGGAGCAGCCTCATGTCATCGCGGGGTCGCCCGTCACCTATCCCGCCTCCTTGCTCCTCGCCCGGATCAGCGGGCGGGTCGTGGTCGAGGCCATCATCGACACGACCGGCCGAGTCGAGGAGGGGTCGATCCGGGTGATCGAGAGCACCGACCCGCGCTTCAACGAGGCGGCGAAGAGTTACGCCGGCGGCGCGCGCTTCTCCGCCGGCCGCGTGGCCGGCCGCGCCGTGCGCGTCCGCTTCCAGATCCCCGTCGATTTCAGGCTTCCGGGCCGGCGTTAGGACCGTCCGGGCATGGCGTCCGTCACGCTGCGCGGTCTCGCCAAAACGTACCATCCCGGCGGCACGCAGGCGGTCGCGGACGTGTCGCTCGACGTACGCGACGGCGAGTTCTTCGTGTTGCTCGGACCTTCGGGCTGCGGCAAGACGACCGTGCTGCGCTGCATCGCCGGACTGGAAAGCCCCAGTGCGGGCGAGATTCTCATCGGCGACCGCGACGTCACGCAGCTGTCCCCCGGCGACCGCGATGTCGCCATGGTGTTTCAGGGCCACGCCCTCTATCCCCACCTCTCGGTGCGGGGCAACATCGCGTTCGGCCTGGAGGTGCGCGGAGTCGCCGCACCCGAGATTGCGCGCCGGGTGGAGCACGCCGCCCACCGGCTCGGCATCACGGCGACGCTCGAGCGCCGGCCGGGTGCGCTCTCGGGTGGAGAGCGCCAGCGTGTGGCCCTGGCTCGAGCCATCGTGCGCGAGCCGCGCGTGTTCCTCTACGACGAGCCGCTGGCACACCTCGATCCGACCCAGCGCGGCGAGTTGCGCGCCGAGCTGCTCGAGCTGCACCGCGCCCTCGGTGTCACCGTCGTGTACGTCACGCACGATCAGGTCGAGGCGATGACCATGGGGCAGCGCATCGCCGTGCTCGCCGCCGGGCGGCTGCGACAGCTGGGCTCGCCCGCCGAGGTGTATGGGCAGCCCGCCGACGTGTTCGTTGCGCGCTTCATCGGCAATCCCGGCATGAACGTGCTCAAGGGACGCGGACGAGGAACGGGCCGGGTTGGGGGCGGGGGAGTGGTCGACTGCGGTACCTGGTCGATCGCGGTCCCCCTGGAGCATTACGAAGGTGAGATCCATCTGGGAGTGCGCCCCGAGCATGTACGCCTGTGCGCCCCCGACGAGGGCGCGGCGACGGCGGAGGTTCGCGTGGTCGAGCCGCTCGGCGCGGACACCCTGATCCACGTCGACACGGGCGGCCAGCGCGTCATCGCTCGGGTAGCCGGCTTTCCGGACTTCCGGCCGGGCGACCAGGTCGGCGTCACGCTCGACCGGAAGCATCTCCACCTGTTCGATGCGGGCGGCGCGCGACTGGGATGAGATGCGTCCTCGGGCTGTGCCTCGCGTGCTGGACGTGCGGCGGCCGGGCAGACGGCGGCCCGGGCGCGCTGGGCCTCGCCGATCGCATCGACTCGGGGGCCGCTGAGCTCCAGGAGCGGCTGCTCACGCCCTATCTCGCCCGCCACCCCGGGCTCGAGCTCGTGCGGCGGCCCGTTGTGGTCGCGGCGCGCGACGTGTACCGCCGCGAGCTGCTCACGGCGCTCGCCGGTGACGAGCCTCCCGACGTGTTCCTGCTGGACGACGAAGACGTGCCGCGGGTCGTGGACCGGGGCGGCGCGCTCGATCTCGCTCCCTATCTCGGGCGGGTCGGCGTGGACCCGGCGCGCTACGACCAGACGCTCGTGGCGGTGTTCCGGCGCGGCGCCGGGCTCTACGGTCTGCCCCGTGGCTATACGCCCGTGGTCGTCGCCTACAACAAGGATCTGCTGGATCGTGCCGCGATTCCCTATCCGACCGACGACTGGACGTGGGACGACTTTCTCCGTGTCGCGAAACAGCTCACGCGCGACACCGACGGCGATGGGTCGATCGATCAGTGGGGAAGCGCCTTCGACCCCCGGCTCGCCCTGTGGCTGCCGTGGATCTGGTCGGGCGGCGGTGACGTGTTGTGCGCCGATGGCTGTCGCGCCTCGGGCTGTCTCGACTCGCGGGCCACCATCGAGGCCCTGCGCTGGTACGCCGGCTGGAGCACGAGCGCCGGTGTAGCGCCGCGGATCCACGACGCGCGTGACGCGCCGGGGGCCATCGCGCGCCTGTTCGCAAGCGGGCGCCTCGGACTCATGACGACGGGTCATTGGGCGATTCCGCGGCTGCGGGCGAGCGTGGCGGCGGGCCGGCTGCACGTGGGATTCGTCGCGATCCCGCACCGCTCCGGCGTCGCGCCCGCCACCGTGCTCTACGTCTCGGGCTACGCCGTACCGGCACTGACGCCGCGGCGCAAAGCCGCGGTGGAGCTCGTGGCCGACCTGACCGATTCCGCCGCCGCGATGGCGCGTGCCGAGGCCGGCATGGAGCTGCCGGCGGTCGCGGCGGCGGCGCGGGCCATGGCGGCGGACACGCTCGGCTGGGACGCGGCGTTTCTGCGCGCGGCCGCGCACGGCCGGCCGTCCTGGGGCGCGCGCGTCGGGCCGTGGCGCGACGTGGCGGATCGGCTCACCGATCTCATGGACCGCATCGTGATCACGGGCGTCGACCCGGCGCGCGCCGCGGGCGCGGCGGCGCGCGAGCTCGACCGTCTCCTGGGCGCCACGCGATGACGTCGCGCGTGCG
>DATDFC010000185.1:0-21754 GCA_036522815.1 Gemmatimonadales bacterium | reverse complement strand
GCCGTTCACCGAGGCGAAGGAGGTGCTCGGCGGCTACTGGATGATCCAGGTCAAGTCCCGGGCCGAAGCGATCGAATGGGCCAAGCGCGCCCCCATGCTGGACGGCGACATCATCGAGGTGCGGCAGGTGCAGGAGATCTCGGACTTCCCGCCCGACGTCCAGAAGGCCGCAGGAAGGTGACAATTACCACACTGGCCGAGGTGGCCGGGAGAGTGCGAGATTCGCGAACGTCTTGAAAGGAGTGGGTCATGAGTGGCGTACGGGTGCTGGTTGGTACGCGGAAGGGCGCCTTCGTCCTCTCGGCGGACGGTAAGCGGAAACAGTGGAACGTGAGCGGTCCCCACTTCGCGGGGTGGGAGATCTATCATATGAAAGGATCGCCCGCGGACCCCAATCGGCTGTACGCGTCGCAGTCGAGCGGCTGGTTCGGACAGATCATCCAGCGCTCGTGCGACGGCGGCAAGACGTGGGAGACACCGGGGGGGGCGTTGGAGAAGAGCCCGGAAGGCTTCCCCAAAGGCGAGAGCAACAAGTTCGTCTACGATGCCTCGCCCGAGACCGGCAAGCCGCTCACCACGCATCAGTGGTACGACGGCACCCAGCATCCCTGGGAGTTCAAGCGCGTCTGGCACCTCGAGCCCTCGCTCAGCGACCCCGACACCGTCTATGCCGGCGTCGAAGACGCGGCGCTGTTCCGCACGAGCGACGGCGGCAAGACGTGGCAGGAGCTCCCCGGACTGCGCGGCCACGGCACCGGACCCAAGTGGCAGCCGGGCGCCGGCGGGATGTGCCTGCACACCGTCCTGCTCGATCCGAAAAACGCGAAGCGCATGTACGTCGCGATCTCGGCGGCGGGCGCGTTCCGCTCGGACGACGGCGGCGCCAGCTGGAAGCCGATCAACCAGGGCCTGCGCTCGCAGTACATCCCCGACCCGAAGGCCGAGGTCGGGCACTGCGTGCACCGCATCGCGCTGCACCGCTCGCGCCCCAACGTGCTGTTCATGCAGAAGCACTGGGACGTGATGCGCTCGGACGACGCCGGTGACTCGTGGCACGAGGTGAGCGGCAACCTCCCCACCGACTTCGGGTTCGTGATCGACGTGCACGCCCACGAGCCGGAGACGATCTACGTCGTCCCCATCAAGAGCGACTCCGAGCATTACGTACCCGACGGCAAGCTGCGCGTGTACCGCAGCCGCAAGGGCGGCAACGAGTGGGAGGCGCTGACCAAGGGCCTGCCGCAGCAGGACTGCTACGTGAACGTGCTGCGCGACGCGATGGCCGTGGATTCGCTCGACCCGTGCGGAGTGTATTTCGGCACGAGCGGCGGGCAGGTGTACGGGTCGGCCGACGGCGGCGACAGCTGGGCGCCCATCGTGCGCGATCTCCCGGCCGTGCTCTCGGTCGAGGTCCAGACGCTCGCATGATCCGCGTGGTGCTCCCGCCCCACCTGCGCACGCTGGCGCAGGTGAAAGGCGAGGTGACGCTCGACGTCCCCGGCCGGGTCACCCGGGGCGCGGTGCTGGACGCGCTCGAGGCGCGTTATCCCATGCTGCGCGGCACGATCCGCGACCACGTCACCGAGCGGCGGCGGCCGTTCCTGCGGTTCTTCGCATGCGAGCGCGACCTGACGCACGACCCGCCCGATGCCCCGCTCCCCGACGCGGTCGTGTCGGGGGCGGAGCCGTTTCTCGTGATCGGGGCGATCGCGGGTGGGTGATACTTACCCTCTCGTGGTCCTCACCCCCTGGCCCCCTCTCCCTTCGGGAGAGGGGGAACGAACGACCGCCATTAGTCCCCCCTCTCCGGAACGGAGAGGGGGACAGGGGGTGAGGACACGTAAAGGGGGACAGGGGGTGAGGACCCATCGGGAGAGGGGAAACCTGGCAGGACACGGAGGCGCACTGATGAGATACATGCTTTTGATCTATCTCGACGAGCAGGCCCTGAGCGAGACCGAGCGGGAGCAGTGCTACCGCGACTCTACCGAGCTGGCGCACCAGCTCGCCGCGGCGGGCAAATACCTCGCCGCCTCCCCGCTCCAGCCCACCGCCACGGCGACGAGCGTCCGGGTCCGCCAGGGCAAACGCGTCGTGACCGACGGTCCGTTCGCGGAGACCAAGGAGCAGCTTGGTGGCTACTTCCTGATCGATGCCAGCGATCTGGACGAAGCGATCGCCGTCGCCGAGCGCATTCCCATGGCGCGGCGTGGCACGATCGAAGTGCGGCCGGTCGTCGAGCTCGCCGATCTGCCGGAGGATTAGCCCATGCAGAAATTCGCCTCGGTGGCCGCGTACCTCCGCGCCGTCCCGCCCGCCCCGCGGGCCGCCCTCCAGAAGCTCCGCAAGACCATCAAGGCCGTCGCGCCCAAGGCGACCGAAGGAATCAGCTACGGCATCCCGATGTTCAAGCACCACGGCATGCTGGTGGGCTACGCCGCGTTCAAGGATCACTGCAGCCTCTTCATGAGCACCCAGCTCACGGGGGCGCTCAAGCAAGCGGTCGCGCCGTACGTCGCCTCCAAGGGCACCATCCGCTTTACCGCCGACAAGCCGCTCCCCGCGACGCTGGTGCGGAAGCTCGTCAAGGCGCGTATCGCGCAGAACGAGCGCAAGCGGTGACCCAATCGGATACCCACGACGCGATCGACGCCGTGTGGCGGATCGAGTCCGCCCGGTTGATCGCCGGCCTCACGCGCATCACGGGCGACGTGGGCCTGGCGGAGGATCTGGCGCAGGATGCGCTCGTCGCCGCCCTCGAGCGTTGGCCGCAGTCGGGCATCCCGGACAACCCGGGAGCCTGGCTCATGGCCACGGCGAAGCATCGGGCCATCGACCAGCTGCGCCGGGGCAAGATGCTGGACCGTAAACACGAGCAGCTCGGTCACGAGCTCGCAGACGGCCGGGAGTCGAGCGTACCGGATCTCGACGCCGCCATCGACGATCACATCGGCGACGACCTGCTGCGCCTCATGTTCATCGCGTGCCACCCGGTGCTCTCGACCGAGGCGCGCGTGGCGCTCACGCTGCGCCTGTTGGGCGGGCTCACGACCGACGAGATCGCCCGGGCGTTCCTCGTGCCCGAGTCGACGGTCGCCCAGCGCATTGTCCGCGCCAAGCGCACCCTGCGCGAGGCGCGCGTCCCGTTCGAAGTGCCGCGCGGGAGCGAGCTCACGGCGCGCCTCGCGTCGGTGCTCGAAGTCATCTATCTCGTGTTCAACGAAGGCTACTCGGCGACCGCCGGCGACGAGTGGGTGCGGCCCGCGCTGTGCGACGATGCGCTGCGGCTGGCCCGGATCCTCGCCGAGCTGGTGCCGGACGAGCCCGAGGTGCACGGCCTTGTGGGCCTGCTCGAGATCCAGGCGTCGCGCCTGCGCGCGCGCGTCGGGCCGGGCGGTGAGCCCATCCTGCTGGCGGATCAGGACCGCTCGCGCTGGGACCAAGTGCTCGTGCGCCGCGGACTGGCGGCGCTCGAGCGCGCCGAGCAGCTGGCCGGCGCGCTCGGCCCCTACGCGCTGCAGGCCGCCATCGCCGCCTGTCACGCCCGCGCGCGCACCGCGGAGGAAACGGACTGGACCCGCATCACCGCCCTGTACGACGCGCTCGCGCAGCTCACGCTGTCCCCCGTCGTGAACGTGAATCGCGCCGTGGCGTACACGATGGCGTTCGGTCCGGCGGCGGGCCTCGAGATCGCCGACGCGCTCCAGTCCGAGCCCGCGCTCGCCAACTATCATCTGCTGCCGACCGTGCGCGGCGATTTTCTCTTCAAGCTCGGCCGGTTCGAGGAGGCGCGGGCCGAGTTCGAGCGCGCGGCCGGGCTCACCCGCAACGCGCGCGAGCGCGACCTGCTGCGTGCCCGCGCCGCCGCGTGTGCCCGCGGACCGACCCCGTGATCGTTCATCTCATCGACGGCACGTACGAGCTGTTCCGTCAGTTCTACGGCCGCCGCCGCGCCACTCAGGGCGAGGACCAGCCCTTCGGCGCCGTGGTCGGAGTGCTCCACTCGGTACTGGAGATGATCGAGCAAGGGGCCACGCACGTCGGCGTGGCGACCGACCACGTCATCGAGTCGTTTCGCAACGCGCTCTGGCCCGATTACAAGACCGGCGAGGGCATCGAGCCCGCGTTGCTGGCGCAGTTCCACCCGCTCGAACAGGCGCTCGTCGCCATGGGCGTGGCGGTATGGCCCATGACCGAGCTCGAGGCGGACGACGCGCTCGCCTCTGGGGCGGAGCTCGCGTCACGAGACGACCGCGTACAGCAGGTCTGCATCTGGACCCCCGACAAGGACCTGGCGCAATGCGTGCGCGGCGAGCGGGTGGTGCAGGTGGACCGCAAGAGCCGCAAGATCCGCAACGCGGCGGCGGTGCGTGAGAAGTTCGGCGTCGATCCAGGTCTCATTCCCGACTTCCTGGCGCTGGTGGGCGATACGGCCGACGGGTATCCGGGGATCGCCGGAATCGGAGCCGTCACCGCCGCCCGGCTCCTGAATCAGTACGGCCCTATCGAGGATTTTCCCGCGACCGTGCTGGGGGACGGCCGCGACCGGGCGTTACTGTTCAAGCAGCTGGCGACGCTCCGCACCGACGCACCGCTGTTCCAGGATGTGGACGAGCTCGAGTGGCGGGGGCCCACCGACGCGTTCGCGGCCTGGGCACAGCGGCTCGGAGACGCGCGGCTGCTGGAACGCAGCACCACCCAGCGGAGGGAGCGCCATGACCGCATCGAATCTCGTCCGTAACTGGCCGACCCGGGCCCCGCGGCTCCTGAGCGTGCTGCGGATCTTCGCGGCCTTTACGTTCATGCAGTTCGGAACGGCGAAGCTGTTCGCGTTTCCGGGCGCCATCATGCCGGGGGGCGGCACTGTGCCACTGGCGTCGCTGGTGGGCCTCGCCGGCACCCTGGAAGCGTTCGGAGGCCTGCTCCTCCTGGTGGGGTTGTTCACCCGTCCCGTTGCCTTTGTGCTCGCCGGCGAGATGGCGGTCGCCTATTTCATCGGACACGGATCGCACGGTTTCTGGACGGTGCTCAATCAGGGCACGCCCGCCGTGATCTATTGCTTCGTCTGGCTCTATCTCTCCGCCGCGGGGCCGGGGCCCTGGAGCCTGGATGCCCGGCGCGGCAACTAAGCCGCTCGACCGCTCCATCGTCGAGGGCCCGCTCGCGCACGCGGTGTGGATGCTCGCCTGGCCTACCGTGCTGCAGAACCTGATCGGCGGCCTCCAGGGCGTGGTCGATCACGCCCTGGTGGGCCACTTCGTGGGCTACGCCGGCAACGCCGCCATCGGCGTCGCGATTCAGATCTTCATCGTCGTGATCGCGTTCGTGATGTCGGTGTTCAGCGGCATGGCAGTTCTGGTGGCGCGGTTCGCCGGAGCCAACGAGCCCGACAAGGTCAATCGCACAACCTACCAGGCGTTCCTCGCGGCGCTGGCGCTGTGGGGTCTGGTATTGGCGCCGCTGGGATGGTTCCTCGCGCCGGCGCTGCTCGGGGTCGTGAACGCGGCGCCCGCGGTGCAGGTCCAGGCGTTGCCGTTCCTGCGCATCATGTTCCTGGGCAGCATCGGGATGCTGCTCTTTTTCATGGTGGGCGGGGCGTTGCGGGCCGCCGGCGACGCGCGCACCCCGCTGCATCTGGGGATCCTCCTCACCGTTCTGAACATCGCCTGCAACGTGGCGTTCATCACGGGCGTGGGACCGTTGCCGCGGCTCGGGACCGCCGGCGCCGCCGTCGGCACCACCGTGGCGGGCCTGACCATGAGCGGCGTGGCCGTGTATCTGTTGTTTTCGGGGCGGCTGCCGGTCGTGTGGCACCGCGGGATGGACTGGCGGCCCGACTGGAGCGTCATCCGGGCGCTGTTCCGCTTCGGCCTGCCTACGGGGGTGCAGGGGATCGCGATGAACGTGGCCGGCGTGTTGCTGCTCCGGTTCATCGGATCGCTGCCGCAGAGCGCCCAGGCGCAAGCCGCCTATGCGGTGAGCTACACGGAGCTGTTCTCGTTCATCACCTGGACCTCCGTCGGGCTCATGGGCGCCGCCGCCACCGTGGCGGGTCAGAACCTCGGGGCGCACCGTCCCGAGCGCGCCCTGCAGGGCGTGCGCGTCGCCGCCAGCGTCGGCCTCGGGCTCGCGGCGGCGATCGGCGTGCTGTTCGTCACGATCCCGCGGGCCCTGCTCGGCCTGTTCGGCATGACCGACCCGGTCGTGGTCGGCCTGGGCGTGCAGCTGCTCGGCTTCCTCAGTGTGTCGGGGCTGTTCGTCACGGTCGCGCTGGCGTACACGGGGGGGCTCCAGGGCACGGGCGACACCCGCTCGCCGCTCTACATCTCGATCGCGTCTCAGATCGTGGTGCCGCTGGGCCTGTGCGCCGTGCTGCAGGCGACTCGCGGCCTGCACCCCGCCGACATCTGGACGGCGATCCTGCTGGGGCACATCACGCGCAGTGCGTTGAGCGTCGCGCGGTTCCGGCAGGGAAAATGGCGCGGCATCCGGGTGGAGCTGGAGCCGGCGCGCCCGTAACCCACGGGACACAACAGGGACGCGGAGGGGCGCAGCATGCTGCGCCGCTACATCTAGCTGGGAGCGATCGGCAGGGAGACGGGCTCGCTCACCGAGAACCGGACCCCCTGACGCTTGAGCTGGGCCTCGAGCGCCCGGTTGGCGGCGCGCTGCCGGCTGGGGGTGTCGCTGACGATGAGGATATGGCTGACCTGCGTCTGCAGCACGACGCGGCCCGCCCACATCCGGTCCGCGCGCCCCGCGCTGAAGTGCGCCCGACGCAGCAGCACCTTGATCTTGTTGAATTGCGCATCGGGCTGGGGGGGCTCGAGCTGATACGCGTACACCCAGTGGGTGGGTGCCGACTCGCGTCGCGGCGGTTTCACTGCTGGCATATCGCAACGTAGCGACTGGTACCGCCCGGCACCAGTTGCAAATCGTAACGCCCAGGGGGCTCGCAAAAACGGCGACTGGCCCCGCCGAGCCGGCTCCTTAGATTGCGGAAGCCTCGGCCGGGAGTGACCGATCACCAATCGTGCGGTGGTGAGTGCGTAGGCTTCGCATCGGCATCGTCGATCTCGTAACCAGAGGGCCGACGCGCGCCTTGTACGCGCGCATCATGCACGCCAACCTCGCGAGTATCATGCCGCAGGTGATCGGCGTGTGGTGCGAGGCGGAAGGGCACGAGGTCACGTTCATCTGCTATACCGGCTTCGAGGACCTCGTTCGCGAGCTGCCCGCCGACGTCGACCTGGTGTTCATCGGTGCGTTCACCGAAGCCGCCCTGCTGGCCTACTCGCTCAGTAACCTGTTCCGCTCGCGCGGCGCGGTCACCGTGCTCGGAGGCCCGCACGCGCGCTGTTATCCGGAAGACGCCCGCCAGTACTTCGACTATGTCCTCGGCTTCACCGATCGCGCCGTGGTGCGCGACGTGCTGGACGACTGCGCGCCGCACCGGCCCCAGGGCCGGCACCTCGCGGCCGGGCGGCAGCCGGTCACGCTTCCCGGGGTGCGCGAGCGCTGGAAGTTCATCGCCCCGACCATCAAGAAGGCGCCGCTCTTCAAGATCGTGCCGATGCTCGGCAGCCTCGGCTGCCCCTACACCTGCAGCTTCTGCATCGACTCGGTCGTCCCCTACCAGCCGCTCGACCTGGAGGTGATCCAGGACGACCTGCGGTTCCTGCGGCGGCAGCTGCGCCGGCCCCGCGTGGGCTGGCACGACCCCAACTTCGGTGTCCGGTTCGACGAGTTCCTGGACGCCATCGAAGCGGCGGCCCCCCCCGGGAGCATCGACTTCATCGCCGAGAGCAGCCTGTCGCTTCTGTCCGAGCCGCACGTGGTGCGCCTCAAGCGCAACGGGTTCAAGGCGCTGCTGCCGGGGGTCGAATCGTGGTTCGACCTCGGCAACAAATCGAAGACCGGCAAAGTGGAGGGACACGCCAAGGTCGAGCAGGTCTCCGAGCACGTCAACATGATCCTGCGCCACATCCCCTACGTGCAGACCAACTTCGTGCTCGGTCTCGATTGCGATCACGGCCCGGAGCCGTTCGAGCTCACCAAGCGGTTCGTCGATCGCACGCCGGGTGCCTTCCCCGGCTACTCGTTGCTGTCCGCGTTCGGGCGGGCGGCGCCGCTCAACCTGCAGTATCAGCGCTCCGATCGCGTGCTGCCGTTTCCGTTCCATTTTCTGGACAACAACCACGCGATGAACGTGAAGCCGCAACACTACTCCTGGCAGGAGTTCTATGACCACGTGATCGATCTCACCCGCTATACCTTCTCGCGGCGGTCGATCGTGCGGCGCTTCCGGGCGACCACGGCGGTGATCCCGCGGTGGATGAACGTGGTGCGGGCGGTCTCGTCCGAAGGATACGGCCGCATCCGCTATCACAGCGAAGTGCGCCGGCGGCTCGATACCGACCCGCAGATGCGGGGCTATTTCGACCGTAGTACGACCGACCTTCCGGAGTTCTACGAGCACCAGGTGCGGCGCGATCTCGGGCCGCTGTGGCACTGGCTGCCGCAGGGCGCCCTCACCCACGACCACCACGCGTACTTGAAGGCCGAAGCGTCTACGGTCGCTTTGACCCACCGCCCGTCAACAGCCTGATCCGCATGCGCGCCGGTCCCATGGTCGAATCCTTGGCGAGCGCCTCCCGGTAACTCGCCAAGGAGCCTCTGCACAACTCGGTACGTGGCGCTGGGGGTCGGGGCGCAGGGCGCTTTACACGCGAGGGCGCCACGAAAGCGGACCTCGGAGGCGCGGAGCAGGCCCGGGCAGGCACACGTCCCCGTGGCGTGTTTCGGAGTGCCCTCGCGTGTAGGCGCCCCTAGCCCCGACCCCCAGCGCCACGATGACTTGTGCAGAGGTTCTCTAACGCCTGCGTGGTACCTCGAGAAGGGCCAAAGGGAGCACCTTCAGGTTCGTGAACGAATCCGGTGGAAACTTCCCCTGCGCGCAAAGCGCGGGCACGAACCCGACGGACGCGACCACGAGACCGATGAGCGCACGCATATCAAGACCCTCGCCGGATCGCCCGCCCCGGAAATGGAGATGGAGATGGAGAGCCTGCTACCGAGGCTCCGTTGCGCACCACGAACACGCCGTTCACCAGCACGTGGACGATCCCCTGCGAGAACTGCGCCGGCCGCTGGTACGTGGCCAGGTCCAGCACGCGCGCGGGGTCGAACACGGTGATGTCGGCGTCCGCACCCACCTGGATCCGACCTTTGGCGCGCATTGCCGGCACGGCTCGCTCGAGCCGTTGGGCCGGCAGCAGGGTCATCTTACGCACCGCGTCCGCGAGGCTGAGCGCGCCGGAGTCGCGCGCGTAGCGTCCCAGGACGCGGGCGTGCGTGCCCGCGAGCCGCGGATGGCCATGCGGCGAAAGGCCATCGCTCGCCACCATGACGAGCGAGTCGGCCAGCGCCTGCCGCACGGTGCTATCCGGAATCAGGAAGATCACCACGACGGCCCCCTGCCGGCGCAGTCGCGCGAAGCTCGCGGCGGTCAGCCGCTCGCCGGTGGGAGGGTAGAGGATATCGTGATAACCGATGCTCATGCGCTGCTGCCAGCCGGGATCGAACACCGCCGACTGCAGCTCGGTGGATGCGGCGGTGTACGGATACGCTTCCGTGGTGACATCGAGACCGTGCTCGCGTGCGCCGCGAATGAGCTGCAGCAGGAGGGGGGTGTCGCGCTGCCCCATGCTGGTCACGTGGACGACGTGCAGGGCAGCGCCCGTCGCTGCCGCGTCGGCGATCACCTCTTGCAGCGCCGCGACGCTGCCGCCGGTAGCGGGATCCCGGCCGCCTTCGCGCAGGTGGACGAAGCACGGGACGCCCTGGCGGGCCGCGACCCGAAACAGCCGGAGGATCTCCTCGCGGCTCGCACCCGGCGTGTACGCAATGCCGAACCCCACGCCGAGCGCTCCCTGGGCGAGCCCGCGTTCCACCAAGGAATCGAGCCGAGGCAGCTCGGCGTCTTGCAGCGCGCCATGGGTCCAGCTGCGACTCTTGTCGCCGATCGCGGCTGCGCCGGCGAGCGACTCGTCGTGAGCGACCAGCGCCCTCCGCGCGCCCACCTGCCCGACCGAGACGCCGTAATTGATGAGGCTCCGGCCCTCCCGCGCGGCGTACCAGGGCGCGACCGGGTAGGTCCCGATCTCCAACACCAGCGCGGTCGTCACGCCGTCGTGCGCGTAGTAGCGGTAGCTCTCCGAGTCTTGGCCATGCGCATGCAGATCGATGAACCCCGGCGCCACCACGAGGCCGTGCACGTCGAGCGTCTCTCGGGCCTCGAGTGGGTCGACTGAGACGGCGGCGATCCGGCCCTCCCGGATGGCGACGTTGCGCGTGGCGTCCAAGCCCGTCTCCGGGTCGAGCACGCGCCCGCCCGCGAGGACGAGGTCGAACGGCTCGCTCTGCGTTCCCTGTCCGCGCGGCGCGAGCGCGACCAGCGAGAGGAGAACCGCTACATAGGGCGACACCACGAGTCGGTGCGAGGGCATGCAGGGCCCTACGTTAGGGCTCAGATTGCTCGCTGGCTAGTGAGAGCGCTTTTGGCGCTACACGTTGTTCGTTAAGCTTCGCGCAAGGACCCAAGCAAGACCACTCCTCTTGAGAGCGCTGAGCTGAGCAAGAGCGGATGAACACGGAGACTCAAGTGAGAAAGCTCAAGATCATCGAACACATCTCGCTGGACGGCGTGATCCAGCACTCCGCCGATGACGGCGACTTCCCCTATAGCGACTGGACCGCGCCCTATCGGACCCCCGTCGGCCGTGACGCAGTGATGGCCGCGCATGGCGAGCGCTTCGATCTGCTGCTTGGCCGTCGCACCTACGACATCTGGTCGGGCTTCTGGCCGAAGGCGCCGAGCAATCCGTTAGCGGACCGCCTCAATGCGGCAACGAAGTACGTCGCTACCCACCGTCCGGAGAGTCTTGCATGGGGCCCGTTCGAGGGCGTTGGACCGGACCTCGTCGCGGGCGTTCGCCGCATCAAGTCGCAGGACGGTCCGGGCCTTGTCCTCTCGGGGAGCTCTACGCTGACATCGACGCTACTCGAGCATGGGCTTGCGGATGAAGCCGTGCTGATCGTCTCTCCGGTTCTGTTGGGGACGGGGAAGCGCTTCTTTGCGGAGGGAACCCCGGCACAGACATTCGAGCTCATCAGTACAACAGCCACGCCATCTGGCGTCCTCCTCAACACGTACAAGGTCATAGGGCCTTTGCAGGCCTGATGACGTTCGCCCTGGCACCCCTCGCAGGGTTCGTGCCGGCCGATCGCCTAGCATTGGGGATCATTCCGGTCCAGGAGATAACACACGGCGGCCTCGGCGAGGATGGCCACGGTTACGACGCCTACGGCGGTGGTGACGTCTTGGGGGAGCGTGCGGTAGCCTCGCTTCATGGAGTCCACCTGAACACGGGGAATACTACGTCGGCACCTGGCGTAGCAACCCCGGTCGGTCCCGAACGGGATGCCCCAGACGGAGTCTTGAGTAATGAGCACGTCATGCCATTTGTGGACTGTGTCGTGGCTCCAGATCCAGACCGGGTCGTGAGGCTTCAGGGGTGTAGGCTGATCGATAGGTCGCCGCCCCCAGTAACCGCAGCCTGTCATCAGTAGCAGGAGTCCGAAAGCCGAGCAGGGCGCCGTCAAGCAGCGGACATAGCAACGATTCACACTGGCTTGCATGGTGATCCTCCTTGTCTTCCAGGAGGATCGCGCTACGCTGTCAAGCCAACTTCAAGCACCTAACCGCGGGGGACTACCTCGCACGAAACGCGCGCATTTCGTCGATACCGGCATCGAACGAATAGAATCCGTTCGTCACACGGACCCGTTTCAGTCCGCGTTTCGCCGCGAGGCCTCGGGCAAACTGGACGTCCGACGTACTGGGTACCGGCACACCCAGCGCGCGATTGCTCTGCCGCGTATGGTTGTGCAACAAATACCAGTAACTCCAGCCCTGCGCCAGGTACTCGTCGACGATGTCAAAGCCGTAGACCGTCTTGGGAGGAGACAACCCGGTCCCGGCCCCGAACACGACCACGATCTCCTCACGCTCATCGCTGCCTTTGCTGAGAACGGAGGCCAGAAACTCGGTGGGGCGCTCTAGCTCTGGTACGCGAGCGTTCTGCTGGGCAAACAGGAGAGCATCGAGACAGGTGATCGGGCCGATCGCGCCCACAACGTGTCGATAGGCCAGGTCGTTGTTGAAACTCTCGTCGCGCCAAACATCAGCGTTGGGTCCGCTTGCATCGGTCGGGGTCGCGAGCGCGGGGTATCGTTCTTCCGCCCCCTCCTTACGGATCGCCGCTCGATAGGCCAAAAGCCCCGCGTCGTTCGGAAGCGCTGGACGCGCGTACGCATCCTTCCACGGAACCCTCCAAACCCAGAGCACGACCCCTCCATCCTCGAGAACGACGGTGGGAGCTCCGGGCAGCACGCACGCTGGGTCAACGGGATCCGAACCTCGGGCATTCTGCCCTTCGATGGGTCGGAGAGACCTGCACGAACCAAAGATCGACACCAGAACGACAACCGCGAGTCGATTCGGAAGGGGTCGCACCCTGCGTTTACCTCGCGATGCGTTATGACAGCCCCGTCTCGCTACGATGACGTTGCCCACTCGGCCAGCCGTCGGTCATTCACGTTGCTAGCTGGAGGGTGCATGCCATCCCCTGTTCGCACCCCGTACCTCACTTGAGACAACAAGGCCAGCGCAGGTGCACGCTGGCCGTAAAGAGATTACGAATCGAGCCTTCTACTGTTGAGCTACGGCGACCGTATGCCCTGGCCCGGATTCGAACCGGGATGCCTTGCGGCGCTGCCCCCTCAAGACAGTGTGTCTACCAGTTTCACCACCAGGGCGAGCCCAGCAACACCTAATACCGGCAGAAAGCTAGAATCGCCACCCCGAGGGGGCAACCGCGCCGGGAGGCGTGAGCCCGATCACGCCCGCCGGGTTGCGTCCCCGGCGGCGCGTCGCGCCTGCGTGCACTAGATTGGTGCCCCTATGGGACTGTGGGTGGCGTTCGGGTTCGGGGCACTGGTCGGCGCGTTCGTCGGCGTGCTGATCGGTCGGTTGCGCACCGCGCAAACGTCCACCGCGACGCCGACAGTCGCGCCGCCGACATCGCAGCGTTTCGCGCCGCCCGAAGTGCAGCACGTGGTCCTCGACGAGGGCTCCGCCAACGTCCTCAACGCGCTCAACAACCGGCTCGCCGCGATCGGCGCGCTCGCGGACCTGTTGCACGGAAGCCCGCTCGACCCCGAGCGCGCCCGCGCCCTGATGATGCTGCACGGCGAAGTCCGACGGGCGGCGGAGATCACCCAGCACTTCCTCGAGCTGGCGCAGCACCCCATCGGCGCAGCCGAGCCGTCCGACTGCTCCATCGTCCTGAACGGTGTGCTCGCCGAGCGCGAGGGGACGTTGAAGGAGCTGGGCGTGAAGCTGGTGCGGAGCATTCCCCACGACTTGCCGATGGTCGCCTGCCCCATGGCGCAGCTCACCGAGATGCTGATGAAGCTGCTGGACTTCGCGCTGCGTCGCCTGCGCGACAGTCAGCCGCCCCGCGAGCTGCGCATCGCCGTGAGCGAGAGCGGGCCGTCGCTCACGATTTCGTGGTGGGACTCAGGTGCCCCGCTCTCGGTCGAAGCGGAGCAGCGGCTGGTGACGCCGTTCCGGTTCACGCAGAGCGCCGGCGGCGGGGAGATCGAGTTCGCGTTGGCCCGCGCCCTGGCGCAGTCGTCGGGGGGCACGCTGCGGCTGCGGCCGCGCCCCGGCGGCGGCGCCGAAGTGGTGGTAACGCTCCCCAAGAGCGTGCTCGCGCCGCTGGCGCGCGCCACGGCGGCCACGCCGTCGCTCCCCAAGCTCCGCATCCTCGTCGTGGACGACGACGCCGTGAATCGCCAGGCGATGCGGCTGCTGCTCGAGCGCGAGGGCCACGAGGTGGTGGCGGTGGAGAACGGGCTGGAGGCGATCGAAAGGCTCGGCCCCGCGAGCGATCGCTTCGACGCTGTGGTGACCGATCTGCAGATGCCCCGGCTGGGCGGCCGCGCGCTGTACGAGCAGCTGCGCGAGCAGCGGCCCCAGCTGGCGGAGCGGTTCGTGTTCGTCACAGGCGACCGCGCCCGCGACGAAACCCGCCGCTTCCTGGACGAGTGCGGGCAACCGTCCGTCATGAAGCCCTACGACTTCAGCGACCTGATCGGCGCGCTCGGCAAAGTCGCGGGAAAGAAGTAGCACCGCTCACCGCACCACCTCCGGCTCGCATTCGAGCCGGACCCCGAAACGCTGCTCCACGCCGACCTGAATGGCCTCGGCGAGCGCCAAGAGCTCCGCGCTCGTCCCACCCAGATTCACGAGCGCGAGCGCGTGACGCGCCGACACTCCCGCGCCACCCCGGCGGTAGCCCTTGGGAAAGCCGGCCCGCTCGACGAGCCACGCCGCCGGGACCTTCACGGCATCGCCCGCCGGAAAGCTCGGAATCGCGCTCGTCCCGCCCGCACCTTGCCAGCGTCGCTCGAGCTCGGCGAACGCCGCCCGGGTGAGCACCGGGTTCATGAAGAACGAGCCGGCCGAGCGGGCGTTGGGGTCTGCCGGATCGAGCACCATCGACTTGGCGCGGCGCAGGGCCAGCACCGTCTGGCGCACCAAGCGAACGGCGTCCGCGGGAGCGGCGTCGATGGAGCCGGCCCGCGCGATCGCGTCGCGCAGCTCCGGATAGCGCACGCGGGGCGACCTGTCCCGCGCCAGACGCAGCGTGACATCGAGCACCACGTAGCGGCCCCGGTCGCGCCGCTTGAACCGGCTGTCGCGGTAGCCGAACTCGCATTCGGCCGCCGTGAAAGTCCGGCGCTCGAGCGTCGTGCGATCGAGGCACGTGACCCGCAGCAGCGTCTCGGCGACCTCCTGCCCGTACGCCCCGACGTTCTGAATCGGCGTGCCGCCGACGGTGCCGGGGATGCCCGAGAGGCACTCGATCCCGGTCCAGCCACGCGTCACCGCGCCCCGCACCAGCGTATCCCAGTCCGCGCCCGCCCCGGCCGCGATTTCGGGCGCCCCCCCGCCGTCGCCCTCGCGAAACTCGATCCCCCCGATCGCGACGCGCAGCACGACGCCGGGAAATCCGGCGTCGCCGAACACGACGTTGCTGCCGCCGCCCAGCAGGAACAGCGGCAGGGCGTGCTCCGCCGCGTACCCGAGCGCCGTGCGGACGTCGGCTTCGCTGTCACACTCCACGAAGTATCGAGCCGGCCCACCCAGCCCGAGCGTCGTATAGCGAGCGAGACGCACGTATTCACGCAGCTGCACGACCCGGACCTCCATATAGCCTTGTGGCGTTGACGCGACAGTCCGTCCCCGCCCCCCTTGCAGGGAATCTATGGCGTGCCGACCTTCTCCCCGGCATGGCGACGCAAGAACAACCCGCCAGTGCGGGCACAGGGCAAACGGCGGACAGTTTCCGTCTGCTGGTCGAGGGGGTGCGTGACTATGCCATCTTCATGCTCGATGGCGGGGGTCGCGTCCTGACCTGGAACGCGGGTGCCGAGCGCATGAAGGGGTACCGCGCCGAGGAGATCATCGGCCAGCACTTCTCTTGCTTCTATCCGGCGGACGCCGTGGAGGCGGGCAAGCCGGCGCGCCTGCTCGCGCTCGCCGCCCGCGACGGCCGCGTGGAAGACGAGGGGTGGCGGGTGCGGCGGGACGGCTCTCGCTTCTGGGCGGACGTGATCATCACGGCGCTGCGCGACGCCGACGGCTCCGTGCTGGGGTTCGCCAAGGTGACGCGCGACATGACGGACCGCCGCCGCGCGGACCAGGCGCTGCACGAGAGCGAGGAGCGGTTCCGGCTGCTGGTGGAGAGCGTCAAGGACTACGCGATCTTCATGCTCGACCCGGCGGGGCGGGTGGCGAGCTGGAACGCCGGTGCCGAGGCGATCAAGGGGTACAAGGCGGAGGAGATTCTGGGGCAGCACGTCTCCGTGTTCTACACGCCGGAAGACGTGGCGAGCGGCGTGCCGCAATCGCACCTGCGGGCGGCCGAGCGCGACGGCCGGGTCGAAGACGAAGGATGGCGCCTCCGCAAGGACGGCAACCGCTTTTGGGCCGACACCGTCCTCACGGCCCTCCGCGACCCGGCCGGCACCCTGATCGGTTTCGGCAAGGTGACGCGCGATCTCACCATCCGGCGCCGCACGGAGGAGCAGCTCGGGCAATCCAACGCCGAGCTGGAGCGGTTCAGCTACTCCGTGTCGCACGATCTGCGGGCGCCGCTGCGCGCCATCAACGGCTACGCGCAGGCGGTGCTCGAGGACTACGCCGCCGCGCTCGACGCCGAAGGCAAGCGCTTCCTCGGCATCATCCGCGACTCGGCCAAGCGCGGGGGCGAGCTGATCGACGCGCTGCTCAATTTCTCGCGCCTCGGCCGGCAGCCCCTCTCCCTGGAGCCGGTGGACCTGACGGAGCTGGCGCGCGGCGTGGTGGACGAGCTGCGCCGCTCCGTCGGCGTCGAGGGCATGGACGTGATCGTCGATCCGCTGCCGCCGACCAGAGGCGATCGCACGCTGCTGCGCCAGGTGTTCGCGAACCTCATCGGCAATGCCTTCAAGTTCACCCGCGGCCGTCCCCATCCGCAGATCGAGATCGGGGCGCGACGCGAGGGACCCGCGGTCGTCTACTTCGTGCGGGACAACGGCGTCGGGTTCGACATGCGCTACGCCGACAAGCTGTTCGGCGTGTTCCAGCGGCTCCATCGGCCGGACGAGTTCGAGGGCACCGGCGTGGGGCTGGCCCTGGCGCAGCGCATCATCCAGCGGCACGGCGGCCGCATGTGGGCGGACGGCAAGGTGGACGGCGGCGCCACGTTCTTCTTTACCCTCCCCGTCGAGCGTCCCGTCGCCTCATAGTATGCCGGCCGGGATTGCAGGGATTCCCGGCGGTCCGTATCCTAGGCGCATGCCGATACCGTCCCCCACGCTGTGGCTGCGCCTCGTGCGCCATCAATCGCACATGATCCGGCGGGGACGCGCGCGCCGGCGCCGGCGGGCGATGCGCTCGATCGGCCGGGGTGTGGCCGTCTATCTGATGGTGGGGTTGGCGTTGCTGGTGATGGCGCTGATGTGGTGAAGCATGGGCCGACTCGGAATCGAACCGAGAACCTACTGATTAAGAGTCAGTTGCTCTGCCAGTTGAGCTATCGGCCCTAACAGAAAAAAGACGTCAAACGACTACGTCACGCTGGACACCGTCACGCACAGACGTCGCGCGGAACCGTGGTCGGCGCGCATACGACTTTGCGAGACGTCTTCGCTCGACGTCTCTGCGCGACGCCTTTGCGTGACGCCTCTATTGTTTTCTGCCCCCAAGGAGAATCGAACTCCTGTTCCCACCTTGAAAGAGTGGTGTCCTGACCGTTAGACGATGGGGGCGACCCGGCTCGAGCACCGCGCAAATAGCGGTAACGGGATTCGAACCCGTGTTTGAGCCTTGAGAGGGCTCCGTCCTAGTCCCCTAGACGATACCGCCACGGCGCGGAAAATATCGCCAGCCGCCCGCTCCACACGCAACCCGACGGTTGACCTCGGGCCTGTTCCGCGTACCCTTTAGTGCCCGCCCGAGACCGCGCGTCGTCCGGCGGCCCCCAACCACCCCGAGGAGCCCCGCACCCGTGCCGCGAGCCGCAGCGCAGCAGAACTACGCCGCCTACGCCGCCGTGTGGAAGGTCGTGGGGTACGGACTGCCCGAAGCCCCCATCATTCTCGCGGCGCTGGTCTACACACACGCGAAATGGCTGGAGGACCTGCTCGCGCCGCTCGCGCCCTTCTACCCCTACGCGGTGTTCGGGGCCGGCGTGCTCATCGGCTGGCGTTTCCACCGCAGCCGCCTGCTGTTCGCGCTGCTGGTGCTGGCGCTCGCGGACCGCACCCTGCTGCACTTCGCCAGCGGCCACGGCCTGACCCGCGACCGCGTCGTGTTCCAGGCGATCGCCGTCCTGCTGCCGCTCAATTTCGCCGCCCTCGCGCTCACCGCGGAGCGCGGGTTCCTCACGCCCCCCGGCCTCGTGCGGCTCACGCTGATCCTGGGTCAGGTGGTGGGGGTCTCGATCCTGGACCGCGCCACGCCGGGGGTCACGGCCGCGCTGCTGCACAGTCGCCTCCTGCCCGGCTGGATGTTCGCGTGGACCCCCATGGCCGATCCCGCGCTGCTCGCCTTCTTCGTGGCCGCGGGTCTGCTGGCGGCCGGGCAGCTGCTCGCGCCCACGCAAACCGGACGCTCGTTCTCCTGGGCCCTGCTCCCGGCGTTCATCGGGCTCTCGGTGGTGCACCCCGGCAGCCCCGGGTTCTCGACGTTCTACCTCGCCACCTCCGCGCTCATCCTGATCGTCGCCGTAGTGGAAGCCTCCTACCACATGGCGTACCAGGACAGCCTCACCGGGTTGCCGGCCCGGCGCGCCCTCAACGAGGCGCTGCTGCGGCTGGGCGGCCATTACAGCGTGGCGATGATCGACGTCGATCACTTCAAGCGCATCAACGACCGTCACGGCCACGACGTCGGCGATCAGGTGCTGCGGATGATCGCGGCGAAGCTCGCCCAGGTGCCGGGCGGCGGCAAAGCCTACCGCTATGGGGGCGAGGAGTTCGCCGTGATCTTCGCCAGTCAGGGCGCGGAACAGTGTCTCCCGGACCTGGACCAGCTGCGCAAGACCGTCGAGGACACGCGCTTCATTCTGCGCGCCCGCTTCCGCTCGAAGAAAAAAAAGGAAAAGATCCTGACCGACCGGGGTCCCGGTGAGCGGGTGCCGGTGACCATCAGCATCGGCGTGGCCGAGAAAACCGACCGCCATACCAAATCGGACCAGGTCATCAAGGCCGCCGACCGCGCCCTGTACCGAGCCAAGGAAGGGGGTCGCAACCAGGTGCGGACCTGACCCCCTCCCCGCACCATTATGGTGCAAGGGGTGTGGCCCCGGAGCAGCACTAGGGGCATGGATAGTGCAATAGCCCTGTTCATGGCGCGCCATCGCGCATCCCTCGAGGGACGGAGACCGGGTGTGAAGCCCCTGCGATCGCGCACGTTCCCCCACGTCGTGACTGTGTACGACACGCTGGCGCGCAACTTCCCCGACGGTTCGTTGGTCCTGTTCGATCACGACCTGCGCTACATCAGGGCGGGGGCCGACGACAGTGGCGTCGCCGGGCTCGCGCCCGCCGGATGCGAGGGCAAGGCCGTCCGGGATGTCCTTCCGCCGGAGACCGCGCAGGCGCTCGAGCCGCTGTACCGGGGCGCGCTGGCCGGACGCCGGGCCGCGGCCGAGGTCACGTATCACGACCGCTGGCTGCTGGTGCGCGCCGGTCCCGTACGCGACGAGCAGGGGACGATCGTCGCGGGGATGTCGCTGTCGCTGGACATCACCGACGCGAAGCAGGCCGAGCAGGCGCTGCGGGGCAGCCGCGACCTGCTGCAGGAGATCATCGAGAGCTCGAGCGACGCCATCGTGGCGAAGGACCTCGAGGGTCGCTATGTGCTCATCAATTCGAGCGCGGCCCGGCTGCTGGGCCGGCCGGCGAGCGAGATCGTCGGCCGCGACGATACGGCGCTATTCCCCGCCGACCAGGCCGGTCGCTCGCGCGACGCGGACGAGCGCGTGCGCACGCGCGGCGAGAGCGAGACCGCGGAGGAGCAAGTGGTGGTCGCGGAGCGCCGCCGCACGCTGCTGCAGACGCGCAGCCCGCTGCGCGACTATGACGGCCGCATCATCGGCGTGCTCGGCATCACACGCGACGTCACGGAGCACCGGCAGCTGGAGGAGCGGCTCAGCCGCGCCCACCGGATGGAATCCGTGGCGCGCCTGGCGGGCGGGATCGCGCACGATTTCAACAACCTCCTGACGGTGGTGCTCGGCTCGGCCGAGATCCTGCTGGACGACCTGCCGCGCGCCTACGCCCGGCGCAGCGATCTCGAAGAGATCAAGACGGCCGCCACGCAGGCGGCACAGCTGACACGCCAGGTGCTGGCCTACAGCCGGCAGCAGGTGCTGGCGCCGCGCCCACTCGAGCTCGACGCCCTGGTGGGAGGGATGGAGCGCGCGCTGCGGCCGCTGCTGGGTGCACGGATCGAGCTCACCCTCGACCTGGCCGCCCAGAGCGGTGCGGTGAGGGTGGATCCGACGCAGCTCGAGCAGGCGGTGCTGAATCTCGTGATGAACGCGCGGGACGCGATGCCGGGCGGCGGTCGCCTGGAGATCGTTACGCGAACCGTCATGGTGGACGAAGCGTTCGCCCGCGAGCACCCGCCCATGCGGCCGGGCCGCTACGCTACCCTCGCGGTGCGGGACAGCGGCGTGGGGATGGACGACGAGACGCAGCGCCACCTGTTCGAGCCGTTCTTCACGACCAAGCCGGGTCGCCACGGGGCCGGGCTCGGGCTCGCCACGACGTATGGGATCGTGAAGCAGAGCGGCGGCTACATCTGGACCGAGAGCGCGCCCGGCGCGGGCGCGACCTTCACGATCTACCTGCCGTGGCACGAGCCGCTCGTCGCGGCCGCGGCGCCGGCGGCGGAGCCGACCGGCACCGCGCGCGGCGCGGGCGAGACCGTGCTCGTCGTGGACGACGAGCCGGCCGTGCGGGTCGTCACCAAGCGGATCCTGCAGCGCAGCGGTTATGCCGTGCTCGACGCGCCTGGTGGCGTCGAAGCGCTCGACACGCTGCGGGAGCATCCCGGACCGATCCACCTGCTCCTCACCGACGTGATCATGCCCGAGATGAACGGCCGGGAAGTCGCCCAGCGGGTGCGGGAGCAGCGCCCCGGCATCCGCGTGGTGTACATGTCCGCCTACAGCCCCGAGGCGATCGCGCACGACGGCCTGCTCGACGAAGGCGCGGCGTTCGTGCGCAAGCCGTTCGAGAGCGGCCTGCTGCTGCAGACGGTGAGGCGTGCGCTCGACACCGCGGCGCAGGCCGCGAGCTCGGCATAGCGCCGCCGCAACGTCGCTCGCAGTCCACGCTACACCCCTGCCGAAACCGTGGCCTCGTTTTTGATGACGCTGTTGGCGTCGCATGTCGACCGCCGCCCGCGTCCGTCAGGAGCCGCGTCGTTTGGAGCTCGTGGCCCGTGAGATCGCCGGCCTTCCCGGTGTCGAAACGCACGCATACCGGGCGGGTGAAGTGCTCCTCCCCACCGAGCGACTGAAGCAACTGGACGTCTACGTGAGAGACGGCGCCATCGGTTTGCGCCTGGCGGTCGGCCGCGCGAATCACGCGATGCTCGATGTGTTCGGTCCCGGGTCGCTGGTGACGCCCCACGTGTGGGATACCGAATCGAGTAACGAGACACGCCACGCCGTCGCCCTGCTGCCCAGCACGACGCTGGAACTCTCCGCCGAAGCATTCGAGGGGCACCTGACCGCGAATCTGCCGTTCGCCCTCGCGGTCGTGGCGTGGGACGCCCACCGCTACGCCGCCCTGGTCGACCGTCTGGCGATGCTGTCGCTGCGCGACCCGCTGCGGCGCGTGGCGAGCACGCTGCTGCTCCTGGCCGAGCAGATCTGCGCCACGGGCGAGTCCCCGGCGAGCGCGCGGCTGGAAGTGAGTCAGGACTTGATCGCGGCGTTCGCCAACCTGAGCCGGCAGACCACCAACCGCCAGCTGCGCCGGCTGGCGCGCGCCGGTCTGGCGGGGCTGGAGCGGCGCCTGGTGGACCTGCGCGACCTGGCCGCGCTGCGCGGCGTTGCGGCCGGGG
>DATDFC010000184.1:0-2576 GCA_036522815.1 Gemmatimonadales bacterium | reverse complement strand
CACCACGGCGTCCACGGCGATCCCCCAGCCTTCGATGAAGATGCCCGTCTGCCCCGTGGCCACGAAGCGCGTGCGCGCCCCGCGGTTTCGCAGCGCGTTCCGCAGCTCGACCTGGGCCGTCATCTTGCCGACGTTGCAGTCGGATCCCACGGTGTGCACCACGTACGCGTCCACCTCGGCCGCGCGCCCGTCCGCGACGGGCAGATTCGCCGGGGGCTTGCGCGCATCGAAGATCCGGACGCCGCGCGCCCGGGCGAGCGCTCCCAGCTCGGGGTCGTCGCCAATGAAGGTGTGCAGGCCGCTCCAGATCTCGAGCCCGTGCTCGATGGCGCGGCGCAGCCAGCCGCGCCAGTCGGCCGGCAGGCGACCTCCCATGGGTGCGATGCCGATGAGCACGGCCGTGGCGCCGAGACTGAGCCCTGCATCGAAGTCTCCCACCACCGGAATCGCGCCGCCGAAACCCAGCACGTCGTTCACCGTTTTCCCGGCGTGGCCGCGGTCGAACACCCCCACCACCCGCTCTGGCATGTAGCGGATGCAGCAGTTGGCCGTCTTCGAGGTCATGGGCTCGAACTGGCCGTCGGCGATGATGAGAAAGCGCTGCGTATTCGCCGGCGGCATCAGGCGGGCACCTTCGATCTGGGCGCGGTGAACTCGCCCGTGGCGCGCAGCACGGCGGGCTCGGCGAGCCCGGCGTCGCCGTACACCTCGGCCTGTAGCACGTGTCGCAGCACGACCAGCGTGACCGCGAGCACCGGCACCGCGACCACCAGGCCCACGACTCCGATCAACGTACCCATCGTCAGCACGCTCGCGATCGTGAGGACCGGCGGCAGGGCCAGGCGCCGCTCCATGATCCGCGGCACGACGACATTGGCCTCGAGCACGTGCACCGCCACGCCGAGCAGGATCACCGCCAGCACCTTGACCCAATCGCCCGTGCTCACGACGAACAAGGCCGGCAACAGCGTCGAGACGAGGGTGCCGAAGAACGGCACGACCGCGACGAGCCCGGTGAAGATCCCGAACGCGAGCCAGTACGGCACCGCCAGCGCCCACAGGCCGATGGCGGTGAGCAGCGCGAGCACCAGCATCGCCAGGAGCTGGCCCACGATCCACGCGCGCAGCGTGGCGCCCACGTCGTCCAGGACTCGGGCCCCGACGGGGCGGTAGCGGGGGGGGATCAGCGCCAGGATGCCGTCGCGGTACAGTCGTGGCTGGACGGCCAGATACAGGGCCATGACCACCACGCTGGCGCCCTCGATGAAGAGCTTACCCCCGGCCGTGACGTAGGGCAGGATCGAGCCCTTGAGGAAGGTGGTCGCGTCGACGATCAGGCCGGCGACCAGTCCGGACTGGGCGTTGGCCAGCACGGTGTCGCGCAGCACGGCGTATTCGCGGGCCCAGGCCGCGATCACGTTCTGGATGTTGGTGAGGGTCTGAGGCAGCCCGGAAATGAGCGACTGGGTCTGCTCGAGCACGGGCGGCACGATGACGGCGCCGATGCCCACCACGACCGCGAGCGTCGCGACGACGGCGCTGGCGAGGCCCAGCGGGCGCGCCAGCCGGAAGCGGCGCTCGAGCACGTCGGTGACGCCCGAGAGATACACGGCGCACAGCACGGCAATGAAGACGAGCAGCAGCACTTCGACCACCCGGACCACGAACCAGATAGCCAGGGCGGCAACGAAGAGCGCCACGAACGTGGCGCCCGACAACCGTGAGGGGGACGGCTCCGTGTTCAGCGGTGGTGCTCGGGGGGCGCGTCGTCGTCTTCGACCAGCTCGGCCTCCGCCGCGCCTTTCCCCAGTTGCTTGGATTCACCGGACGAGCCGGCGGGCAAGAGCCCCAGCTTGCGCTTCAGGTCGAGCAGCTGCTGGTCGGCGTCCGCCTTCACTTCCAGACTCTGGAACTGCTTCACCAGGGTGTCGCCCGACAAATCCTCGTTTACTTCGGCGGCGGCGATCAGCTTGCGCTCCTCGTGCTCGATCTGCTCGGTCATGCGCTCGAACGTCTCGAACACGCTCTTGTCGCCGATCGACGACATCGTCTCCTGAATGCGCTTGTGGGCTTCGGCGCGCTTCTGGCGGGCGATGAGGATGTTCTTCTTGCGCTTTGCCTCCTCGATGCGGTCGTTCAGCTGGCGCAGCGACAGCTTGAGCTTCTCGGTCTCCTCGCGATGCTTGATCCACGTCTCGTGCAGCTGCACCGCGCCCTGCGCGTGCTCGTTGTGCCGCAGCAACGCCTGCTTGGCGAGGTCGTCGCGCCCCTCCTGCACCGCCAGCACCGCCCGGCGCTCCCAATCCTCGGCGCTCTTTTTCTCTGTGTCCACCTGCGCCGAGAGGCGCTTTTCGTCCGCGATGGCCGCCGCCACCTGCTGTTTTGCCTTCGCCAGCTGACTGCGCATGTCCACGATCAGCTGGTTCAGCATCTTCTCCGGGTCCTCGGCACGATTGATCAGGTCGTTGATGTTCGACCGGATCAGCGTCGAGAGACGGTCAAAGATTCCCATGAGAACCCTCGATGTGCTGGCGGGGCGTCACTGTCCCGCGCCCAACTTACGCTCCCGCCGCTCG
>DATDFC010000183.1:0-4930 GCA_036522815.1 Gemmatimonadales bacterium | reverse complement strand
TGCTCGATGCCGTAGCGGGTCTCGAGCTCGGTCGCCTTGTCCTTGGCCAGGGCCGCTTCGTTGCGCGACATCCCCCCATGCGCCCCCAGCGACTCGGCGACCGCCGCTTCGCGCTTCGCCTGCAGGTATTCGGTCCGAGTGATGGCGACGACGCCCGCCTGCGTCAGCCGCTGATTATTGAGATTGGTGTTCAGGCTCACGAGCTCCGCGCGCGCGGCGGTCAGCTGCTGCTCGGCCTGGAGCGCCTGGATCTGGACATCCGGGTTCGAGAGCTCGAGCAACACCGTCTCGGGCTTCACATGCTGCCCCGGCTCGGCGAGCACCCGATCGACTCGCCCGGCGGCGAGCGCCGTAATGAACCGGATGTGCTCCGGGACGAGCGTGCCGGGCCCCCGCACCTCGCGCACCATCTCCCCGCGGCGCACCGAGTCCACCCACAGGGTGCCGCGGTCCACGCTCGGCGCCGCAGGCTTGAGGCTGGTGAGAAAAACGGTGAGCAACAGGACCACCGCGGCGGCGATCCCGCCTCGCAGGTAGCGGCGATACTGCGGCGCTGGCGCACGGGGAATGTCCACGACTGCCCGACTAAGCAGACATCGTACCACGAGCGGGCAGAGCTAACCTGCTACCGGTGAACGGATTGCACGCGATGGTCCTACGCTCGCGGAGCTCGACGCGTGCGGTTATGGGATGGCGAGTCCCACAAGCGGACACACTTAGGTGGTGTGCTTCAGGACGGAGCTGCCCCGGGCCCACGCTTTAGCGTGGGAATCACAGGCACAGCGATTGCCTTCTCTCGCCTCACACATCCCGGCCTGGCACCCGGATGCGACACCTCACGCTGGCCTTCCGCACCCTCTTCAAGACGCCATTCGTCACCGGCATCGCGGTCGTTTCGCTCGCGCTCGGCATCGGCGCCAATGCCGCCGTCTTCTCGCTGTTCGACCAGATCTTGCTTCGCCCCCTCCCGGTGCCCGACCCGGACCGGCTCGTCAACCTCGGGGACCCCTTCCCTAAAGGCGGTGCCATGTCGTGCGGGCAGGCAGGACACTGCGACGTGGTATTCAGCTACCCCATGTTCCGGGACCTCGAGCGGATGCAGACGGTCTTCACGGGGCTCGCCGCGCATTGCGTCTTCGGCGTCAGTCTGTCCTATCGCGATCAGCCGACGACGGGGGACGGGATGTACGTCTCGGGGTCCTATTTCCCCACCCTCGGCCTGCGCCCGGCCTTGGGACGCCTCCTCGGGCCGGCCGACGACCAGGGCATCGGCACCAACTTCGTCACGGTGCTCGGATACGGATATTGGCTGTCACACTTCGGGAGTGATCCAGGGGTCCTGGGTCGTCCCCTTCGCGTCAATGGACAGGCGCTGACCATCGTGGGCGTGGCCCCGCGGGATTTTCACGGGACTACGCTCGGCATCGAGCCGCTGGTGTTCGTGCCGATCGGCGCGCGGGGGGTGCTCTCGGTCGGTTTCCGCGGGTTCGAGAACCGTCGGGACTTCTGGGCCTATGTCTTCGGACGTCTCAAGCCGGGAGTGTCCCTGACGCAGGCCAGCGTCGGGCTCAACGCGCTCTACCATTCCATTATCACAGAAGTCGAGGCACCGCTCTACACAGGCATGAGCGATCAGTTCATCGCTAGGTTCCGGGTGAAGCGTGTCGCCCTCACCCCGGGCTCGCGGGGGCAGAGCTCAATGCACCGCGACGCGAAGACCCCGTTGCTCATGCTGTTCAGCGTCACCGCGATCGTGCTGCTCATCGCGTGCGCCAATATCGCGAATCTCCTGCTCACGCGTGGCGCCGGCCGCGCCATGGAGATGGGCGTCCGTCTGGCCCTCGGCGCCAGCCGCCGCCAGGTCGTGCTCCAGTTGCTCACGGAATCGGTGCTCCTCGCCTTTCTTGGCGCGCTCGCAGGTCTGTTCGTGACCACCTGGACGCTGACCAGCATCGCCGCGCTCGCCCCGCCCGAGGTGGGAGGCACGCTCCGGTTCGGTCTCGAGCCCGCGGTGCTGGTCTTCGCGGCCGCGCTCGCGCTCGCCACGGGGATCGTGTTCGGGATGTTCCCGGCTTGGCACAGCACCCGCTCCGAGCTGGTCACGGCCATTCGAGCCAACGTCGCTCAGATCTCGGGAGCACGAAGCGCCGTGCGGTTCCGGACGTCCCTGGTCACTGTCCAGGTGGCCCTGGCCACCACGCTGCTCATCGCCGCAGGGCTGTTCCTGAAGAGCCTCGTCAACGTGACCAGGGTGGATCTTGGCGTGCACGTCGATGATGTGGTCACGTTCAGCCTCGCGCCGGAACGGAGCGGGTACGACAGCACCCGCGCCCTGCTGCTCTATGGCCGGGTGGAGGACGAGGTGGGCGCGCTCCCCGGCGTGAGCGGCGTGACCAGCTCGATGGTCCCGCTCCTGTCCGGAGGCGACTGGACGACGGACGTCAACGTGCAGGGGTTTCCGTCCGGGCCCGACGTTGACAACAACGCGCGGCTCAACGAAGTCGGCCCGGGCTATTTCGCGACGCTGGGCGTCCCGCTGCGCGCCGGCCGCGAGTTCACGCTGGCGGACCGTCGCGGGGCGCCCCGGGTCGCCGTGGTGAACCAGGCCTTCGTGAAGAAGTTCAACCTGGCTCAGGGCGCCGTGGGCAAGTTCATGTCCACCACCGGGCCCGACTCACTCAATATCCAGATCGTCGGCGTCGTCCCCGACGTCAAGTACAGCGGCGTCAAGGAGACGGTGTCGGCAACGTTCTACACCCCGTGGCGGCAGGATACGCACGTCGGAACGCTGAACTTTTACGTGCGATCCCCCCAATCCGAGGCGCTGCTCCGGGCGCTCCCGGCCGCCCTCAAGAAGCTCGACGCCGGCCTCCCGGTGGAGGGCCTGAAGACCATGCCGCAGCGGGTCCGAGAAAACGTCTCGGTGGACCGGATGATCAGTGTCCTGTCGGCGTCGTTCGGCGTGCTCGCCACGCTGCTCGCGGCGGTGGGTCTGTACGGCGTCTTAGCCTATAGCGTGGCCCAGCGGACACGCGAGATCGGCGTGCGCATGGCCCTCGGTGCGGATACCGGCCGGGTGCGCGCGATGGTGCTGCGTCAGATGTCGGGGATGATGCTCGCGGGCGGTGGAATCGGCCTCTTGGGGGCGCTCGGTCTGGGGCGTGCCGCCCAGTCGCTGCTCTTCGGACTGCAAGGTCACGATCCCGTAGTGTTCGCGCTCGCCGTCGTACTCCTCACGCTCGTCGCGCTCGGCGCAGGATACGTCCCGGCCCGACGCGCTTCGCTCGTGGATCCGGTACAGGCGCTGCGCTACGAGTGATCGCGCCACAACCGGACACGCTGACGAACCTTAGCGGGCGACGGGCGCCGCCAGTGCCTCCCCATACGGCGCGAATCCCGAGCGTCGGACCACGATCCACCCGATCCCGAGCCCGGCGCACGCCACCAGCGCGTTCGTCACATCGAAGGTGCGCTCCACGATCACCAGGTGACCCAGCTCGATCACCACCGCCAACCACACCCCGGGCCACAGGTGCGCCCAGCGTCCCCTGAGGCGCAGCGGCCAGACGGCCAGCAGGCTGCCGAGCGGCACGTATAAGAGGAACTGCTGGAGCACGTGCAGCGCGCTGAACGCGTCCACCCGCTCGGCCAGCGATGCCAGCGGCACCAGGTTCGCGGGGCCGAGCTGTGCGGCGATCGCGTGGACATCGGTCCGCGGCATGAACAGGCGCCACCCCCACAGCACCAGCAGGGCGCCGTAGACGAGCAGCGCGGCGCGTGCCCGCGCCGGCCCGCGCAACAGCTGTGTCAGCACCGGGAGTGCCCGATGCGCCGCCCACGCGCCCAGACCCACACCCGCCACCCGCACCAGCACCGCTCCCCACCAGATCGGAAACCCCATCATCCCGTGCCCGAGCTCCGCCACCAGCGCAAGCAGCGCTCCGGCGCCCGCGACGCCCTGCCACCGGGCGTCACGCCCCCCTTCGCGCAGCAGCATGACAAACAGGAATCCGGCTGGCGCGAACAGCAGCAGGTCGACGAGCGGCAGCGAGTCGGACGAGATCGGCCCCGCCGCCGCGAGCGCCGCGTTCAGCCGCCCCACCGGCCCACCGGCGGTCCATGGCAGCGCGGCGGCCCCGAACAAGGGCGTCAGCGCCTCGCACAGCGCCGCACCGGCGTACCCGGCGGCCACGAGGAAGGTCGGCACGCCCAGGTACGACCGCGCTCCCTTCGCCGCCACGACGGCCGCGATCAACAGCGCGACCCCGCCGGCGCCCAGCAGCGCGCCCAGCGTGTTGGTCGTGACATCCACGATGCTGGCGGTCCGCACCGGTGAGAACACCTGCAGCCCCTCCACCGTCGCGCTCAGCGCGAGCCCAACCAGGGTCGCTCGCCGGATCTCGGCGCGCACGTTGCCGGAGCGGGACGTCACCACCCACACCGCCCCGAGCCCGGCGAACAGCACCGTGTTCCGCAGGCCGTCGATCGCGTCACGCCAGCCGAGCGAGGGCGTGAACGCGCGCACCAGCCGTTCTCCGGCAGCCGTGAGATCGGAAGAGAAATGCAGCTGCGTCAGGGTCGCGAGCAGGACCACCGCGACATAGCTCCACCGCGCCGCGCGGAAGCGCTGCCCGGGCGTCATGCGGGAGCGGGCACGCTCAGCTCAACGGGTGCAGCTGGTCCTTGACGGGGAGCTTGCGGATCCGCGTTCCGGTCGCGGCAAAGATCGCGTTCGCCACCGCCGGCATCACGCACGACGTGCCGGGCTCGCCCACGCCCCCCGGCGCCTCGCCGCTCGACACGAGATGGACCTCGATCACCGGCGCTTCGTTGATCCGCAGCATGCGGTAGTCGTTGAAATTGTGCTGCTCGACCCGCCCGCCCCGGATCGTGATCTCGCCGAACAGGACGCCGGTGACCCCGAACACGA
>DATDFC010000182.1:0-4174 GCA_036522815.1 Gemmatimonadales bacterium | reverse complement strand
CCGGCGGCCGCGGCGCTGGACGGCGCCTTCGCCCGCATCTGGAGCCGCGCCGGGCCCCCGCTCCCGCCCGACGAGCTCGCGCCCGATCCGGCGCCGTGCGGCAGCTCCATCGTGCGCGTGGTGGAGGGCATGCCGGGGCGGGCCCGTGTGTACCGCACCGTGGAGCTGCTCGCCGCGAGCGCCGCCGAGCGGCTGTGGATCACCGACGCCTACCTGATCGCGCCCGCACCGCTGTACGCCAGCCTGATCGACGCCGCGCGGAGCGGCGTGGACGTGCGGCTGCTCGTGCCCGGCGCGAGCGACCTTCCCATCCTGCGCAGTTTCACGCGGGTCGGCTATCGCGACTTGCTGCGCGCGGGCGTGCGCGTGTTCGAGTACGCGGGTCCGATGATCCACGCGAAGACCATGCTCGTGGACCGCCGCTGGGCCCGCGTCGGCTCGAGCAACCTGAACGTCTCGAGCCTGCTGACGAACTACGAGCTCGACCTCGCGGCCGAATGCGAGGCGTTGACGGGTGAACTGGCGAACCAGTTCCGGCGCGATCTCGCCTCCAGCCGCGAAATCGTGCTGCAGGGCCGCCGCCGGTTGCTGCCCCCGAAGCTGGTGGACGCCCCGGCGGCGCAGGGCGGGCCCGCCGGCGACGTACCGCACAAACGCTCCGGCTACGAGCTCGGCGCGGTGGCAGTGGTGGCGTTGCGGCGTGTGGCGGGCGGGCTGCGTCGCGCCATCGCGTCAACCGCGGCGCTCGCGTGCGCCGGCGTCGGGATCCTGCTCGTCGTCTTCCCCCGGGCCATGTCGGGCGTGCTCGCTGCGGGCGCGTTCGCCTTGGCGCTGGCGTTCGGCTGGTATGCCTTCGAGCGGCGCCGCACCCGGGACGCGGACGATGGCTGACCCCCAACCCCCCCAGCAGGCTGCGCGTATAGCTCAGCAGGACGAGGCGGACCTGGTGGTCCGGGCGGCCGCGGGCGACCGCTCGGCCTTTGGCGTGCTGGTGGAACGCTACGCCGCTGTGGCTCGCCGCGTGGCCCGGGCGGTACTGGGCAACCCCGAAGATGCGGATGACGCAGCTCAGGACGCCATGCTGTCGGCGCTCGTGAAGCTCGACCAGTACGACCCGCGGCGTCCGTTCGGTCCCTGGCTGCTGCGCATCGTCGCCAACGCGGCGACCGATCGCCGCCGCCGTCGCACGGTGCGCCAGGTGGAGCCGCTGGACGCGGCGCTCACGGCCGGCGGCCCCCGACCCGACACGACGGCGGAGCGGCGGGAGCTGGGCGAGCGGCTGCGCCAGGCGCTGGCCGAGCTGCCCCAACGCCGGCGCGTCGCCGTCGTGCTGTTCGACGTGGAGGGCTACTCGCACGCCGAGATCGCGGCGGTGCTCGGCATCCCGGAAGGGACCGTGCGATCGGAAGTGTTTCACGCGCGGCGCCGGCTCCGGGCGCTGCTCGCGGACTGGAAGGAGGAAGCATGAAAGAGCCGTTGCCGTTCGATCATCGTCCCGACGCGGTGCTCGGCGAGGCGCTGCGACAGGCGCTCGATCCGGGTAACGCGGCGCCGTTCGTCGCGCGCGTGCTGGCGCGCGCCGCCGAAATGCGGGTCGCGTCGTGGGACGCGGTGCTGGCGCGCTGGGCGCGCACCGGCGTCGCCGCCGCCGTCTTCGTGGCGCTGCTCGCCGGCTACCTGGTGGGCCGCGCCGCCGCGGCGCCCGCTCCGAGCCCGTCGGTGTACGACGCGTTGCTGGCGCCCCCGGCGCACCCCGGCGAAGTTGAGATCGTGCTCGCGTCCGTCATCGGTAACTAGAGGAAGGCCGCCATGCTGAACCGTTCCACCACGTGGGCCGTGGCGCTGCTCGCGGCGACGTTCGCGGCCGGCGTCGCCATCGGCGTCGGCAGTCGGGCGCTGTGGGTCCGCTACGCGTCCGCCGCCTCGCCCGAGCGAGCACATGGGGTCGAGCGCCTCATGAACGAGCTGAACGGCGAGTTGCGGCTCACCCCCCCGCAGCGCGACTCCGTGCGCGCCATCGTGCAGCGCCACTTCACCCACATGAGCGAGGCGTGGGAGACGGTGCGGCCGCGGTTCGACACGCTGCGGGCCGCCATGGATTCCGAAGTCTCGCGTCAGCTCACCCCCGAGCAGCAGGCCATCTACCGCGACCTTATTGCCCGGCATCGGCATCAGAGAGAACGGGCCAAGAGCGATTCGGGCGGACGGACGAGATGACGGGCGTGCGGCAGGCGGTGACGGGAATCGTGTCGGTAGTGATCGCGACGGGGCTCGCAGCTCAGCAGCCGCCCGTCGTGCCGCAGGCGGCGCTTCAGGTCACACTGCAGGAGGCCGTGCGCCGGGCCCTCGACGTGCAGCCCGCGATGGTCCAGGCGCGAGGCGATCAGCGCAACGCCGGCGCCGGGCAGCTCTCCGCCGCGGGCGCGTTCCTTCCCGCCATCACTGCGAGCGGTTCGTCCAATCTCGCTTCGGCGAACCGTTATAACCCGTCGACCGGGCAGCTGGTGAACTTGCGCTCCAACACCGCGTACTCCGGGTCGCTCGGGTTGAGCCTCGACCTGTTCGACGGCTTTCGGCGCTTCGCCAATAAGAGCGCCGCGTCCGCCACCGCGGACGCCGCCGACGCCGGTTTCGTGAGCCAGCGCTACCAGGTGACCGCGACGACGGCGCTGGTGTTCTTCACCGCTCTCGCGAACGAAGAGCTGGTGCGCGTGGCTGGAGCTCAGGTGGAGCGCGCCAGAGCCGAGCTGCAGACCGCCGTGAACAAGTTCCAGGCGGGCGCCGCCACACGCTCCGACACACTCACAGCCACGGTCGACCTCGGCAACGCGCTGCTAACGATGCTTCAGGCGCAGGCGAACCTCGCCACCGCCCAGGCGAACCTCGGGCGCCAGGTGGGCGTGGACCAGATGGTGCGCGCCGTGCCCGACTCGGCGTTGCCGCCGCTTCCCGACACGACCACGCTGCGCGCCCAGGTGGTGGCGTCGTCGCCGCAGGTCCAGCAGGCGGAGGCGAAGGCTCGCTCGGCCGGGGCCCAGGTCAGCGCCATGCGCTCGCAGTATTGGCCCACGCTCTCGGTATCGTACTCGAACGGCTATACCGGGGTGGATAGCCTGGGTCGTTCGGCTGTAGCGCCGTGGACCACAACCCAGGACTATGTCAACAACTGGGCGCTGCGGTTTTCGCTCAACTGGACCTTGTTCGACGGGTTCACGCGCGAAGCCTCCTACGTGTCGGCGGCGGTGCAGCGCGACGTGGCGAAGGCCACGGCAGCCGACACACACCGCCAGGTGAACGCCCTGTACACCCAGCAGCTCGCCGCGACGTTCACGGCCTGGGCGCAGATCGCCATCGCCGGCGCCGACGTCGCCGCCGCCACCGAGGCCGTCCGCGTCCAGCAGGAGCGCTACCGGCTCGGCGCGGGCACGCTGCTCGACCTGCTCACCGCCCAGGCGAACCTCACCCAGGCCGCGGTGAGCCAGGTGCAGGCCCGCTACAACTATCTCATCGCGCGCGCGCAGCTCGAGGCTATCGTGGGGCACTCGCTGTGACGAGCATCGAGCTGGCCACGTTCCGCACCGGCGACACGCCGCTGCCCGACGTCGTGATCCTCACTCACAAGCTGAGCCGCGACTACGACATGGGGGGCGAGGTGGTGCACGCGCTGCGTGGCGTGAACATCCAGATCAAGCGGAACGAGTTCGTGGCCATCATGGGCCCGTCGGGCTCCGGCAAGTCCACCCTCATGAACCTGATCGGCTGCCTCGACACGCCGACGGCGGGGGAATACTGGCTCAACAGTCAGAAGGTGAGCGATTTGTCGGACGACGAGCTGGCGCGGATTCGGAACAAGGAGATCGGATTCGTGTTCCAGACCTTCAACCTGCTCCCCCGGGCGAGCGCCCTCCACAACGTGGAGCTGCCGCTGATTTACGCCGGGCTGCCCGCGCGCGCGCGGCGCGAAAAGGCCGCACAGGCGCTCGACCACGTCGGCCTGGGCGACCGCATGGAGCACCGCCCTAACGAGCTGTCGGGGGGGCAGCGCCAGCGCGTCGCGATCGCGCGCGCGCTCGTGAACGATCCCTCGATCCTGCTCGCCGACGAGCCCACGGGCAACCTCGACTCCGCGACCGGCGAAGAGATCATGAAGCTGTTCCGGCAGCTGCACGATACC
>DATDFC010000181.1:0-28447 GCA_036522815.1 Gemmatimonadales bacterium | reverse complement strand
CCAGGATGAGCCGATCATCTCGGGAGCGGCGATCGCGAGCTTCCACCTCATGAAGCTGGCCAAGGCCAACGGCGTCAAAGTGGTGCTGAACGGCCAGGGATCGGATGAAGCGCTGGCCGGCTATCCGAGCTACTTCCACGATTACTGGTACACGCTGCTCCGGAGCGCGCGCGTCACCCACGCATGGCAGCAAATACGGGCCTTTGCCGCCGGCCACCACACAACCCCGGGGCGACTGTTCCTCCACTCCCTAGGCCGCCTGCTGCACCATCAGCTGCGGCGTGTACAGCCGTATCGCACCCTGGCGTCCAGACGGAGTTGGCATCGCCGTACCCGGAACAAGTGGTTCACGCCCGCGCTGCGCGAGCAGCTGGTTGCACGCGACGAGGGCTACGAGGAGCCCGACTTGAACGCCGTGCTGCGACGCTCCGTCGAGCAGGCGCGTCTGCCGCACTATCTGCGTCTCGAAGATCGCAACTCCATGGCCCACGGGGTCGAGGCCCGCCTGCCCTTCCTGGATTACCGGTTAGTCTCGCTGGCGTTTCGGTTGCCCGGCGACCGCAAGATGGAGGGCGGCTGGAATAAGGTGCTCCTGCGCAATAGCCAGCGCGGCCGGATACCGACATCGGTCAGGAATCGAGTCGACAAGATGGGGTTCCCCACTTCGTTGCACGAGTACATGACCGGTCATCTCGCGGGACCGGTGCGAGACATCCTGGCGAGTCGGGCTGCCCGGGAACGTGGCATCTACAACGTGGAGGAAATGATCGGCGCCTTACAAAATGGCCATCGTGTCGAGCCTGCGGCGGCGTTGCAACTGTTCCACGCAGCCGAGTTCGAGCTGTGGCACGCGATCCATAGCGGGTAACCCGTTCACCCAACCGCAGCACACTCACGACACATGTTGCGCGCCGCGTAGCCCGCACGCACTCTGGATCGTCGGGCAGTCCGGACCGGGAGCACGCCAGCACGGGCGCGGAGTTTGCAAAAATGGCGCCCGTCATTCCCCGAGAGATGCTATGCTGCTTCGCGCCAAGTCGCTTTGGGTGCCGTTGGCGCTCGGGTGTTCGCTGCTCTTGGTCGATTGTGTGCAGGACGACATCGTCACACCCCCTCTGACCGCGGACACGCTCCCCCCGGCCGCGGACTTTTTCGTATCGCCGACGGGGTCGCCGTCGGGCGACGGATCGTTCGCGAATCCGTGGGACCTGGCCACGGCCCTGAGCGGCCCCGCCGCGGTCACACCGGGGAGCACGATCTGGCTGCGCGGCGGGACCTATGCCAACCCGGCCGACCCGAGAGGCTTCGAGAGCAAGCTGACGGGAACAGCGGACGCCCCGATCGTAGTGCGCCAGTTTCCCGGCGAGCGCGCCACCGTGACGAGAACCCTCCTGGTGACGGGTCCGTACACGTGGTTCTGGGGCTTCGAGGTTACGAACCCCGCCCCGCAGCCGCCGGAGACGCTGCATGGCGTCAACGTCCATGCGCCCGGCACGAAGCTCATCAACCTGGTGGTCCATGACGCAACGGATGACGGCATCTTCATCTGGCCGCAGGCCACCGGGGCCGAAGTCAACGCGGCCATCGTTTACAACAACGGCCGCACGGACAATCTGACCCACGGCATCTACTGTAAGAGCGGATCAGACACGTTACTCCTGAAAGACAACATCGTCTTCGACAATTGGGCGTTCGGATTGCACTGCTACACGAATGACGGCGCGTATCTCAACAACATCGATCTCGAAGGTAACGTCGCGTTCAACAACTACATCTGGGGCGTGCCATGGGGCGCCGACATTCTGGTCGGCGGCCTCTTTCCCGCGTCTGGCATCAGGGTCAACGAGAACTACACGTATCGCACCGACAACGCCAACACGATGACCGCCGACATCGGCAGCTACGTCGTGGCGAACCAGGATGTCGTCTGCACCAACAACTATTTCGTAGGCGGGTTCTGGCGGATGGGCGCATGGAGCAGCGCGACCGTGACAGGCAACACGCTCTACAACTTCACCTCCGGAGGCATGGTCTGGGCCCTGGGAACGACCAGTGGCCAGACGTGGAACGACAATACGTTTCTTGGCGACCCGACGGCCATCGCGTGGCGTCACGATAGCGCCGACGTCACCACGTACGACAACTGGTTGGGGCAAGCCGGCCTGGTCGACCCGGGCACGTATGCGGGGAGCGCCCCAACCGGGGTCAAAGTCGTGGTCCGCGCAAACCAGTACGAGCCGGGCCGGGCCAACATCATCATTTACAATTGGGCGCAGGACAGCACGGTGAGCGTGGATGTCTCGGGAGTCCTCACCCTGGGCGATCACTACGTGGTCCAGAACGCCCAGGACTTCTACGGCTCTCCGATCGCCAGTGGCACGTATTCGGGTGGCGCGCTCCAGCTGCCGGTGGTCAGTGTAGCGGCTCCTAGCCCGATCGGCGTCACGACGACTCGGCCGGCGCCGGTCACGGGGCCCACCTTCAACGTGTTTGCGCTCATGACGACCCCCGGCCGGGCGACGGTGGTCGCGGACGAACGGCCAGCGGGTTGTGCGGTCCGGCCGGCACGCGACGGACCATGGCGTGCCCGAGCGCACCGAGACACGAGGGCGTGCCGCCCGGGGCCCGTCGACCAAGCGGCGCCGTGACCCGAGCCGTGCCCCGCTTGCGATACCCAGATGATCACTGGGCGCGGCGGCCGCCGATCGCCGAGCACCTCGCTGACTACCTGCAGCGTGCGGACACCTACAACCTCACCAAGGTCCGCGTCTACGAGCGCCTGCTCGGAGCCGACTTGCGGGGAACGCGGATCCTCGATTACGGGGGCGGCGCGGGGTTCATGGCCGTGCGATGCGCCGAGCGGGGGGCGCGGGTGACGCTCGCAGACGCGGAGCCCAACGCCCTCGGGACCGCGAAATTGCTCGCTGCCGAGCGCGGTGTCGCAGATCGCGTCGAGACCGTGTGTTCCGAGGAGTTTCCGCGCGAGCTGACGGAGCGACGCTTCGAGGTCGTGATTCTGAAGGACGTGGTAGAGCACATCCCTGACGATGCGGTCCTGTTGCGTCAGCTGGCCAGCTGCCAGGCGGCGGGTGACCGGCTGCTGCTATGCACCCACAACACGTGGTCGCTGAATTACGTGCTCGAGGGCGGCTACAAGCGTTGGTGGTGCGGTGAGAAGCGCTGGCTGGGGTGGGATGTCACGCACCTGCGTTTCTACACGCCGCGCTCGCTCCGGCGACTGCTCCGCGCCGCGGGATACGCCGCTCGGCGATGGTGCGGGTTGTACATCATCCCGTACAACCTGCTGTCGCGGAAAGTCAAGCTCGACGGCCTCCACAAGGTGGATCTATGGTTCGGTCACGTGTTCCCGCTGAATCGGCTCGGCTGGAACGTATTGGTTGAAGCGGTGCGATCACCCCCGCCGTAACCTGGGCGCCAGCGGAAGCCGGCGCGTGGCCATTCCGGAGCAGTCGGTCGACCAGTACCGCGATCCCATCATACGAGATTGGCACCCGGCACGGCGGCCACGCGCCCGCGCCATCCCGCCAGAGGTCCTCGAAGAGGCCCGCCATTCCTTCCACATCGGCCGGGTCACACGCGACGGCCCCGACGCGCGTTCCTTCGACCGCCGCGGCACTGGTCGCCGGTGCGACGACGAGCGTCGGGATGCCCATGGCCACCGATTCGTAGAGCTTGGCGGGGATCTGCAGCTCCTGCTCCTGTGCCAGCACCACCGCGACGTGCGAACGAGACAAGACGTTCATCGCCTCCGGGCGGGACAGCGTCCCCAACACCTCGACGTGCGGCGCCATGCCGGCTGCCGCCACGGCGGCGCGGAACGCCCGGGCGTGAGGCACCTCAGCCCTGCCGGCAATTCGTAACTTCGAGCCGGCGCGGGCGGC
Source organism: Gemmatimonadales bacterium (assembly GCA_036522815.1). GTDB lineage: Bacteria > Gemmatimonadota > Gemmatimonadetes > Gemmatimonadales > GWC2-71-9 > AG41. The sequence goes on along the minus strand of DATDFC010000181.1, from coordinate 24,545 downwards.
GTCCGGGTGGCGCGCGAGGAACAGGCGCAGCGCCTGCACGACGGGCCCGAGATCGCGGCCGGCATACAGGGTACCGGTGTAGGCCACACCCAACCCGGCGTACGGGCGTGGCGCGCGCCCCGGCAGGCCTTCCGGGTCGACGCCGTTCGGCACACAGACCACCGGTACGTCGGGATAGCGCTCGGTGAGCACTGCCGCAAGTTGCTGCGCGTTCGTAATGACGCCGTCGGACGCCCTGAAGGCGGCGCGCTCGAGCAGCGGAGAGAGGGTGCGGAACACGCGGGTGCCGATCCTCGCGTGCGACGCCCACGCCTCCTTGAGAGGCCCCCCCCACGGATCGCGCAGGTCGATCAACCAGCGCGCTGCCGTTCCGGCGGTGGCCATCCCCGCCACCAGGTGGGCGCCGTGCGGCGGGCCGCTGCTGATGACGACGTGCGGTTGGAATCGCCGGATCACCCAGCGCGCGCGCAACGCGGCCCGGAATACCCAGCCGCGGCTCTCGTCCGGAAAGGCCAGGAACGCCGCGACTTCGCTGCGCACCTTGCCCAGCAAACCCTGGAGCTCCGTCGCGGGGGCGACCCACGATCCGTCCGGGAATGCCGCGAGCGACCGTCGGACCGCCAGCTGGCGGAGCAGGCGGCACGCATCGAGGATCGTCCAGAAGCGCGGGCACGACTCGACGGCGGCGGGTCCGGACGCGCCGTTATCGCCGGGGGAGGGGGGCGCGGCGGTGATCACCTTGACCTCCCAGCCCAACCGAACCAGGTACTTCGTGATGCCCGTCCAGCGCAAGCCTCCCACCGCACCGTTGGAGCCGAAATGATAGGTGATGACCAGCAGGCGGTGCGCGCTCATGGGCGTCCTTCAGATCCTCGCCGCGCCGCGACGACCAGCTCGGCGAATGCCTGCAACCGCTCACGGTGCAGGACGAGGCAGGCGAGCCCATACGTGACCATCGCAGCCCCGATCTCGGCACTCAGCCGAGCGCCTGCGGTCCATCCCCGGCCGACCGCTCCGACGGTGAGCACCACCACCGCCATCAAGGCGGTCGCGCTGAGTGCCGGCCACAGCGCGACCAGGTATGCCTTGGGGGACAGCGCGATCTTGGAGAACACGCGCCGGTATAACGGCACGGCGAGCACGGGATCCACGAGCATCCATGCCACCGCCAGACCGATCGTTCCCCAGCGCTGCCCGCAGACGTAGAAGCTGGCGGGCATGACCGTCGCAGCGGCGGCCATCCTCCACATCTCAAACCGCGCATCTCCGATGATCTGGAGCGCCTGGGGCAACAACGGGACGATCGAACGGAAGGCGGCATAGGCGGCGAGGAGGCGCAGCGGCCCGATCGTCCCCTCCCATCGGGAGCCGAGAACCACGAGCACGAAATCCCCGGCGACGAGCGCGAGCCCGAGAGCGAGCGGGAACGTGATCAGCGCGATGCCTTCGGTGATCCGGAGGACGTAGCGCCGTAGCGCGGCCCGGTCATTCTGCACCGCTGCGAAGAAGGCCGGCGTCACCTGAGCGACCAGCGCCGCGATTCTGTCCACCGGCACGCTGGCCATGGTCCAGCCGACGTTGTAGAACCCGAGCGCAGCCCTTCCCAGGATCCTCCCCGCGACCAGGAAGTCCGCGTTCGCCGACGCGTACCAGCACACGCGGGCGATAACGACGTCGAAGCTCAGCGTCATGGCCTGTTGCAGCGCTTTGGGCCGCGGCCAAGCCAAGCGTAGGTGACTGAGCCTCAGTACCGCGGCCGTCGAGATGAGCGCGCCTAACAATGCGCCGCATACGAGCGTCCAGTACCGCAGCCCGGCCACGGCCAGGCCCACCATGCTGATCGCCAGCACCACGGCCTGGCCCAGGTCGATGAGCGCGAGTTGCTTGAAGCGGAAGTCCCGCTGCAGCAGCGCGAACGGCACGGTCTTGAACGACGTGATGACAAAGGTGGCGCTCATGGCCACGACGACGAGGGGCAGCTGTGGAGCACGGAAGAAGTGCCCCAGCGGGACCGCCGCGACGACGGACGCGAGCAGGCTCACGCACCCTACGAGCACGGCCAAGCCGTTGAGCTGGCTCAGCTGCTCGCGACTCAGCTCACGGACGGCGAGGACCGCAGTGCCCAGCCCGAATTCGGCGAGCAGCGTCACCAGGCCGAGATAGACCGCCGCCATGCCCACGAGACCGTAGTCCTCGGGGGAGAGCAGCCGGGCGACGATCAGCCAGGCGATCCAGTTGAGCCCCTGGCTCCCCCACCGGGCTGCCGCGGTCCACGCGACGCCGCGCAACAGGGAGCGATCGAGGGCTCGCGCCTCGCCGGACGCCGGAGACCCTGCCAGGTCGGAAAGCGCCGTTAGCTCCTGCACGGCCTCGGGAGGGAAGCAAGAGCGAGACCAATCTGCAGTCACGGTTCGTCCTCACGAACGGGGGCGCTCGGGTGCGCTGGCGTTGCGAGTGTGCCACAGGTGTATCGACGTTCGCACTTGTCGCGGCTCGGCATCGCGTTTGCTGAATGGCGCCGCCGCCATGACGTACGACCGCAACGGCGCACTCCGCGTGGGCCTCTTGCTGGATTCCTTCACCCTCCCGGCGTGGGCCTACGAAGTGCTGGCGACTCTGCAACAATCAGCGTATGCCCGGATTCAGCTGATTGTGTTGAACGACTCGTTCGCGCCGAGCAGGCGAGGGGTGTTCGCGAAGGTCGTGAAGAACTGGAATCACCTGTTGTATCTGGCCTACAGCAGGCTTGCGGGCAGGGTGTTCACGGCCGCCCCCGAAGCGTTGGAACCTCGTAGCGCTACGGACCTGCTGCGCGACGCGCCCGTCCTTCGGGTCAAGCCGCAAGGATCGCGACACTGTGACTGGTTCGCCGACGATGACATAGAGCGGATCAGGTCGTATCACCTTGACGTCCTCGTGAGGCTTGGCTTCAGGATTCTGAGGGGCGGGATCTTGCAGGCCGCGAGATATGGCGTGTGGTCCTATCATCACGGCGACAACAAGGTGAACCGGGGGGGCCCGCCGGGCTTTTGGGAAGTCCTCGAAGGTCACGCAGTCACCGGCTCGATATTGCAGAGATTGAACGATGAGCTCGATAACGGAACCGTGCTGTACAGGTCCGTCTCCGCGACCGATCCGCTTTCGGTGTGGCGCAATCAGAATAACTGCTACTGGAAGAGCGTGTCGTTCCTGCCACGAGAGCTGCAGCGGCTCCATGCACTCGGCGGTGCGGAGTTCTTTCGGCGCGTGGAGACGCGTAATCATCTCGGCTTCTACTCACATCGGCTGTATGTCGCCCCGCGAAACCGGCCGTTCGTCGCCGCATTCGGCAAACACCTGGTGCGGTACGGCACACGGAAGCTGACGGACGCCCTGTTCGGCGATCAAGGGATCCTGCTGTTCGACCTGCGCAACGAGCTGTCGAGCTCGCTGTGGAGGTTCAAGAGGATCGTGCCGCCACGGGACAGGTGCTGGGCTGATCCGCACGTCGTGCACAGGAACGGGAGATATCACATCTTCATCGAAGAGTTCCTGCGCGACCGAGGCACCGGGCACATCGCCGTGATGCAAATGGACGACACGGGACGCTACTCGGCACCGCAACCGGTCCTCACGCGCCCGTATCGCCTGGCATATCCCTTTGTCTTCGAGTGGCAGGGGGATTACTACATGATTCCGGAAACTTCCGCCAACCAAACCGTGGAGGTATATCGCTGCGTGGAGTTTCCAACGCGATGGGCGTTCTGTGGAACCCTGATGGAGAACGTCACGGCGGTCGACACCACACTGTATTGCGACGGCCAGAAGTGGTGGCTCTTTACAAATATTCGGGAACGACCGGGAGCGTCCCTTGCTGATGAGCTGTTCTTGTTCTACGCCGATACCCCGCTGACCAAGCACTGGACGGCCCACCCGGAGAATCCGGTCATATCCGACGTGCGACGCTCACGACCCGCCGGCAGGCTGTTCGAGCACCGCGGGCAACTGTACCGCCCGTCGCGAGACAGTTCCCGCGGGGATGGGTACGCCGTCAAGATCAACCGCGTGGTCACCCTGAGCGAAACGGAGTATCGGGAAGAGGAAGTCAGCTCGATCGAGCCGAATTGGGCCAACGACATCCGCGGCGTTGGTATGCTGAGCCATGCGCATCGGTTGACGGTGGTCGACGCCAGATTACGGCGCTTCATCTATCCGCCGCGCGACAAAGGCACGCCCGCCGCACCCGTTGCGTGATGTAGACGCGGACCGGACGCCTCACCCGGGTGCGCGGGCGCCGGCCCCGCGCGGCCCGGTTATTGCCCCCCCAAGGGACGATGTCATTCGACGCGCTAGTGCTCGACGCGTCTCTGCGGCAGTCGCTGGTGGCTGTGCGATCCCTCGGTCGGCGTGGCCTGCGGGTGGCGGCCGCGGGCAGGCACCACAAGACTCCAGCACTTGCGTCTCGCTGGTGTCGGGAGCGGGTTGTGCTCCCACCGGAGGATGCGCCGGGCCCCTACCTGGCGCACCTCGAGGCCTGGCTGGAGCGCGCTGGGGCGCGTGTGCTTCTCGCCTCAAGCGATGCCACGATCGCGTTGCTGCGCGCGTCTCGCGCGCGACTGGAGCCACGGGTCCGCCTGGCACTCGGGAACGAGGATGCGCTGGCGATCGCCGTCGACAAGGAGCGGACGCTGGAGACCGCGAGGCGCCTCGGCATCCGAGCCCCGCGTGGGGTGGTCGTGACCGAGCTCGAGGGTGTGCCGCTGGCGCTGAACAAGGTCGGGCTGCCGGCGGTGGTCAAGCCCTCCGCGTCCTGGTTGTGGAACGGACGAGAGGGCCTGCGGCTCGGAGCCACTCTCGCTGCCACGCCCGCTGAGGCATTTGATGCGGTCGCGACGGTGACGCGCTTCGGAGGGGCGGCCCTGATCCAACAATTACTGACGGGGCGACGCGAGGCGGTGAGCTTTGTGTATGCCGGCGGCGAGGTGTACGCGCGCTTCGCACAATGGGCCATGCGAACGGATCCACCCCTGGGCGGGCTCTCCGTGCTACGTCAGAGCATCGCCGTGCCGCCCGATATCGGGCCCCAGGCCGAGGCGCTGGTGCGGGAGATCGACCTCGAGGGCTACTCCGAGGTTGAGTTCCGCCGCGACGCGGCGGGCGTGCCGTACCTGATGGAGATCAACCCGCGGCTCTCGGCATCGGTCGAGGTCGCGGTGCGCGCCGGCGTGGACTTTCCGAATCTGCTGTATCAATGGGCAAGCGGCGGGCCCATCGAGCGGGTGCCGCGTTATCGGATTGGCGGCTGGATGCGCCACCTGGGGGGAGATATCGGGACGACGCTTGCCGCCCTGCGGGAGCGGGGGCGGCCCGGCGTGACGTCACCCATCCGGGCGCTGCTGGATTTCGTGATCGCGTTCCTCAAGCCGATGGCCTATGACTACTTCACGTGGAGCGATCCGCTGCCAGCATTCAGGGCCGCAACGGACTTCACGCGCCAGGCGATGAACCGGTTCGCGTCCCGTGTGCGGAAGGATCATTCATGAAAACCGTTTACGACGTGGCCGTGGTGGGCGCCGGACCCTACGGACTCTCAACGGCGGCGCATCTGCTCGGACAGGGATTGCGGGTCGCCGTGTTCGGCAAGACGCTGGAGATGTGGCGCGAGCACATGCCCGGGGGCATGCTCCTGCGCTCACACTGGTGGGCCACCAACCTTTCTGATCCGCGCCAGGCGTATGGTTTCGCACGCTTCTTCGCAGAGTCCCAGTGGGACCGCGTCTATCCGCTCCCCATCGAGGCGTTCATCGACTACGGCTGCTGGTTCCAGCAACGGGCGGTGCCACAGGTCGAAGACACGTACGTTGCATCCGTCGAGTACCGGAACGGCCGCTTCTTGCTGACGCTGGAAGACGGCCGCGAGGTGGAAAGCGGGGCGGTCGTGATGGCCGTGGGACTGTATTACTACGCCAATCGACCGGAGCCGTACGCCAGCATCCCCGATGGACTCGTCTCGCACTCCTTCGAGCATCGGGACTTCCGCCGCTTCGCGGGGCGGGACGTCATCGTGATCGGCGGCGGACAGAGCGGGGTCGAGTTCGCCGCCCTGCTCAACGAGGCCGGTGCCGCCGTCCAGGTCGTATCGCGGCGGCCCATCAACTGGCTCCCGCCCGACCGGACGGAAACGCGCGGCGCGCTCGCACGGCTGCTGGCCCCGGACGCGGGGATCGCGCCTGGCTGGGTCAACTGGGTGTGGGACCACCGGCCCTACCTGTTCTACCGGTTCCCCCAATCATGGAAGGACCGATACAACGCCATTTACCCGCCCGGAGCAAACGATTGGTTGCGGACCAGAGTCTTGGGCAAGGTCGCGCTCCACGAGGGCCGAACGGTGACCAATGTGGACGTGGCGAACGGCAGAGTCGCTGCCACACTCTCAAACGGCGCGCGGCTGAGCGCTGATCACGTGCTCCTGGCGACGGGATACCGGGTGAACATCAACAGACTGCCGATGCTGCACGCCTCGCTCCGGACCCAGCTCATGACTGATGGTGCGAATCCGATCCTGAACCACTGGTTCGAGAGCAGCATACCGGGACTCTACTTCGTCGGCATCACTTCGCTGCGCGCGTTCGGTCCGCTGTACCGGTTCGTGGCGGGCTGCGGCGCGGCGGCTCGACGTGTCGCCAGCGCGATCGCGCGAAGCGGAGTGGGACGTACGCGGGCGGCGCCGCGCCCCCTGGTCGTCGCGAGCGCGGTGGACTGAGGTGATCAGCACCGTCGCCGGCCGGGCGCTGCCGCCGGCGGTCAAACGCCGCCTCAAGCAGCTGCTGCGCACCTATCATCGGACGTTCTTCGCGTTCACGCCGGCGGACCTGCGAACCGCCTTGGGGCAGCTGGGTGTGGTGCCGGGCGACGTGCTCATGGTCCATAGCGCCTTCGATCGGTTCTCTGGATTTCAGAGCGGCCCGCACGCGGTCATCCAGGTGCTGCAAGACGCCGTCGGCACCACGGGTACCCTCCTGATGCCGACCATTCCGTTCCAGGGGAGCGCGATCGACTACGCGCGCAAGGATCCCGTCTTCGATGCGAGTCACACGATGTCGCGGATGGGCCTGATCACCGAGCTGTTCCGCCGGGCGCCGGGCGTGGCGCGCAGCCTCCATCCGACACACTCCGTCGCCGCGTGGGGATACCGGGCCGGGACGCTCATCGCCGGTCACGAGCAGGCCGACACGCCGTGCGGCCGGCACACGCCGTACGGCAGGCTGCTCGAGCACGACGGCAAGATTCTCCTCGCCGGCGTGCCCGCCAACACGATGACGTTCGGCTACTTCGTGGCGGAGGAGCTCGAGCCGCGGCTCGCGTTCCCCGTGTTGACGCGCGCCGCGTGCCCGCTCCGCTGGAAGGACGCGGACGGCATTGTCCGCGTCGCCCAGGTACGGCTCTTCTCCCCGCTCCTGGACCACGACCTGACGGAACTGGTCGCCGAGTTGAAGCGGCGCCGCGCGTGGCGGGAGCGGCGCGTGGGGCGCGTCCGGCTCGTCCTGTTGAGGGCGCGCGACGTCTACGACGCCGGGGTCGCCCTGGCCGACCGCGGCCTGTTCCCGCGCCAGCGGGCTGCGCCCCCTCAGGCCAGAACGGAAACGGGCGATACGGCGCCGAGCCCCTGAGCCTCCACCGCCTCATGCCGCATCAGCGCGTCCGCGAAGAACTTCGTTGCCCAGCTCAGCACCTCGTACGTCCCGTACCCGCCGCCCACCGGCCAGGCGCCCTTGATCCCGCCGTGCACTCCCGGATCGTGGCTGCGCCGGCTCTGGGTGCGCTTGAGAAAGCCCAGCACGACCGGCACCGGCTCGAGCCACTCGCGCTGCCCCGTGATCTGGGCGAGGCGGATCCAGTTGTTCGCCATTTGCGCCTGGCCCGTGAGACAGGACCAGCGCACGGCGGCGGACCAGTCAGCGCGATAGCGACCCGGCATCCAGCCGTCCGCCCGCACCGTGCCGGCGAGGGCCCGGGCGGCGCCCGCCGCCGCGTTCAGCAGACGCGCGTCACCCAGCAGGCGGCCGCCCTCGAGCAGTCCCCGGATGGCGTAGGCGAGCGTATGCAGCAGCGGGCGCTCGGGATCGGTAAGGCAGCAGTGCGGCAGCCAGCCGTTCCCGGCCTGGAGCGAGGCGGCAGCTCGCAGGCTGTGGGCGGCAGCGTCGCTGAACGCCTCCACTGCGAGCCGGGCTCCCGCCTCGGCTAACGCCCAGGCGGTTCGGGTATTGTAGAGGGTGGCGTCGGGGCGGGCAAAGCGCGAGTTCCCTCTGCGCCAGTGCCCATCGGCGTCGAGCATCGCGACGAGGTAGCGCGCGGCACGGCACGCCGCCTCGGCGAAGTTGCCGTCCCCCGTCTCCTCGAACGCCGCCAGCCAGCCGAGGAGCACCTGTCCCGTGTTGAACACCGCGGGCGATTCCGGCTCGCCGATCACGCCGCCGCGGACCGCGCCGCTGGGCAGCTGAATCGCGATCTCCCATCGCGCGGCGCGCTCGGCGCGCGCTGCGAAGTCGGGCCGCCCCAAGCGAGCAGCGGCAGCGTAGAGGGTCGGGATGATGTAGCCCGTGGTCTCCGGATACGCCGGCTCCCAGCCTCGGCGACCGAACTGACGGTGCCAGACGAGGCTATAGGCGCGCGCGATTCCACCGTCCGGCGTTGCGTCCTGCGCCCGGGCAAGCCAGGTGATCGCGGCGACCAAATGGGGCTCGTGCTCGGCGTCTGCCGGATAGCCGCCCCGCCACTCGCGCCACCGCTCTCCTAAGGCAGGCGGGTTGAAAACCGCCTGAGCACGGACAGCGCGCAGTCGACCAGCAATCACCGCTTTACGATGTCCCCACTCGTCACGCTGCCGGAGTGCCCGTACCCTTCCGAGGGAATGAAAATGCTCCAGAAGTCGCTGCCGCTCCCCGCCGGTCCATTGTCGCACAGCTGCACCGTGTAACTGACAAGTTGACCTGCGTCTTCGCGGCCGACCGCGTCGACCTCCACTCCGCGGCTCGGGTCACCGCAGGCGCTCGAGCTGTTGCGGTACGCCGTGATCGAGGTGGCGGGGTCGGTCGCGGGATCGGTGGTGATCGATGCCGGAGTACCGGACGGATGGATGTCACCGTAGTCGGTGGCGGTGAAGCGCCCAGTGAGGTCGGCCCGCAGGTCGAAGGCGAAAGTCAGCACGCTGTCCCCGGGCGTCGCAGGCCCCATACCAATCTGGCCCTGGCCGCCCACCTCGGGGGGAGGCAGCTGCGCGTTGCACGTCACGGCGAACGTGGTGGTGGCGGTCCCGCCCGCCGGCACTGACACCGTGCGGGGATTCGCGCCGCCCACGACGCAGTTCGCGGCCACCCCCGACAGTGCGACGGGATGTGCACCCGCCGCCACGGCGAGGGTGACTCTGCCGTTCGTCGCGATCGGCCGGCTGGTGGTCCCGTCAACCGTCAGGCTGTAGCCATCGGAGTCGAGGTTCGAGCCGGTGGTACTCGTCGCGATCGTCAGGGTGCCGCTGCCGCTCCCGGTCGGGGCGCAGCTGAGCGAAAAGGGCGCCCCCGTCGTCGCGCCGGCCGTCACCGTGACGGTCTGGGGATTCGCGCTGGTGACGCTGCAATTCCCCGCGATTCCGGAGAGGGCGACCGTGTGGCTCCCCGTCGCCACTCCGGTGAACGAGATCGCGCCGTTGCTCGCGATCGGTTGGCTTGCGCCACCGTCTACGGTGACGGTGTAGCCGTCGGGATCGAGATCGACGCCGGTCGTGCTGGTCGAGACGTACAGGTCGCCCTGTGACCTGCAGGTCACCGTGAAGGCCGTCGCCGCCACCAGATCCGAGCCGGGGAACACCATCCGCGGGTTAAAGCCACCCACCGTGCAGTTCGCCGCCACGCCGTACAGGGCCACTTCGTGCGGGCCGGACGGCTCGTTGAAGGTGACGACTCCGTTCGCGCTCACGGGCTGGCTTTCGAGGTTATCCACCCAGACGACATAGCCGTCTGAATCGATATCGAACCCCGTTGAAGTGGTGCTGACGGCGAGTGGGTAATTGGGCGACACGAGGTCTGCAACGGCCTTGGGACTGTGCGGCTCATTGCAGGCGCCCGCCACCATCAGGGTCGCGGCCGTCATTGCCGACCAGGCTCGACTGAACGTGCGTACCACGAGGCTCCTCCGCAAACGGACTTGCCGCTTCAGTTTGCAATGCTCGGACCGCGCGGCTGGGAGGGAGCGGCACCACAGGTCGTGGCGCGGGGGCCACGGGCCGCTGCGTGCTTCGGCGCCTCACGTGCTGCGTCGGGCCGACCCACCCCATGGCACCCTCCATGCAGCACGGGCACGACAATGAGCCTCGAAATCTTCTCGACCTGCCCCCAGTCCTGTGACGGCGACGCTGCGACGTTCGCCCGACGTGTGGCGCACGTGGCGCACCGCAGTGAGGCCACCCAATGCCGCGGCATTCTCCTGGAGCTAGTGGCCCAATGACCGAGCGTGTATCAGCCGTGAAGCTGTTGCCGCTGGACAACGCCGAGGCGATCGAGCTGGTCGCCGGGTGGCTGAGCAAGTACGACAACTATAAGTGGCTGGACTTCGGAAACGGCGTGCAGCGGCTCACGCCGGTCTCGCTCAGGGTCATGACGCAGCGCGCCCTTCACGAGTTCCGCATCTATACCGCGGACGACGGGGAGGTGCCGGCGGGGGTGGTGGGCCTCACCAACGTCGACCGGAGCTTCAAGACCGCTTCGATCTGGGCCGTACTGGGCAACAAACGATATGGGGGGTCTACGCTGCCGGCATGCTCGGCGCTGCTGACGTGGGCATTCAAAGAACTGGGGCTCGAGGCAGTAAACGCGTGGACCGTCGAGACCAACATCCCGGCGCAGCGCGTGATCGAGCGGCTCCATTTCCGCTACATCGGCCGGCAGCGGCGCTGTCACTATATCGACGGCCAACCACTGGATCGCCTCTTCTTCGACCTACTCGCGACCGAACATCAGGACGTGTCGAATGCCGAGCACCAACGCGCTCACCCGTCAGATCTCCGCGCTGTTCGCTGAGAAGTTCCACCTCGAGATCCCGTCGCCGGAGACGGACCTGATCGACACCGGCTATGTGGATTCGCTCATGTTTGTGGAATTCCTGGCGCAGCTCGAGGTGGAGTTCGGCATTCAGGTGTCGCACGATGATCTCGAGCTCGATCGCTTCCGGACCATCGCGCGGATCGCGGAGTTCGTGGCCGCCAAGGATGGACGCGGCGAAGTCTCTAGCACTCGAGGATGACCACGGCTGCCTGGAGCGGCGTCGGCGGCGAGCCCGACGGCGAGCGACGGTTTGCAGACCAAGGCGTCCTAGCTAACTTCAGCAGCACCAATTCTTAGGTCCGTAGCTCAATTGGTAGAGCACCGGTCTCCAAAGACGGCGGGTCCAGGCGGGCCCGCCGTTTTTGTGCTCACGTAGGATCGTCTAGGACCACCAAATCCCTTCAAATTCATCCCGGACCGGCAAACATTACGGCAAACAACTTTCGCCCAATAGCCGCGACGACAGATTCGTCGCGCATCCCGCTCAGCTCCGTCTTGGTTGCCCGCTGCCCCCCTTCGACCGTTTCCCAGGTTAGATCCCGTTGAACTCCTCGCGAGTCGGACTCGCGGGCCAGTCGAAGGAGAAGACTTGCTGGCGAAGTACCGCCATTGTTTCCTTCAGACTGTAATGCTCAGCACGATCTTGCCGCGCTTGTGCGGCGCACCTCCGAGCATCACGTGGGCAATGTGAGCTTCTTCCAGCGGGAGCACCGTGCCTACCTGCGCAACTAGCGTCCCGGTATCGAACAGTTCCGTGATCCTGTTTAGGCGGGCCGTAGTTACGGCAACATAAAAGTAGGCTGCGCGAATGCCTGCTCGCGTGCTCGGGAGCAGAAAACTACGCCGTTGGTGAGCAGGAAATCCAGACGAAAATCCTGAAACAGGCCCGAATCGCACCCGACCGATCGTACCCACACCGTACCCGGCGAAAAGGACCGTGACGCGTGAGGTATGCGCCGCCGGATGCCCAGCCGCGATTCGAACACGCAACCTTCCGCTCCAGAGGCACGCGCCGGCGATGCTGGCCAACGCTGATGGGCGTTGTTTGAAGCAGTTAGCCCGTCCGGTGCTCAGGGTGAGCCGAGTGCGCGGCGCACCGTCCGGGCAAGCGAGTCACGACCAAACGGTTTTTGCAGGTAGGTCACTCCAGGTTGCGTCTTGCTGCCACGCACCACCGCATCGTCGGGATACCCGGACATGAACAGCACCCGCATCTCGGGTCGCGCGCGACGCAGCCGGGCCGCCAGCTGGCCGCCGCTCTGCGCCGGCATCACCACGTCCGTCAGGAGGAGGTGAATCGGCCCCTGGTGGCGTTCGCCGGCCTGGATGGCAGCTTCCGCGTTCGCGGCTTCCAGGACGGTGTATCCCAGCCGCTCCAGTGCCTCCCGCACGACCGTCCGGACCGTCGCGTCATCTTCGGCGAGGAGAATGGTCTCCGTCCCCCGGAGCCACGCCGGCTCCGCTGGGGCGACGCCCGCCGGTTGGTCCGTCCCGGCCACGCGTGGCAGGTACACCTTGAAGGTCGTGCCTTTGCCGCGCTCGCTGCAGACCCAGACGTAACCGCCGCTCTGCTTCACGATCCCGTACACCGTGGCGAGGCCCAGGCCCGTCCCCTTCCCCTTCTCCTTGGTCGTGAAGAACGGCTCGAAGAGATGGGCTCTTGTGTGCTCGTCCATGCCGGTGCCGGTGTCGGTCACGGCCAGCATGACGTACGGCCCGGGCTCGGCCGCGAGGTGCAGCTCCGCATAACTCGCATCGAGCTGGACGTCTGCGGTGGCGATCGTTAGGCGGCCACCCTCGGGCATCGCGTCCCTGGCATTCACCGCGAGGTTCATCACGACCTGTTCGAGCTGCCCTGGGTCGGCGTGCACTGTGCCGAGATCAGCCCCCGGGACGACCTGCAGGACCACATCCTCCCCGAGGAGACGCTCCAACATGCTCCTCATGTCGGCCACGAGCTCGTTCAGATCGACCAGCCGTGGGGACAGCACCTGGTGTCGGCTGAACGCGAGCAGCTGCCGCGTGAGTGCCGCTGCGCGGTCCGCCGCCTTGCGGATCTCGCGAATGTCCTCGCGATGGGGATCCTCCGCTGCCAGGTCCTCCAGCAGTAGATCGCAGTATCCCCCGATCGCGGTGAGGACGTTGTTGAAGTCGTGCGCGATGCCGCCGGCGAGCCGGCCCACGGCTTCCATCTTCTGCGCCTGCCGATACTGGTGCTCGAGCTGCCGCACCTCCGTTACGTCGGCCGAGACGGCCATGATGCCCGTGATGCTCCCCGCGGCGTCGAAGAGCGGTCCGGCGGACATGCTGAGCTGCACCAGTTTTCCATCCCGACGGCGACGGGTGACCGCTACGCCGGAGAGCGTCTCCCCGCGCATCACGCGGTCGTCCAGCTCGCGTTGCTCTTCCTCCTTGTCGTCCGGGACGATCGGGAGCGGCTGCCCGATCACCTCGAGCGCCGGCCAGCCGAAGATGCGCTCGGCCGCCGCGTTCCACGTCCGAATCCGCGCGTCGGTGGTCAGCGAGTAGATCGCCAGCGGTGACGCTTGGATCAGCGCGCGCAGGTGGTCCATCACCTCCCGCAGCGCCTCCTCGGCCTGCTTGCGCTCGGTGACGTCGTGGTAGTTCACGACGATCGCGCCGACGTCGGGGTCGTCGAGGCGGTTCGTCGCCGCTACCTCCAGGCGGCGCCACGTGCCGTCCTTGTGCCGGATGCGGAGGTCGGCCTTCGCCGCGCGATCGGAGCGCGCGAGCACCTCGTCGAACAGCACTCCGGACGCCGGGCCGTCGTCGGGATGGATCAACTCGAACACCGGCTGGCCGACCTTCTCACCGAGCTCGTACCCCAGCGTCGGCTTCAACGACTGCGTGCTATAGAGGATGGTGCCGGCCGAGTCAAGCAGGGTGATCACGTCGCTCGAGAATTCGACGAGCTTGCGGAAGCGTCGCTCGCTCCGTAAGCGCGCTTGCTCGGCCCGAGTGGCGTCCTCCATGGCCTGTCTCAGCGCCATAGCCCGGCGCACCGCGGGGCCGAGTCGTTGCAGCCGGCCCTTGACGACGTAATCCGCCGCCCCGGCCTTGATGTATTCCGCCGCGGTCTCTTCGTCGAGCGAGCCGGTGACGATGATGACCGGAGTGCCCGGCCGATGCCGCTCGACGACGTGCAGCGCATCCCGAGCGGTGAAATCCGGGAGCGAGTGGTCAGACAAGACGACATCGGGTGCGAACGCGTCGAGCGCGCGGATCAGCTCGGCTTCTGTCTGCACCCGAACACCCACGCACGCTTCGCCCGCTCGGCGCAGTTCGCGCAGCATCAGCTCCGCGTCGTCCTCGACGTCCTCCACCAGGAGGACGCGCAGCGGTCCGTTCTTCGCCACACTCAGATTCCGGCAGCTCGTTTCCTTACTTCAACGCTCGTGGCGCATTGCGGCAACGCACCTGGGGAACACCAGGATGGGCGCGGGGTGTCCATGGGTCACGTCGCCAGCACCATCCCCGTCATGCCGAGGTGATAACGGCACCGGTAACGCAGTGAGTGATGTTCGGCGACGACCAGCGTGAACCGCTGGCCCGGTAGCACCTCGTCTCGATCGTCCGTCGCCTCGCCGAACGTCACCGTGTGGGGCACTAGGTCGCGGTTCTGCCAGATGATGGTGTCGCCCACGGCCGCGAGCAGAGTGCGCGGCCGATACTCCAGATCCCGGATGTCAACGTGATGCCGGCGTCGGGAGGCGGGCCCCGCTCCCAGCAGGAGTGGGACCGCGCATCCCAGCAGCAGTCGGCGTGGCAGCCCGCCGGTCATCGGGCGGCAACCTGGGCCACCAACGATTCGGCGTGCCGCTCGTGCGCCCGGAAGATGGTTAGCGCCTCCTGAAAGGCCCGCTTCACTTCGGGGTTCTTGATGTTCGGAATGAACGCGTCCGCCACCACGCCGTTCACCATCCGGTGATAGCGGAGCTCGTTGTTCACGTAATAGCGGTCGAACGCCGCGCCACGCAGCCCGCTCAACTCGCGCTTGATGCGCTCCGCGTCCTGGAGCAGTTGGCGGCTCATCGGGTTGTCCTGAGCCTGAACGCCCAGACGCTGCGCCAGCGCGGCGATCCGCGCGTTGACCGCGCTGTGGTCGCGGATCATCGTTTCGGCGAACTGGCGCACGGCCGGGTTGTCCGAGAGGGCGAGCGCCAGGTGCGCATAGGCGACGTCGATGTTGCTGGCGGTGACGGCCACGTGGGCCATCTGGAGGTCGTTCAGATCAGCGGGGCCCTGAGCCGGCGCCGTAGCGCCGAGCGACAGCCCGGTGGCGACGAGGACTGCGGTCGAGTAGAGCATTGCGCGTCTCCTGGCGATGGTGACGTGGGCCCGGCACCACGCCGGGCCAGGAGGGAGTATCGTCCGCTGATGTCGGACGATCCATCGCTAGAAGTCCGATGCATATGACCAATCGTCCGGAAAATGCTTACGCCGGCGGGCTGCTTGCGTTAGGTTGGGGCCATGGACGTGCTCAGCGACATCCTGACCACGCTGCGGTTTCGCGGGAGCCTCTACTTCTCCACCGAGTTCCGGCCCCCCTGGGGAGTGCGTGTGCCGCACTTCCGCCGGGTGGCTCGCTTCCACCTGGTCGTGCGGGGCGCCTGTTGGATCAGGGTCGAGAACGTCTCCGACCCGGTTCGGCTGGAAACAGGGGACATCATCCTCGTGCCGCGCGGAGCCGAGCACATCATCACCGACATGCCCGACACGCCGGCCAAGGCAGTGGACGAGGTGGTCAGGGCAGCGGGGTTCACCGGGCGCGGTGCGCTGGTGATCGGCGACGCCGACTCGGGCGCACCTACACGGCTCGTGTGCGGGCATTTCGAGTTCGACGACGACGTGGACAACCCATTGCTGGAACGTCTGCCGCCGGCGCTCGTGGTGCGCTGGGACGAGGAAGTCCGCAACTACCCGCTGGAGGATGCCTTCCGCCTCATCGTGCGGGAGGTGCGAGAGGGACACCCGGGTCACGAAGCGGTGGTGGAGCGGCTCTCGGAAATTCTCTTCGTGCAGGTGGTGCGCACCTGGGCCCGGCGCGCCAACCACGAGCGCGGCGTGCTCGCCGCCCTCGCGGACCCACGCCTCGGCGCGGCGCTCGAGGCGATCCATACCGAGCCCCGAGCGCGCTGGACGCTCGAGACGCTGAGCCGGCGCGCCGCCATGGGACGCTCAGCGTTCGTCGAGCGGTTCGGCACGGTGGTGGGGGAGAGCCCACTGCGCTATCTCACCCGCTGGCGCACGCAGGTCGCCAAGCGGTTGCTCGCCGACTCGGGGCTCAGCCTGGACCAGATCGCCGGGCGGGTGGGGTATGAGTCCGCGGCTGCGTTCTCGCGGGTGTTCAAGAGGACAGCGGGGGTGAGTCCGGGAGAGTACCGCCGGAATGTAAGGCGGGTGGCGTAAGGCCACGGGGGTGGGAGGTCACGTGACGAAACATCTCGAACGCCATCAGTAACGCATCGTCCATCCCTTCGATCATGGTAGATACAAAAGCGGGCCCGCCGTTCTTGTGGTCACGTAGGGTCGTCTAGGACCACCAAATCCCTCCAAATTCATCCCGGACCGGCAAACATCACGGCAAACGGATTCCGCTGTTGTAGACGTGCTCGACGTGGTGGAGCAGGCCGATCCCATCCTGTCGCGATCTCCCTGTGGCCGCGGCGACGCCCGAGCGGCTCGATGCGTGCGAGTTGCGCCGGCGTTAGCTGCGGAAGCGCCTCGTTTGCGCGAGGCTCGTCCTGGGAGGCCAACTAGCCAGCCTTGGCCGCGGATGTCGGGCGGAGCCGCGCCGACATTTTCACCAGCTCGGCGAGCGAGTTGGCCTTCATCTTTTGCATCACCTTGCCGCGGTGCGCTTTTACGGTGATTACGCTGATGCCGAGCTCGCCACCGACCTGCTTGTTCAACCGGCCGGAGACCACCAGGTCCATGACCTGGCGTTCGCGACGGGTGAGGGACGCGTAACAGTCTCGGATTGCCCGTATCTCTGCCTCGCGATCCAGTGCCGCGCGGCTACGCTCGATCGCTTGCCCGATGGCGTTCAACAGTACGTCGTCCCTGAAGGGCTTCGTCAAGAACTCGACTGCCCCCGCCTTCATGGCTCGGACCGTCATGGGTACATCGCCATAGCCCGTGATGAAGATGATCGGCAGGTCCGGCCGTTGGACGGCGATGTGTCCTTGCAGGTCGAGACCATTGAGGCCCGGAAGAGAAACGTCGAGTACGAGGCAGCTGGGAACATGGACTCGTGGGAGGGCGACGAATTCCTGCGCGGACCTGAATGTCTCCGGCTGCCAGCCGGCGCTGCGAATCAGCAGTTCCAGTGATTCGCGCACAGATACGTCATCGTCGACAACAAACACGACTGGTATCGGGTCCCGCACAACTAACCCCGGACGTGAGGACGTGAGGTGTGTCGGGGGAAACTACTGTTTGTTCCAGATTGCGACAGGGGCATCGCGGAGCGCTCAGCGCGGTGCTAATGCGGCGTTGAGCGCCTCAAGCAGCGCCGCCTCGCTGAACGGTTTGAATAGACAGTCCACGGCACCACTCTCGAGCAGGCGTGGCCGGACGGTCTCATCTCGGTGAGCCGTGATGAAGACGATCGGGATCTCTTGCCGGCGACGCGTCAGCTCCTGCTGGAGCTCCGGTCCGGACATTCCAGGCATCGCGACGTCGAGGATGAGGCAATTGGTCTGACCGACAGAGTCCGACGCCAGGAACTCTTCCGCCGACGAGAACGCCCGAGCCGCAAAGCCCAACTCCCGCAGCAAGTCGGGGAGTGACTCGCGCACGGACTCGTCGTCATCGACGACGGACACGAGTGAACGCATAGCAATCATGGATTCCTCAGGCCCGGTTCCACAACCTTCACCGCAGACGTCCGAATGGGGGCAGCACCGCGTGTGCTCGTCTCACCCTCCGGCCCGCGAGGAACAGAGAAAGCAAACGTGGCTCCCGGACCATCATTCGTTGCTGCCCAGAGCTGGCCGTGATGCCGGTCGATAATGGAGCGACTGACGGAGAGCCCGATCCCCATGCCACCACTCTTGGTGGTGTAGAACATCTCAAAGATCTTGTCCACGGCGTGCTGCTCGAAGCCCACTCCAGCGTCTTGCACTGTGAGACGCACACGGTCGCCTTCGTCCGGTGCGGTACGGATTACCAATTCCCTCGGGCGATCGTCGACGTCGCTCATCGCTTCTGAGGCGTTCCGGAGCAGATTCAGGATGACCTGCTGCAGTTGGACACGATCACCTGTAACCAGCGGGAGGTCGTCTGCAAGCTCCGAGCGTACGATCACTTGGTTTCTCTGAAGCTCGCCCAACAACAGCGCAATCACTTCTCGCGTAGCGTCGTTCAGGTCCACGGATTCGATTGTGGTTTCGCGATTGCCAAAGAGCGCGCGCAACCGCGCGATCACCTCAGACGCACGGTTGGCATCGCGAATCGTTCGTCGTACGGTTTCGCGCGCACCCTCGACGTTTGGAGAATCGCCTTCCAGCATCCGCAGGCAGGTGCTTGCATTGGTGATGATGCCCGACAGCGGCTGGTTGACCTCATGTGCGATCGACGCCGTAAGCACTCCGAGGCTCGTGACTCTTGAAACCCTTGCCAGTTCCGATCTGGCCCTGGCGAGAGCCTCTTCCGACACTTGGCGAGCCGTGACGTCCTGAATCACCGCGATGTACTCCAGCTGACCGTCACCGTTCCGGATCGCATGAGCCACTGCATGCAGATACTTGATGGAGTGGTCAGGCATTACTAAGCGGTACTGCCACTCAAAGTCGTTGCAGCCGCCGCATGCCCGGTCGACCATTTTCATCTTCTCCAAAAGACTGACGTCTTCCGGATGCACTCGAGTGCGGATCAGTTCGAGCGTGACCGGCACGCCGATCTCAAACTCGTAGATGCGATACAGCTGCTCTGACCACGTGATTTCGTCAGTCGCCACTTTCCAAGAGAAGCTGCCGGTTGCGCTGAGGCGTTGACCCTCGGCGAGAAATGCCTCGCTGCGCCGCAAATCCTCCTGCGAGCGCTGATCTTTGGCCGCTTCCGCCTGCTTGCGGGCGGTGATGTCCTGCAACGTCACGAGAACCCGTCGCTCGGAATGGGCCGGCACAGACAACGGACGGGCGTCGAGAATCAACGTCCGTTGGCCCTTTCCCGGGATCACGTGATCCATTTCAACGGGCTGGAACGCATGACCGCTGGCAAGTATGTCTTCGAGCTGCCCACGCAACGGAGCAAGTGCAAAGGCGCCGTTCCTGATCTGATAAACTGGAATTCCCTGTGTCTCCTCGCGCGAGACACCGAACGTGTCGTAGAAGGCGCGATTGCCCGACTGAATGCGGAGGTCAGCGCTCAATACGACGAGGGGATCGGCGACGGTGTTGAGGATCGCCTTGGCGAATTCGCGTTCGTAAATGGCCTGATTGATCGCGTCGATTAAGCCGCTACTAAGGGGAGCGCGTAGGGTCTTCATCCCGCGGCCCCCGTCGTCCCTGTGGCGCTTGAACGGGTGTACAGCGTGCGGCTCCGTTGCAGCACGGGATCAGCGGCCGCCGGAAGAACCTGCCGTAACGCCAGCAGCAACACTTGGGCGCGCGGCATTTCGAAGGACGGCCGATAGTCGGAGAGCAGCCGATGTTCGAGTAAACGGGCTTCGTCCGGGCCGACCGTCTCCCGAAGCGCATCGGCGACGGCGCGCTCCAGACGCTCGTAGTCCTCCACCGGAATAAGGTGGGAGTGATTCGTCCCGAGCCGGGGCAGCATATGCGCGTGCACTTCGCCGTCGAAGTTGTCCATCAGGAACGAGCAGAAGATCGCGATGTCGTGCTGTTTAGCGAGCTGATCGAACAAGTCCTCGAGGTTCATGCTGGCGGCAACGTCCCCGCGCTCCCACAGGACATTCACCATTTCTCCCCACCAACGCACCTTTGGGTACTGCCCGTTACCACGCGCCTGTCCGATGACGTCGGCGGCGAGGCCGAGGAATACCACTGAATCCGGCATCACGTCCCGCATGAAGCGGGGCAGGAATTCGTCGGCGTCCACCACCGTCAGCTGTCCGCGTTCCCGTGCCGCTTTCACATCCACGCCCTCCGCCTCGAGGCGTGGGCGAATGGCATTCCAGTGGGTGAGCGTCGGCACCAGGATGAGGCCCTCGCCGTTCGCGAGGGCGGCGCCGGCGAACCGGCAGACGGCGCGGTTGAGAAAATCCTGGTCCTGATAGAGCTGCACGATGTGGTCGCGCGGGGCGGCGTCCGCCACCACTCGCGCCCAGGGAGCCCCGGTCTTCTCCATGGTGTCTCCTCTATAGATGGGCCACGCAGCAACGCACGTCGATCCTACCTTGGTATCGGTCGTGGCGGCGATGTCGCCAAGGTATCGACCAGTCACATCCACCGATAGATGCCTCCGTCGGTGTTTGCGCGAGCATGTGAGGTTCTCATACCCCTGTTTAGCGGTCCGTCTGGACGTGGCGGCGCGACGTGGAGCCGCGCGCGCGGCCCTCGTTGCCGTCGAATGTCCACCGAAGCTTTTGCATCGACTCTGTAACGGCTCTCAGTCGTTCGACCAATACCAACGTCTAATCGATTCGCTCGGTACGGGTGAATATCGTGGTCACTCCGAGATCACGGAGCGTCCCATGACGTCGCACACGTTCCTCGCAGCGGCTGGTGCCCTCGGCCTCGTCGTGCTCGGTGCCGCCGGACCTGCTCTGAAGGAGATGACCATGACCAGCACCTTGAGCCAAGGCGACACCCGGGCACCGAGCGCAGCGGACGCCATCCGCCCGTTTCGCATCAGCGTTCCCGACTCGGCCGTTCTCGACCTCCGCCGGCGCATTGCCGCGACGCGCTGGCCCGACAAGGAGACTGTCGCCGATCAGTCGCAGGGTGCTCAATTGAGCAGGCTGCAGGAGCTCGTTCAGTACTGGGGTACGCGTTACGACTGGCGCAAGCTGGAGGCAAAGCTCAACGCGTTGCCGCAGTTCGTCACGACGATCGACGGCGTGGACATCCACTTCATCCACGTACGCTCGCGTCATCCGAATGCGCTGCCGCTGATCGTCACGCACGGCTGGCCCGGCTCGGTGATCGAGCAGCTGAAAATCATTGGTCCGCTCGCGGATCCGACCGCGCACGGTGGAAGTGCCGCCGACGCATTCGACGTGGTGATCCCATCGTTGCCGGGCTACGGCTTCTCCGGCAAGCCGACGGGCACCGGTTGGGACCCCAGCCACATTGCCCGCGCGTGGGCAGAGCTGATGCAGCGTCTCGGCTACACCCGCTTCGTGGCCCAAGGTGGCGACTGGGGCTCGCCCGTGACGAGCGAAATGGCGCGCACCGCCGCGCCGGGACTGCTCGGCGTCCACATCAGCTTGCCGGCGGTCGTACCGCCGGAGGTCGGCATGGCGCTCGCGAGCGGCGGCCCGCCGCCCGACGGACTCTCCGAACAGGAACGCCAGGTGTTCGAAAGCTCGCGGACCTTCGGCAAAGGCGGGAACCTGGCCTACTTCACGATGATGGCCGCCCGGCCGCAGACCGTCGGCTATGGCATGACGGATTCCCCGGTCGCCCTGGCGGCCTGGATTCTGGTGCATCCGGGCTTCGCGAAATGGAATTACGGCGCCGATCCGACCAAGTCCCCGTCGCTCGACGACGTCCTCGACGACATCACGCTGTACTGGCTGACGAACAGCGGGACCTCAGCAGCCCGGCTCTATTGGGAAAACGCGGGACGCGGCGCGACCTCCTCGGCCGCGTGGAAGACGACCGAGATCAAGCTGCCCGTGGCCATCACGGTGTTTGGCGAAGATGCCTTCCTGCCGCCAGAAACCTGGGCGCGGCGTGCGTATCCGACCCTGATGTATTTCCACCAGACGGATAAGGGCGGACACTTCGCGGCGTGGGAGCAGCCGGAGCTGTTCGCGGCCGAGATGCGCGCGGCGTTCCAGTCGTTGCGTTCGACCGCGGGAGCATCGCGTTAGTTGGCACCACTTCAACCGACGAGGAGATCCTCATGAGCGCATCCACCGCAGCCATCCCCACCGGCAAGTACGGCCGCGCGTTCTGGGAAGGCCTGTGGCGCATGAACGGCAACAGCATCGTCCTCTTCGCCATCATCGCCTGGGTGCTCTACGGTTCCCAGCCGCATGCGGGTGCGCCAGCCGACGCGGTCGTCGCGTTCTACGCCAGCCATCGCACACGGATCTTGATCGCGGCGGTGGTCTCCGGCCTGAATGTCCTCAACCTGATGTGGTTCGCGGCGACGCTGCGGACTGTGCTGGTTGATGCCGGGCAAGACGGTTGGGGCGGGGCGGCGATCGCCTCCAGCGCCGCCGTTGGCGCGCTCTTCCTTCTGCTCCTCGCCGTGAACGCGGGACTCGCGTACTCGATCGCCGGCTCCGGAAACGCCACGCTTGCCACGGGACTGAACGACCTCACGTGGGCGCTGCTCGTCCTGAGCTCCTTCCCCCGTGCGATGCTGGTCATGTCCGGGTCATTCGGGTTCTGGAGGGCCGGCCTGATCTCGAGCCGGCTGTTCGGCGCGTGTGTCGCCCTCGTTGTGCTCGGCGTCCTGGGCGGCACGACGTGGGTGAGCGGCGGATTCTGGGCGCCGGACGGTGCCTACTCGCGGATCGTCTGGCCCGTCCTCGGAATCGTGTGGGTCGCGGTCTTCAATCGTGTCTTGACCCGGAGCCCTGCTACGCGCGCGGCATGGTGAGAAGCAGATCCTGACGGGCGCCCTGGCTCGCGGAGAAGAGAGCAAGCGAGAGTCGCTTATGACCGACACGAAGGTCCAATCGATGAGGAGCAACACCGTGACCACTTCGTTAGGCACATCCCTCCAGCCGCATTTCCGCACCATTGACGGGTTGTCCATCCGCTTTGCCGAGAGCGAGATCAGGAATGACCATGCCCTGCTGCTGAGCCCCTGGCCGGAGAGCGTCTACGCCTACGAAGCGCTTTGGTCGCGGCTCGCCGAACGCACGCATCTCGTCGCGATCGACTTGCCGGGATTCGGCCGATCCGAGCGCCGCGACGCGCTGATGTCTCCGCGCGCGATGGGCGACTTCCTCGTTCGGGTCGCCGACGCCTTCGAGCTGGAGAGTCCCCACGTCGTCGGCCCCGACGTCGGGACCGCGGCCTCCCTCTTTGCCGCCGCGCTTTACCCGGGACGGCTCCGCAGTCTCGTCATCGGCTCCGGTGGAACCGCCGTTCCGCTGCAACTTGGCGAGCCCCTGAAGGAATGGATCGCAGCGCCGGGCCTGGAGCCTTACCGCAAGGTCGACGGGCGGGAGATCGTGAAAATCGCCATGGGAACGCTGGAGCGGTATCGCCCCACCGACAACGCGCGGGAGGACTACCTGTCTTCCTACGCCGGTGAGCGCTTCGCCGAGTCGATGCGTTACGTGCGCATGTATCCGACCGAACTTCCTGTGCTCCGCGATTTGTTGCCGTCTATCGAAACACCGGTGCTGATCATCGCCGGCAAACGCGATGCGGTAGTCCCGCCCGTCAACGCGGCGTTTCTCCATGAGCGGTTGCCCAAGAGCAAGCTCGACCTCATCGACGCCGCGCACTTCACTTGGGAAGACGGCGCGGATGAATACGCGGCGCTCGTTACCGCCTGGTGGGGCGGAGGCTATGCCGCGACCGATACCAACGTCCAATAGTTGGCTGCGAGGCTCCACGCAGATTGCCTCGCGAAGGAGGCCATCGATATGCCAAAATCGCCCGACTTCGATCGGCGGCGCTTTGTCGGGGTTGCAGCGGCAACCGTTGCCGCTGGCCCGTTAGGACTTCTGGGGAGGGTCAACGCCATGACGCAAGCGGTGACTGATGTCGCACAACCGAAGAGCCGAGCTGGAAGCGAAATCCGTCCGTTCAGTTTCAAGGCTGCGGATGCGGACTTGGCCGACCTGCGCCGGCGCGTCAACGCGACGAAATGGCCCGAGAAGGAATTGGCGCCCGATTCACAGGACGGCGTGCCACTCCGCACGATGCAGAACCTCGCGAAATACTGGGGCAGTCAATACGACTGGAAGCGGTGTGAAGCGAAACTGAGCGCGCTGCCGCAGTTCACCACCCAGATCAACGGGCTCGACATTCACTTCGTTCACGTGAAGTCCAAGCACGCGAACGCGCTGCCCGTCATCGTTACGCACGGCTGGCCCGGCTCGATCATCGAGCAGCTGAAGATCATCGAGCCGCTCACCAATCCGACGGCATTTGGCGGGACAGCCGCGGACGCCTTCCACGTGGTAATTCCGTCGCTGCCGGGCTACGGGTTTTCCGGCAAGCCGACCGACGCGACCTGGAACCCCATCAGCATCGCGCGCGCGTGGGCGGAGCTGATGCAGCGCCTCGGCTACACTCGCTATGTCGCGCAGGGCGGTGACTGGGGGAACGCGGTCTCGGAGGTGATGGCGCT
>DATDFC010000180.1:0-10756 GCA_036522815.1 Gemmatimonadales bacterium | reverse complement strand
GATCCGGGCTCATCCGAGGAAGGAGCGTTCGCACGCCATGCCAGACGAAGCCGCGTTCTTCCACCAGGTACGGGCACTCGTCCACCAGTCGCGGACGATCCTGGCCCCCTATTTGTGCGGCGACCACACCTTCGATGTGGCCGCGCATGAGCTGGCGCCCGTGATCCGCGCGTTCCTGCAGCACCCCGCCCCCGCCCCCGCGGTTCTCAAGCCGGAGCCGCCCGCTGCGACGCCCCTTTGGCGGCGCCTGACGATCGGGCGGCTGTCGTTCAAGCGGGAGGCACCGCCCGAGACGAGCCCCAGTTCCGATCTGGACGTGTGGGTGAGCGCGCTGGCGCCGGGCTACGCGCACGCGGACGAGAAGAAGGTGCGCGCGGTCGTCACGGAGGCGTTGCGCATCGCGCAGAGCGAGCACGCGGCGCCCCCTAAGGTCGAGCCCCCTCTAGCCGTCCGATCCCGGACGCTCAAGATTCTCTAGCGATGTCACGGGTCCTCGCCCCGATCGCCTTCGCGCTCGCCGTGCTGAGCGGTCGCGCGCCGCCCTCGCCGGCGCAGCGCGCCGCCGACACCACGCTCACGGTGGAGGGCTTTCTCCAGAACGACGAGCAGTTCGATCTCTGGACCATCGTCGTCCCGCTTCCGCTCCAGGTGCTGGGCGTGCGGACGTTCGTCCTCCCGCTGGTCGGCAAGCCCGACCGCTGGAGCCGCTATCGCAACGAGTACGTCGCGGCCCGCGGACGCGTCGCTCCCGTGGCGGGGGGCGGCACGCCCGGGATCGGCATCGATGTAGAGGACATGAGCGCGCGCCGGCCGCCGCGCACCAGTCACCGCACGGTCGACCACGGCCTGACGCTGCACGCCGACGTCACGCTCTCCGTCGTTCCCGACCGGTTCGCCTGGCGCGACGCGGAGGGTGCCGCAACGGGCGTGAACCCGATCGCGCTTTATGCCATCACGAACCGGCGCCAGACACCCATTCTGTTCCTGCTGCCGACCAACAATCTCCTGTGCATCTCGGTGACCGGCAGCGCACACGGCGAGCGTTGGGATTCGACCACAAAGGTGCCGAATCCCGACGCGCGGCGCTTCGCCGTACAACGCGGCGGCATCTTTCGCGACGCGATCCGCCTGCCCGTCGATGCCGCCTCCCGACCGGGACGCTACGTCGCGCGCGTCGGGATCTGCGACGTCGACGACTACGACATCACGACGGAGTTCGACGTCCAGTAGCGAGCAGCCGCCGCACCCGCTCGAACAGCCGGTGCCACATCGCCCGCGTCAGTCTGCCGGTGTTGGTGTTCTGGCGGCTCGGGTGGTAGGAGGCGACGAGCGTGACGCCGTCGGGCAGAGTGGTCACGGCGCCGTGCGCGAAGCTCGGCCGGTCGCCCGGCTCGAGTCTGGCCCACCAGCCGGCGGCCTTGAGCCAGCTGTCGTGGGCGATCCGGCCGAGCGTGAGGACCACGCGCACTTGGGAGAGCAGCCGCACGTCGGCGGCGAGATACGCCCGGCAGCGCTCCAGCTCGACGCGGCTCGGTTTGTTGCCGGGCGGCGCGCAGCGCGCGGCCGCCGTGATGTAGCAGTCTCTCAGGGTCAGGCCATCGTCCCGAGCAACCGCGTGCGGTTGGGTTGCGAAGCCGTAGCGGTGCAGCGCCGCGTACAGCCAGTCGCCGCTCGAGTCGCCCGTGAACATGCGGCCCGTACGGTTGGCGCCGTGCGCCGCTGGGGCCAGTCCCACGATCAACACGCGCGCCCCGGGATCGCCGAACCCGGGCACCGGCTTCCCCCAATACGTCCAATCGAGAAACTCGCGCTTCTTGTCCCGGGCGATGCGGCGGCAATAGCGGCGCAGCCGCGGGCAGCGCTCGCAGGCCGCGATCGCGCGATTGAGGGTGGTGAGGCTAGTGAATTCTGAGGGGGAGACCGTTCCGCACGCTCCCGCCGACGGTCACCGCTTCGACCGCCAATGCGGCGCCGAGCAGCCACGGACGGAGTCGCGGGGGAGCCGCGGCGGCGGCACCCAGCATGCCGGCGGCCGCCAGCGCCGTGTAGGTGTTGACCTGACCGACGCTCGGGCGTGGGCCCAGCAGCGGGTTCGCTTCGCGGAAGCCGGGCCAGCCACGGCGTGCCAGGTCGCGCGTTTGCGCCGCGTCGACCAGCAACAACACGGTGAACGCGCCCGCCAGCGCCGTGTGCGACGTCGTCCAGGCGCGGCGCGCGGGCAGCGCGGCGACGCCCATCGTGCTCCACGACACGCGCGCCGCCAGCGGACCGACCCCGCGCGGCGTCTGCTGCTGCGACGACGGCATCGTCAGCAGCGTGGCCGCGACGGCGCGATACTGCCGGCGCGCCGCTGAGACCACCGTGAAGGCTGCAAGATCTCTCGCAGCTTGCTGCGCCGGAGCCCGGCGTGGCACAGCCGCGAGGGAACCCACTGCGAGTAGCACGAACGCAACATGTCGCATACGTGATGTTGCGTATGCGCAAGGGTGGTGCCACGCAGGAAGCCGGATGCCGGCTTGCACTCCGCAATAACTAGGGCGCATTGCAGCTTCATAAGTGTGGCTCCCGTGAGACACTTCCGCTAGGGGCCCGGCGGGGCTGCCGGCGTTTCGCTGTACGGCCCGCAGCATTCTCTAGACATCAGATTCAGAACTATGCAAGTCAGGTGTTCAGGGTTCCTGTTTGATCTGGATGGCGTGCTGGTCGATTCCCGGGCGGTGGTCGAGCGAACGTGTCGCCGCTGGGCTCTGCGCCATCACCTCGATCCCGAGCAGGTCCTGCGAATCGCGCATGGCCGCCGGACGCGCGACACCGTCCAGGCCGCCGCTCCTCATCTCGAGACGGATCGGGAGGCGGCGTGGCTCGACGCCGCGGAGCTTGCCGACGTCGCTGGCCTCAGCGCCGTGCCGGGGTCGGGGCAGTTCCTCGCCGCCCTCCCGGCGAGCAGGTGGGCCGTGGTGACGTCCTGTGGGCGGGCACTGGCGGAGCTGCGACTCACGTCTGTCGGATTGCCGATACCGACGGTCCTGGTGACCAGCGAGGACGTCTCACAGGGAAAGCCGGCGCCCGATGGTTATCGACTCGGAGCGCAACGCCTCGGACTCGACCCCGCGGCATGTGTCGTGTTCGAAGATGCGCCGGCAGGTATTACCGCAGGCCGCGGCGCGGGCGCCCGGGTGATCGCGCTCACGACCATGCTCGCGGCACGGGACCTCGAGGGTGCCGACGTAACGATCGCCGATTTCACCGCTATTCAGGTACGGCATGAGCAGGATGGGTTCGTCGTTACGACGCACTGAGTTGTTTTCGACGAGAATCTAGTGTCGGCGGCGTAGAAACGTCCCCTCCGGCATGGATTTGATTGCCGGGGTGGGCCGAGCGTAGGTTAGAGTATCGCCGGGATCGACCTGGAGACCCTCTCTGCCCGTCACGGCGAAGCTGTCGCGCAAGTTCTATGACACGTTCGGCGACGAAATCGCCAACGAGTTAGTGGACTGGTTCAATCAGGTGGATGCGACCTACCGGATCGAGCTGCGGGAGCTGAACGAGCTGAACTTCGCGCGCTTCGACGCAAAGCTTGAGCAACGGATCGCTGAGCTGCGCGCGGAGCTCGCCAGCCTCGAAGGCCGCCTCCTGGCACGCCTGGGCGTCGTCGAAGGCCGGTTCGGCACGCTGGAGGGTCGGCTCGTGCGGTGGATGTTCCTGTTCTGGGTCGCGAGCCTCGGTACCTCCATCGCACTCATCCAGCTCACGCGCTGACGCGATCCGGGTACGTGGGGGTTGCAGAGCCACCAATGAATTGCGAGTTTCCGCACCTCGAGGAGAGGTGGCCGAGTGGCTGAAGGCGGCGGTTTGCTAAACCGTTATAGGGGCTAATACCTCTATCGGGGGTTCGAATCCCCCCCTCTCCGTATGCGATTGCGGATTGTGGATTTCGGATTGCGGATTGGTCGCGTCCGTCGCCCGCGTCGCTGGTGCTCCTGACAATCCGCAATCGACAATCCGCAATCCGCAATGCCCATGCCCACCCGCGTCCGCTTCGCCCCTTCTCCCACGGGCTACCTCCACGTCGGCGGCGCCCGTACCGCCCTGCTCAACTGGCTGTACGCGCGCCACTCGGGCGGCCAGTTCCTGCTCCGCATCGAGGACACCGACAAGGCCCGCTCCACCGACGAGCACACACGCGTCATCCTCGACGGTCTCAGCTGGCTCGGCCTCGACTGGGACGAGGAGCCCGTGTTTCAGGGTGCCCGCGTCAAACAGCATCAGGAGATGGCCGACAAACTGCTCGCCGCGGACAAGGCCTACATGGAAGAGGGCGCCATCCGGTTTCGCCTCCCCCCCGGCGAGATCGCCTGGGACGACGCCGTGCACGGCCGGATTTCCTTCCAGGGCGAGGACATCAAGGACTTCGTGATCCTGCGCTCGGACCGCACGCCGATCTACAACTTCGCCGTCGTGGTGGACGACGTGGACATGCGCATCACCCACGTGCTGCGCGGCGACGACCACATCTCGAACACGCCCAAACAGATCGCCCTGTATCGCGCGCTCGGCGCCGCCCTGCCCGTGTTCGCTCACGTGCCGATGATCCACGGGCCCGACGGCAAGAAGCTCTCCAAGCGCCACGGCGCCACCGCCGTCGGGGACTACCAGCACATGGGCATCCTCCCCGCCGCCATGCGCAACTTCCTGGCGCTGCTCGGCTGGAGCCCGGGCGGCGACCGCGAGATCATGACGCTCGAGGAGATGATCACGCTCTTCTCCTTCGAGGGCATCCAGAAGAAACCCGCGATCTTCGACATGACCAAGCTCGAGTGGATGAACGGCCAGTATCTCTCGGCCGGCTCGGCCGAAGAGCTGTACCCGCTCGTCGCGCCCCAGCTCGAGGCGCTCGGCCTGAATGGCAACCGCGAGGCGGTGCTCAAAGCGATCGCCGCCGTGAAGACGCGCTCCCGCACCACGCTCGACGTCGCGAAGCAGGTGGCCGTGCGGCTCGACGCCAGGCACGTCGTGTTCGACGAGAAGGCCAAGAAGGAGATCGCGAAAGATCCGGCCGCCTACAAGTCGGCGCTCGAGGCGAGCGTCGCCGCACTGCGCGACACCGAGTGGACGCTGGAGGCGCTCGAGCAGCGGCTGCGCCGCCTGGCCGAGGAGCGCGGCGTCGCCGCCGGCAAAGTGTTTCAGCCGATCCGCATCGCGCTCACGGGCGGCACGGTGTCGGAGCCGGTCAACGAGCTGTTGTATGTGGTCGGGAAAGAGGCGGCGCTGAAGAGGCTGGAAGCCGCCGCTCGCGGATCCCCGGGCTGAGAGCCCGGGCTCGGCGTCAGTGTGCGTCCTTCAAGGACGCACCACTGGCCGAGCGTCCCCTGTCAGGGGACGACCTTCACCGTGTCGGCCTTCGCGTTCGTCGTATCCCCCCGCTGCCGCTGCTGTGCGTCCCGCTCGGCCGCCTTGCGGGCGCGCAGCTCCCGCACGTACTGGCGAAACAGCTGCAGCGATTCGGTGCGGCGCGCGGCCTGCAGCAGATCGGCCCGCATCTCGTCCAGCTGACGCGCGCGCATCTGCTCGCCGTAGTTCCCCTGCGGCAGGGAGATCGGCAACAGCGCCAGGGCCGCGGTCGGGATCTTGATCCCGGCGATGTGAATGAACTGCGAGTCGATCCCGAACACCTTCCCCGCCACGTCGGTCGTCCACACCGGCGTGCGGCGGGCGCGCTGCTCCTGATCGATGATCACGTTGAGCGAATCCATCATGGAGTGCAGCCGGCGCACCACGCCGGTGTCGCGCTGCTCGTGCGTCTCGTACAGCGCGCCCGCCACCTCCGCCGGCAGCGCCGGGCGCGGGGTCACCCACAGACGCCCGTCCCCGACCTGGGGCGGCGTGACGATGTGCGGGCCCACGCTCGCCGGGTTGGCGGCCAGCAAGCTGTCCGGTTTCCCCACCGGCGCGGGCTCGGGCGGCGTGGTGTCGGGAATCCTGGCATCCGGCAGCGGCCGGCCCAATCCCCCGCTCGGCCCCACGCCGCGGCGCGTGCCCCCGAACGGCGGCAGCTCGCGCGCCTGCGGCATGTCGGGCGGAATGATGGTGATCAGCCCCTGCCGCCCATCGATCCGCCACGAGGCGGTCACCAGCCAGATGACGAGCGCCACGTGGATCGCGCTGCTGCCGACCCAGGTGAACCGCCGCAGGCGGGACGGAACCGCACGAGGCTCAAACAGCGGCGAGCACCTTTCCCAGCCGCTCCGCCGCTTCGATCAGCCGCGGCGTGTCGACCGTGAGCGCCAGACGGAAGAACCCCTCCCCCCCCGCGCCGAACCCGCTGCCGGGGAGCGTCACCACGCCCGCGTCCTCGAGCGCCCGGCGCGCGAACGCCGCCGACGCCACTCCCTCGGGCAGCGGCACCCACACGTACATCGTGGCCCCCGGCGTCTCGGGCTCGAACCCTTGCGCGCGCAGCACCGGGAGCAGCGCGTCGCGCCGCTCCTGAAACCGCGCCACGTACCCCCGCGCCAGCTCCTCCGCCTGCGGCAGCACCGCCGCGCCCGCCGCCTGCACCGCGAGGAACGCGCCCGTGTCCACGTAGTTCTTCACCCGCGCCAGCGCGGCGATGAGCTCCGGCCGCGCCACCGCCCACGCCAGGCGCCACCCGGTCATGCAGAAGGTCTTCGACAACGAGTGGAACTCGACCGCGACTTCGCGCGCGCCCGCGATTTCGAAGATGCTCGGCGCCACGTAGCCATCGAACGTGATCTCGCAGTAGGGGTTGTCGTACGCGATCACGATCCCATGGCGGCGGCAAAACTCCACGGTGCGTGCGAGATAGTCGCGCGGCGCGACGGCAGCGGTCGGGTTGTTGGGATAGTTGAGGTAGACGAGCTTGGTGCGGCGCACCACGTCGGCGGGCAGGTCCGACAGCTCCAGCAGGAACCCCGCCTCGGGAATGAGCGGATAGCGGTACGGCTCCCCGCCCGCGAGCACCGTCCCGCCTTCGTACACGGCGTACCCGGGCTCGGGTACGATCGCGACGTCGCCCCCGTCGAGCAGCGCCATGGCCAGATGGGCGATGCCTTCTTTCGAGCCGATGAGCGGATGCAGCTCGCTGAACGGATCGAAGCGCGCGCCAAAGCGGCGTCGCAGATAGGCGGCGGCTGCTTCACGGAACGCGGGCAGGCCGAGCTGGAACGGGTAGCGGCTCATGGCGGGGTCGCGCACCGCGCGCGCCAAGACGTCGATCGCCACCGCCGGCGGAGCAAAGTCGGCGTCGCCGGCGCCGAGATCGATCACATCCACGCCCCGCTCGAGCAACCGGCGCTTGATCGCCGGGATCTCCGCCATCGGGTAGCTGGGCAGCGCGGCGAGTCGCTTGCTGAGCTTGGTCACGCCCCGTCCTCCTCTACCGCAATCTACGCTCTGCGTTCGCCGCGCGTTACCGGCCCTTTTCCGTCTTCTACCGCCCTCTACCGCCCTCTACCGCCTTCTACCGCCCTTTCTTCCCCGATCCCGTGCCGGGCAAAGAACTCCTCGCACGCGCCGCGCACGTCCGCCCAATCCCCCACCACCCGGGTGGCCCGGGGCAAGCCCTCGAGGATCAAGGCCCCGTAGCGCTTGGTGACCACCCGCCGGTCGAGCAGCACCACGGCCCCCACATCGGACCGGCTGCGGATCAGGCGCCCGAACCCCTGCTTCAATTTGAGCGCGGCATTGGGCACCAGGTAATGGGCGAACCCGTTCAGGCCCCCGGCCTCGATGCGCTCGAGCCGGGCGGCGGTCAGCGGCTCCGTGGGCACCTTAAAGGGCAGCTTGGCGAGGACGAGCACGCGCAGCGCCCGCCCCGGTACGTCCACGCCTTCCCAGAATGAATCGGTGCCGAGCAGGATCGCCGAGCCCGCTTCGCGGAAGCGCCGCAGCAGCTGGTCCCGCTGCCCGTCGCCCTGCACGAGCAGCGGCCAGCGGCCGCCTAGCTCGCCGCGCACCGCGTCCGCCGCGCGTCGCAGCGCCCCGTGGCTCGTGAACAGCACGAACATGCCGCCGTCGGCCGCGTGGGCCAGCTCCACCACCACGCGCGCGACCGCCGCGTCGTGCCCCGCTTCGTCGTCGCGTGGCTCCGGGACGTCGGTGGGAATGCCGAACACACACTGCGCCGCGAAATCGAACGGCGAGGCGTGGATCTCGCGCACCTTGAGGCGGCTGGGAGGGAGGTCGAGCCCGAGCCGCGCCTCCAGGTAGCCGAAGTCGCCGCCCGCGGCGAGCGTGGCGCTCGTGAGCACCACGGTCTCGACCCGGTCGAACAGATTGTCCTTGAGAATGGGCGCGAGATCGAGCGGCACGGCGGCGAGCGAGACGTTTACGACCCTGCGGCCTCCCCCTCGCCGCTCGAGCCAGCGCACGGCGGCGGGGCCACCCGGCGGCGGCCGCAGCGCGGCGATGAGCCCCGCCGCCACCTGCTGCAGCCGGCGGGCCACCCCGCGCAGCTCGCCCAGGAGCTGGGCCCGCCGCTCCGACGGATCGTCCAGGGTCAGACGGTCGGCGATCGTCTCCACGCCGTCGGAGAGCCGCGAGAACGCGAGCAGCAGGTTGTCGAGCCCCACGTCCAGACCCTGCGGCCACACGGCGTCGCCGGGGAACGCGTCGCCGAGGCGGAGCACCGGACTCGCTCCCGCGCCCGGCTCGTGGTCGAGCCGGCGCGCGAGCAGGGTGAACACCGTCTCCGCGGCGCGCCGCGCCGCCGCGAGGGCGTCGACGAGACTCTGCTGCACCAGGTCGCGGCTCGCGGCGGAGAGGAGGTCGTCGCGCCCGAACAGCAGCGAGCGCAGCGTCGGGAGCAATCCGCGGCCGTTTTTCTCGAGCCGCGCGAGCAGCCGATCGACGCCGAGCCGGCTCACCTGGGCGCCCAAATGCATCGCCGCCACGTCTTCCAGATGGTGTGCCTCGTCGAGCACGAGCCGGCGGTACGGCGGCAGCACGGCCGCCTCCTGCCAGTTGTCGGACACCATGCGTACCGCGAGATCGGATGCGAGCAGGTGATGGTTCACGACGACCACGTCGGCTTCCGCCGCCCGCCGGCGCGCCTGGAACACGAAGCAGCGGTCGAAGTGCGGGCACTTGAGCCGGGTGCACAGGTCCGACTCCGCCGCGATCGCGTCCCACACCTCGCCACTCGGCTCGTCGGGGAGATCGGCGAGCGAGCCGTCGCCCGAGCGCGCGGCCCACGCCGCCAGCGTCTCGAGCTCCGCGCGGCGCTCGTCCTCGAACAACGACGTCGCCTGCTCGCGCGCCTGCTCGAGGCGCGCCAGGCACACGTAGTTCCGCCACCCTTTGAGCAGCGCGAACGTGGGGGTGTGCTCGCCGGTCCCGAGCGCGCGGGCCAGGATCGGCAGGTCCTTGCCGACCAGCTGCTCCTGGAGGTTGATGGTGTTGGTGGAGACGACGGTGCGCTCGCCGTTCTCGCGCGCCCACACCAGCGCCGGAACGAGATACGCGAACGATTTGCCGACGCCGGTGCCGGCCTCGAGCATCCCCACGCCGCCGTCGTTATACAGGTCGGCGATGTAGGCGGCCATGTCGCGCTGGCTGGGCCGGTCCTCGAAGCTGCCCAGCGCGCGCGCCACCGGCCCGCTGGGAGAGAGCAGCCCCGCCACGTCGATCGCATCGATGCGGTTGTTGGCCCGCGCGCGCGGGCATTCCACGACGACATAGCAGTCGCTGACGGCGTTGTCGACGATGGCGAACCCGACGCCGCCGTCGTGCAGCCGCGCCGCGACGCTGAGATCCGCTCCCGAGGGTTCGAGCACCCCGCTCGGGTGGTTGTGCACCAGCAGCTCTCCCCGCAGCGCGATCCCCGGGAGGGCGAGCACGGCGTCCACGGTGCCGCGCGCCACGACGCGCGCCTCGATGATCAGGCCATTGGCATCGGGGCGCGCCACGAACGAGACCTCGCGCCCATGGGCCGCCGCGATCTCGGCGCGCAGCAGGTCGCGCACCGCGGGCGCGAGCCGCTCCGCGCTCACGTCTTGAGCTCGCGCTTCTTGGCCGCGGGAAAGAGCACGTTGTTGAGGATCAGCCGGTAGCCGGGCGAATGGGGGTGCAGCGACAGGTCCGTCGGAGGATCGCCGATCTGGTGCTGCTGATCCTCCGGGTCGTGCCCGCCGAAGAACGTCCAGGTGCCCTTGCCGTGGTCGCCGTTGATGTACTTGACCCAGGGCGCGCCCTCTTCGTCCGCGAGCACCGTGTCGCTCGGCTTGAGACGGTCGCGCAGGAACGACGTCGTGAGGCCGTAGAAGTCGGGGATCACCTGGCGATGGTTCTGGACGAGGATCGTCGGGACGGGGTCGATCTTGGCGCTGAAGTTGAACAGCTTGAAGGCGCCGAGCGGCTGACGTCGCCCGGCGGCGTTGACCTGGTGCCCGTCGATGTCGGAAAAGCTCGCCACCTGGGGACTGGGCTCGAGCCGCGCGCCGCTGAACGCCAGGGCCTGCGACCAGTCCAGCTTGCGGTCTGCGTCGGGGTCCATGGGGGTGCCGTCGGCGAACGCCGCCGCGATGTCGACGCGCGCGGCGGCGAGCGCCAGGTCCAGGGTCTCGGTGGCCGTGCACATGGCGAACAGAAAGCCGCCGTTGGAGACGTAGTCGCGGATCTTCCGGGCCACGGCCTTTTTCAGGTCGGGGACGGTGCCGAAGCCGAGCCGCTTCGCCGCGTCGGCATTGAACCGCACCATCTCGGCCAGCCACGGGGCGCCGGCGTAGATCAGGTAGAA
>DATDFC010000179.1:0-3632 GCA_036522815.1 Gemmatimonadales bacterium | reverse complement strand
GGCCGGCCGCGCCGCCGGCCTCTTCCCGGCCGGCGCGGGCGGCGGGGCCGCCGCCTTCACGAACGTGCGGATCGCGAACTGCGCCTCGAGCAGCGCGCCCAGCGTGTCGGACAGGAAGTGCTGGGCCTGCTGCTGCGCCGGCTTGAGGATCACGTCCTGGGGCACGATGATGCGCGACAGGCTCGCGATGTCGGACATGAACTCGCCCAGCTGATCGTAATGCCCGATGATCTCGAGGCGGTACTTGTAGGTGTCGAAGGGCGCGCCCGCCTCCACCGCCAGCGGCTCGAGCCGCCCGATCGTCACGCCGCGGATTTTCGCCTTGGTCGAGATGTCGTCGATCAGGGCCGGCACCTCGTTCTTCTCGGGCACGAGGCGGCGCATCACGGAAAGCAGCGACGTGTACTCCTCGACCTTGCGGCGCAGGTCTTCGACCGTGCCGCTCGCGAGATCCTGCTTGGC
Organism: Gemmatimonadales bacterium; assembly: GCA_036522815.1. Lineage (GTDB taxonomy): Bacteria > Gemmatimonadota > Gemmatimonadetes > Gemmatimonadales > GWC2-71-9 > AG41. The sequence goes on along the minus strand of DATDFC010000179.1, from coordinate 3,170 downwards.
GCGATCGACGATGCGCTGCAGGCTGTCGATCTCCACCCGCGTCGCCTCGATCTGCTGGCCGGTGGGCTGCTCCCAATAGGTCCAGAAGGCCCACCCCAGCCCTCCCATCAGCATCGTGATGAGCAGCATCACCTGACTCTGTTTGTCCTGCGGTATCAGGGCCATGCCGCTACCTCACCGCCCGGGACACGGGCTGGGTACGGATGTAGACCGAGTCCGCCACCCGATACCGCACCGAGACGTTGAACGCCGTCACCGGCCGGTCCGCCTCGATCACGGTGGACGACGTCGCGGGCGTCACATCCGTGAGCCAGGGGGACGCCGCGAGCTGCCGCAGGAATGTCGTATACGCCTGGATGTCGACCGTGCTGCCGGTGATCCAGATGCGGACCACGGGTATCCCCGTCGAGTCGGTCCCCCCTGCGGCGACGGGCGTCCCGGGAGTGGTCGCCCCACCCATCGCCGACACACCCGTGAGCCAGGTGTAGGGCGGCAGCGCCTTGGTGATCTGGTCGAGTACGTGTGGCCAGATGTAGCGGTCCGCATCGATGCCGCGGATGATGTTGATCTGTGCGACCAGCGAGTCGCGGATCTTCTCCGACTGCCGCTTCTGCGCGATCACGGCGTCAAAGCGCCGCTTCTCGACGCGCACCGCATCGAGCCGCGACTCGAGCACCCGCAGGCGGGTGCTCTGGGTGATGAACAGCAGCAGACCCCCCCCGACCACGATCACGGAAGCCGCGCTCGCGGTGAGCAGCCAGGGGTTCTTGATGCTGGCCAGCAGGCCCTGGAAGTCGGGCAGGGCGAGCTTGAACCCCGCGCCCCCCGACGGCTTTTTCTTTTTCCCGGGAAGGAGATTGATTTCGATCATGCGGCGCGCCTCAGCGCCAGGCCCACCGACAGCATCAGCAGCGGCGCGACCTCGTCCACCGAGACCGACTCGAACACGCTGTCGCGCACTTTGAGACGCTGCACCGGGCTCGCGAGCTCCACCGGCACCCGCAACCGGTTGGAGAGCGCCTCGTTCAACCCGGGCACGCGGGCGCCGCCGCCGATCGTGTACACCCGACCCAGTCCCCCCGCCGACCGCGACGCCGTCGCGAGGAACGCGGCCGCACGCTCCACCCCCACCGCGATCTCCTCGCCGCGCGCGTCGACGTACTGCGCCAGATCGCCGCTCTGCGTCATCCCCTGGATGACCCGCTCGGAGTCCTCGGCCGAGAGACCCTTCTCCCGCTGCAGGTCTTCCCGGAATCGCCGCGTGCCCACCGACAGGTCGCGCGTCAGCACCGGTACGCCGTCTTCCAGGATGTTCACGTTGGTCACTTCGTGCCCGATGTTGACCAGCCCGACAACGCCCTGCATCGCGTCGGGATGGTTCAACTCGAACGCGTTGTGGATCGCGAACGCGTCCACGTCAATGATCGCCGCCTCGAGCCCCGCCTCCCCTAGCAGCGACGTGCGGCTCTCCACCAGCTCGCGCTTGGCGGCGACGAGCAGCACGTTCATCTGCAGGCCTTCCGCGTCGGGGTCGAGGATCTGAAAGTCGAGCTCCACGTTGGCCATGTCGAACGGCACGTGCTGCTCGGCCTCCCAGCGGATCACTTCCCGGGCGTCCCCTTCCTTCATGCGGTCCATCTGGATCTTCTTGACGATGACGTCCCGACCCCCGACCGCCGTGACCACCGACTTTTGCTTGACGCCGGCCGTGGAAAAGAGCCCCCGGATCGCTTCCGCTACGATCCCGGGGTCCATGACCTCCCCCTCGACGATGGCATCGGCGGCCACCTCGGTCGTGGCCACCTTGACCAGCTCCGCCTCGCTGCCGGAATGGTCGATCACGGCCACCTTGATGATGCCGGAGCCGATGTCTAAGCCCACCGAGGTTTTTTTGCCGCCCAGGAACCCAAAAAGGGCCATAAATGCCTAGGGGTTGAAGACAAGACGGGGCGAGGGCAAACTACAGTAAGCCCCGCCCCTTATCCTGTCAAGCCTCGAACCTACTTGAGGCCGAACCAACAAGTACTTTGCTGGCCTACAGTTAGGCCACTTAAAACAGCTGCACCCACCCCCGCGACGTAAGCATCGTTCCCGTGCCCGTCTTATCTAAGGCCTTGATAATAGCACACTTAGAGTACAACATCGTGGCGCCACCGGTGAAGTTGTTGGTAGTGTCGTTGAACGACACAGTGTCCCGAGCCATCAATGCGCCCCAGAAGTGGGCCGGTGTACCGCCACCGCCCGCCGTGTTGATCGACCCCTTGACGATCGTGATCCCGTAGAACTGGAACCCGCCATTGACGGACAAGCTGCCGTTTACCAGCAGGATGCCCTGGCCTTCTTGGCCATTGATCATGGCGTCGCCGTTGATATAGATGATCGGGAAGTAGTTCCCGCACGGCCCCGCCGGGGCCGTGGGGCTGCCCCAGTTCGTCTGCACCGTATAGTCGCACGCGCCGTTCGTCACCGCCGGTCCGACCCCGTTGGCGAAGTTCTGTCCCGGCAGCGAGATGGTCGCCATGGCGGCGAGCTGGGCAAACGTCACGTCGCCGTAGACCGAAAACGCGCTGTCCTTGAGGGTCGGGTCCTTGAGGACGGGGGGCTGGCCGGAGATCCTTGCGTTCCCGTCCTTGGTGATGCTGTCGCCGACCTGCATGCGGATGCCGGCCTTGGTCGAGTCCTTGGGGGGGCATCCCGCCCAGCCGCCCGGCAGACTGTCGGTGCCGTTGATGGTGACGTCACCCGCCACGAAGTTCGCGCCTCCGGACGTGACGGCCGCCTGGATGTTGACCTGCAGTGGGCGGATGCGCGCGATCAGACCCATCCGTTGACTGGCCCCGCCGCCGCGGATGCGCCCCGCCAGGCTCATGGTGTCCTGGCCGGTCATGTCGACCAGATACAGCCCATCGTTCAGCTTCATGATCGTGCCGTTGAAGCTCCCCGTCTTGCTCGCGGCCGTCTTCTTCTGGATCGTCCACGTGCTCTGGGACGGGGCCACCGCGGGGTACGGATACAAGCCCGCGTACGTGGCCTTGGTGTTGGGGTCGCTCCAGTTACGGATGATGTCGTAGATCCCCTGCTCGGCCACGCCGAACGACGCCTGGGTGCGGCGCACGTTCTCGGCCACCCGCTGCTCCTGGGTGCCGGAGAACAGGGCGCCGGCAACGAGC
>DATDFC010000178.1:0-21652 GCA_036522815.1 Gemmatimonadales bacterium | reverse complement strand
ATCAGCAAGCGCCCGGTCGGCGTCAATCGTGCTAGCTTGTGCATGTTCACTGAGCCCTCTGGTGAGTGGGTTGGTGGTTTCGCCACTCCCAGCTTCGCTCACTACGGCTCAGTGAACAACCTCTTTATCAATTACAGCTAGTCCTTCACCACCTGCACCTCTATAGATGATGGCCACCGCGCCGAGCGATACACCCGCACCGTCGCCGGACGATAGTCCGACGCGCGCGCCTCGAAGATATTCGGCACGAACGTCTGCGGATTGCGATCGATCAGCGGGAACCAGCTGCTCTGCACCTGTACCATGATCCGGTGCCCCTTGAGAAAGCGGTAATCCTGGCTGTGCAGGTCGATCGTGAGAGGCGTCACCTGATTCGGCGTGAGTGGTGCCGGTTTTTCAAAGCTCGACCGGAAGCGCGCCCGTAGCACATCGTTCGCCACCATCAGCTCCCAGCCCGCGAGCTGCGGGTCCTTGGGGTACTGCTCCGGGTAGACGTCGATCAACTTCACGATCCAGTCGCCGTCCGCGTGGTAGCAACGAACAGCTTGGCGGTGATGGCGCCGGCGATCGTCACGTCCTCGGTGAGCGGCTCCGTCTGCCAGGTGAGGACATCGGGGCGGTCGTCCACGAACCGCTGATCCTCGACCAGCCAGACCGGCCAGCCGGAGCCCCCCGGGGTGTACGTCGCTGGAATCGGGCGGTGGCGGTACGGCACCGGGTGGGCGGGGTCGGAGACATAGCTGTCGAAGGCGTTTGCCCCCGTCGGGGCGTCGAACGAGAGCCGGCCGCCGGGCTGAAAGTACAGCCGCCGCTCGGTCGTCCCCAGGCGCGGCGGCCACGCGTCCCAGGAGCGCCACTGATTGGCGCCCGCCTCGAAGGTGATCGCCTCCGGTCGCCTCGGCTCGCCCCGATCCTTCAGGAAATGCGCGAACCAGGGCGCGAGGATGCTGTCCTGGAAGTATCGGGACGTGGGGCTCCCGAAGTCGATGGCGCCCAGCTTGTCTCCCGCCGGGCCGGCCCAGCCGCCGTGATTCCACGGCCCCACCACCAGCGAGTTGACGTGCCCGCTGTCGTGCGGCTCGAGCAGCTCGTAGATCTTCAGGGGGCCATAGAAGTCTTCCTGGTCCCACCATCCCGCCACGGTGAGCGTGGGCACGGTGACGCGGGTGAGGTACGGGGCGGCGCCCTGCCGCTGCCAGAACCCGTCGTAGTTGGGGTGCGCCACGAAGTCGTTCCAGGTGGGAATCTTCCCGTGCAGGTGCTTGGCATTGACGTTGGCGAGCGGCCCGAGGTCGAGATACCACTGATACGTATCGTAGCGGTCGAACTCGAACTGTTCCTGCTGCTTCGACGTCTCCATCCTCGCCGCATACTCGAACCCGTAGCTCAAACGAAACGCGCCGTTATGGTGGAAGTCGTCGCCCAGGAACATGTCGGCGGGCGAGGCCTGGGGCGACGCGGCCTTGAGCGCCGGGTGCGGGTCGAGCATCGCCATCAGCGTCAGCCACCCCGGATACGAGATGCCGAGCATTCCCACGCGGCCGTTGTTGTTGGGCACGTGCGCGAGCAGCCAGTCGATCGTGTCGTACGCGTCGGTGCCTTCGTCGATCGCCTTGGGGTCGCGCCCGTCGCGCGGGCGGGGGGGCCGCAGCATGACGAACTGGCCTTCCGAGGTGTAGCGCCCGCGGATGTCCTGGAACGCGAAGCTGTAGCCATCGCTCGCGAACGCCCCGTAGTAGCCGCGCAGCGCGTTGCCGGCGTGGGCGATGCCGTAGGGCGTGCGCGTGAAGATGATCGGCAGCAGGCCGCCGGATCCTCGCGGCACGAAGATCGTGGTGTGCAGCTTGACCCCGTCGCGCATGGGGATCATGACCTCGGTGAGGTCGAACCCCGGGGCGGAATCGGGCTGCTGCGCCAACACGGGCGGGCCGAAGACACAGACAACGAGAGCGAGGAGCCGGGATCGCATGGTGGCCTCGGTGGACGGGTGCTTGCGGACGGCATCGGCACGGATATACTAAGCCCCTTCCCATTATGTGTACAGACTTGGATACCGATACTGCCCGCGTCCGCCCTCGTGGAGGCCAGCGCGCCATGCGTCCCACATCCGTCCTCCTCGGATTGTTGGTCTTGCCCATCCTGATGTCGGCCCAAGGCACGCGGCTGCTGCGCCAGCCGACGGTGAGCCGGACGCAGATTGCGTTCGCGTACGCCGGCGATATCTGGGTGGCAAGTCGCGACGGTGGTGACGCGACGCGACTCACGAGCTTTCCCGGAACGGAATCGAATCCGCATTTCTCGCCCGACGGCAAGCAGATCGCGTTCAGCATGCAGTACGGCGGCAACACCGACGTCTACGTGATCGATGCCGCGGGCGGGGAGGCGCGGCGTCTGACGTGGCATCCGGGGCCCGATAGCGCCCGCGGCTGGTCGCCCGACGGCAAGCGCATCCTTTTCAGCTCGTCACGGGCGAGCGCACCGTCGGTGGGTGTGCAACAGCTCTGGACGATCGCCGCGGCAGCCGGGGGCGGCGTCCCCGAGCGGCTGCCGATCCCCGACGCCCTGCGCGGCTCACTCTCCCCTGACGGCCAGCGGCTGGCCTACGAGAAGGTGTCCCGTTGGGATGTCGAGTGGCGCAACTATCGTGGTGGCCAGACTCATCCGATCACGCTCTACACCATCGCCTCGCAGGCGGTGGATACCCTGCCGTCGCAAGGAACGCTCGACACCTGGCCGGTATGGATGGGCGACGCGATCTACTTCATCTCCGACCGCGACTGGGCGGCGAACGTCTGGAAATACGATGTCGCGTCGAAGCAGCTCACGCAGCTCACGCATTACAAGGACTACGACGTCAAGACGCTCGACGCGGGGAGCGGCGTCATTGTCTACGAAGCGGCCGGCTACCTCCATCTGCTCGACCCGGCCACGGGCAAGGACAGGCAGCTCGCCATCACGTGCCGCGGCGACCTGCCGTGGGCGGAGCCGCGATGGGTGAACGCGGCGAAGTGGATCGAGTCAGCGTCGCTGTCGCCGAGTGGGGCCCGCGCGCTGTTCTCGGCGCGCGGCGAGGTGTTCTCGGTGCCTGCCGAGAAGGGCGACGCGCGCAATCTGACGCGGAGTCCCGGGACGGCGGAGCGCACGCCGGTCTGGTCGCCCGATGGCAAGCAGGTCGCGTGGTTCTCGGATGCGAGCGGTGAGTATCGCCTGATGATCGGCACGCAGGAGGGCCTCAGCGCGCCGCGCGAAATCCGGTTCGAGCAGCCGACGTTCTTCCATACGGCGGACTGGTCGCCCGACGGGAAGTACATCGCCGTCACGGACGAAGGCCTGAACATGCTCCTGGTCGAGGTCGCGACGGGAAAAGTGACGCGGCTCGACACCGACACTTACGCACACCCGGAGCGCACCTTCGAGCCGGCGTGGTCGCCCGACTCGAAATGGCTCGCCTACGCCAAGCGGCTCCCGAGCCAGTTCCACGTGCTGATGGCGTACTCGATGACGGACCGCAAGAGCTATCAGCTCACGGATGGGCTGTCGGACGCCCTGAGTCCCACCTGGGATGCAGGCGGCAAGTACCTCTACTTCCTAGCGAGTACCGACTTCGGTTTGTCGAGCGGCTGGCTCGATCTCAGCTCCTACGACCGCCATATGCGCCGCGGGGCCTATCTGATGGTGCTCGCAGCCGACACGCCGTCGCCGCTCTTGCCGGAGAGCGATGAGGAGGCGCGCGACACGACGTCGGGGAAGGGCGTGGACACGACCAAGGCGAAGGCGGCCGTGCGTGTGCGCATCGATCGCACGGGGCTCAGTCAACGGATTCTCGCTCTCGGCATGCCCGTGCGCGCGTATACGTCGCTCGTCGCGGCGAACGAGGGCGTCGTGTTCGTCAGCGAGGCGATCGAAAACCAGACGGGCGTCACGTTACATCGCTACGATCTCAAGAAGCGGAAGTCGGAGAGCTTCGTGTCGCCGGTGACGCGGTTCCGCCTGTCGCGCGACGGAAAGAAGCTGTTGTACCAGTCCGGTGAGTCGTGGATGATCGTCGGGACCGAAACGGTGCCCAAGGCGGGAGATGGAAAGATCACGGTCGATCTGCAGATGCGGCTCGATCCCCGGGCCGAGTGGCGCCAGATCTTCAGGGAGGCGTGGCGTTTCGAGCGGGATTATCTCTACGTGCCCAATCACAACGGTGCCGATTGGGACAAGGTGTGGACGATGTACGAGCCGTGGCTGGGGAGCGTCGGCCACCGCTCCGATCTTACCTACCTGCTCGACATGCTCGGCGGCGAGCTGTCGCTGGGTCACACCTTCGTGTTTGGCGGCGACACACCGGCGATCGACACGGTGAAGATCGGAATGCTCGGCGCCGACTTCGCGGTCGAGAACGGCCGCTACCGGCTGAAGCGGATCTTCTCCGGTGAGAACTGGAATCCGAATCTGCGCGCGCCGCTCTCGGCCCCCGGTGTGAAGGCGCGCAGCGGCGACTATCTCCTCGCGGTGAATGGTACTGACCTCACGCCGCCGATGAATCCCTATGAAGCGCTCGAAGGGACGGCGAATCGCCAGACGGTCCTACGCCTCAACGACAAGCCCACGCTCGACGGCTCGTGGACGGTCACCGTCCTGCCAGTGGCCGATGAGGATGACCTGCGCACGCGCGCGTGGGTCGAGGACAACCGGCGGCTCGTCGATTCGCTCTCCAACAGCAAGCTCGCGTACGTGTGGCTGCCCAACACCGCGGATCAGGGTTACGAGTATTTCAACCGCTACTACTTCGCACAGCAGGACCGGCAGGGCGTGATTCTCGATGAGCGCTTCAACCAGGGCGGCTACATCGCCGATTATTTCGTCGACATTCTTGCACGGCAATTGCGCGGCTACTTCAACAATCCGGTCGGGGAGCGCCGGCCGTGGACCGAGCCGCTCACGGGAATCTTCGGCCCCAAGGTCATGTTGATCAACGAGTATGCCGGCTCCGGGGGCGACATGCTCCCATACCTGTTCCACGAGATGAAGCTCGGACCGCTGGTCGGCACGCGGACCTGGGGCGGGCTCGTGGGCATCTGGGACACGCCGGGTCTGATCGATGGCGGCTATATCACCGCGCCGCGTGGCGGCTTCTTCGATCTCCAGGGCCGTTGGGACGTCGAGAACGTCGGCATCACCCCGGACATCGTCGTCCCGCAGACGCCGGCGCTCGTCGCCCAGGGACGCGATCCGCAGCTCGAACGGGCCGTGCAGGAGGCGTTGCGGCTGCTCCAGGCCAATCCCGTGAAGTTGCTGGCAGAACCGGCGCCCCCCGTGCGGGTGCGACGCCCGTAGACCTACTTCGCTGAGGCTGCCAATGAACCTACTCGTCAGGGCGGTCCGGAAACCCGCAGTGGGCCTGTTGCTGTGCGCGGCCATCTGCGCGCGGGCGCAGGCTCAGGACTCCAGCGTCACCGCGAAGCTCGCGGACTTCGACGCCTATATGAACCAGGTCATGCGTGACTGGAACGTCCCGGGCATCGGTGTCGGCGTCGTGGTGAAGGACAAGCTCGTCCTCGCCCGTGGCTACGGCTATCGCGACTACGGAAACAAGCTGCCGTTCACTCCGACGACCGTCATGCCCATCGCCTCCAACACCAAGCTCTTCACGGCGATCGCGATGGGCTTACTCGTGGACGAAGGAAAGATCGACTGGGACAAGCCCGTGCGTCAGTTCGTGCCAAGCGTGCAGTTCCATGACGACGCCCTGAACGCCTCCGTCAACGTGCGGGACATGCTCGCGCACCGCACCGGGGTCACGCGCCACGACAGGATTTGGTACAAGTCCCCGTTTACGAGACAGGAGCTGTTCCAGCGGCTGAGATTCCTCGAGCCGTCGCAGCCGCTGCGCACGACGTTTCTGTACAACAACCTGATGTACGCTGCGTCGGGATACATCATCGAGTTGCTGTCGGGGAAGACCTGGGAGCAGTTCGTACAGGCGCGCATCTTCCAGCCGCTCGGGATGACCAGCACGGTGTTCTCGATCGATGACGTCATCAAGCAACCTGACCACGCCGTGCCGTTTACTGAGCGCCGAGACTCTGACGAGCTCTACGCCATTCCCTATTATCGCGAGCAGGTGGCCATCGGGCCGGCAGGCGCGATCAACTCGAACATTCAGGACCTGTCCCACTGGCTGATCGCCCTCATGAACGGAGGCCGCTTTGCGGGCCGGCAGGTCATCCCGGCCGGCGTCGTGAAAGCCACGCTCGAGCCATCCATCGCGATGCCCAATACCACGCTGGAAGCGTTCGGGTGGGGCGAGTTGCTCAATGCCGCATACGGGATGGGGCGCTGGACCGCATCCTACCGCGGCCACCTGCTCGCCTACCATGGCGGCGACATCAACGGCTTCCATTCACAGGTGTCGTACATGCCGTCCGACAGCGTGGGTGTCATTGTGCTCGTAATCGGCGACCACGCCGCACCGCTGTACAACGTCGTGTCATACAACGTGTATGAGCGCCTGCTCGGTCTCAGCCAGACGCCCTGGAGTCAGCGGCTCAACGAGGCGCGCAAGAAAGCGAAGCAGGCGGGCACTGCGGCGCGTGCCCAGGCGGGGAGCGGTCAGGTCAAGGGCACCCGTCCCTCCCACCCACTGGATGATTTCGTCGGCGAATTCGAGGACCCGGCATACGGCGTCCTCACGATCTCGAAGCAGGGAGCCGGGCTGCGGTTTGCCTTTCATCAGATCGACTTGCCGTTGACGCACTTTCACTTTGACCGCTTCGACACCCCCGATGATGAACAGGACGGCAAGTGGTCGGTCAACTTCGCGACGAACCCCCAGGGCGAGGTCGATAAGGCGGTGATGTCGCTCGATCAGGCCGAAGTGACCTTCGTCCGCCGTGTACCGGCCGAGCTGTCGGCTCCGACGACGCTGCGGCAGTACGCCGGCACGTACGTGACGCCCTCAGGTGCCAGCTTCGAGGTGGTGCTCAAAGAGGAAGGTACCCTGGGACTCGAATTGCCCGGCCAGCCGTTCCAGGCCCTCGTGCCCTGGCGACCGCAACGGTTCAGGCTCAAAGAGTTCTCGGACGTCACGATCGAGTTCGTTCTCGAGGGTGGCAAAGTGAAGGCAATGACTCAGATCAGTCCGTCCGGCAGATATACGTTCGCGCGAAGGTAGCCTCGACACTTGTGGAGGACTCGATGCACCCGAGTAGACAACTCCGTATCCTCGCCGGCCTGCTGCTCGCGCCGCTCCTGGCGCGCCCCGTCGTCGCTCAGGCGGTTGCCCCTCCATCCCCCGCCACGGCGCGCGCGCTCGGCGGACTCGATCAGTTCGTGACGTCGGTGATGCGGGAGTGGCACGTCCCGGGGCTCGCCATCGGCGTCATTCAGGATGGCCGTCCCGTGCTCCTCAAGGGGTACGGCTTGCGGGATCTCGAACACCAGCTGCCAGTTACGCCGCGCACGCTCATGGCCATCGGCTCCAACAGCAAGTCGTTCACCGTCGTGCTGATGGGCATGCTCGTGGACTCGGGCAAGCTCGACTGGGACAAGCCCGTGCGCGACTACCTCGCGGATTTCCAGCTGCACGACGAATTCGCGAGCCGGGAGATGACGCCGCGCGACCTGGTCACGCACCGCTCAGGGTTGCCGAGGCACGACCTCTTCTGGTACGGGGGGAGTCTGAGCCGCCAGGAGATGTATCGGCGGCTGAAGTATCTCGAGCCGAACGCCTCGTTCCGCAGCCGCTGGCAGTACCAGAACCTGATGTTCATGACCGCGGGATACCTGGTCGAGCAGCGCACTGGTCGCTCGTGGGACGATCTGATCCGCGAACGCCTCTTTGGGCCCTTGGGGATGACGCGGTCGAATACGTCCGTGCGGGACCTGCCGGCGTCGGACGATGCTGCCCTGGCATACGTCTGGCGTCCCTGTCGCGCCGACCATGCCGCCGCGAGCGGCTCCGCGCCGCCTCCGGGAGGGCCGGGGGGACCGAGCGCCGCCGCGTGCGGACTCGTGAAAGTGCCGTACCGAAGCCTCGACGCTATCGCTCCCGCCGGCTCTATCAACTCGAGCGTCGATGAGATGCTGCACTACGTGCAGTTTCACATCGACTCGGGCCGCTACGACGGGCGGACCATCCTCTCGAAACAGAACGACGTACAGATGCAGACCCCGCAAATGCTCGTGGGCCACCAGGACATCTGGCCCGACGAGTTTGGCGTCGCGTCCTACGGGCTCGGTCTTGCCGTGACCGTTTACCGCGGGCATAAGCTCGTACAGCATGGCGGCGGCATCGACGGCTTCATTTCGCAAATGTCCTGGATGCCGCAGGAGCGCATCGGCATCGTCGTCCTGACGAACATGTCGGGCGATAATCCGGTGCCGAATATCGTGACGGAGCACGTGTTCGATCAGCTCTTGCGCCTGTCGCCCATCGACTGGGCGGCGCGCGCGCGCAAGGAGCAGCAGGACGCCGAAGCGGAGCAAAAAAAGCAACGGGACGAGCGAGCCGCGGCGCGGAAGCCGAACACCACGCCGAGCCACGAGCTGGCAGCCTATGCGGGGACCTACGAGCATCCCGGGTACGGCCGTCTCACCGTTCGCGCGGTCGGTCACGCGCTCGAGCTGTCATACGCCGACTACACGGCTCGCCTCAAGCATTACCACTACGACACGTTCGAGGTCGACGACCCGGACGAGATCGTGCCGCTGAGCGGCCTGATCGCGTTCCTGATGAACCGAAAGGGCGAGATCGATCGTGTCGCGGTCCCGTTCGAGCCGAGCGTCAAGGACATCGAGTTCGTGCGGGTGCAGAACCCCTAGCTGCGGCGGCGGTCAGCCACCGGCCCCAATGCGCTCGTTCAGGGGAAGCGGCATACAGGTCGTCGGGCCGTACGGGTTGCCGTTCTGATCGTTGCCGACTTTCCATGGAATGTTGTAGCGGAGCAGGTCATTGTAGCGCTGGCCGCCCTCCATGAAGAACTCACGGTTCCGCTCGTCGAGCACGAGGGCGATGACCGATGCGCTGTCCGTTGGGCCCGTGTAGTCGGGCAGCCCCAACTGGGCCCTGCGGCCATTGACGATCCCCACCGCCGTGCCTCCGAGCAGCGCCTCGGCACGAATCAACTCGGACTCGATCGAGCTCGCGAGGCGCATCGGGTCGGCGCGCGAGAAGTTCTTGTTCGTGACGACGTAGAGATCGGTCACGCCGTCAAAGGCCAATGTGTCCATACCCACCGTCGGGCCCCAGGCGACCTGAACGCGCGGATCCGGAGTGCCCCCGACGGTGAGATTCCGATACTGCGGGTCCACGGAGGCGTGGCCGAGCTCCGCTAGCGCGTACCACGCGTCGTTCCAGCGCGTATCGGCATCCACGCTGCGTGTGACGAAGAACTCGAAGCCGGCAGTGACGAGCGCCGCGTCCGCCGCCGCGCCCCCCCGGTCGCCGCGATCGAGGCGCACCCGCGCCCGCCCGACGTGCGCCAGATTAGCCAGTGTGTCCTTAGCAGGGCCGTTGCTCATCGCGCTCACGAGGGTGAGCGCCGTGTCGAATTTGGCCTCCGCGATCGCGAGCACCTCTTGGGGCGTGCGAATCTGGTGCTCCCGGTCGAACCGCATCGCGCAGAATCCCTCGCCCAGCAGGGTGTGGGCGTAGGCGCCGAACGCCGCCACGCGGGCCCTGAGCGGCGCCAGCGGAACTTTCGCCTGGGCATCGGTCCAGCCCGCGAGGCGTGCCCCGATGTCATTGGCCTGGAACCGAGCGGTTTGCATCGGCGTGTACGCGCCAAAGGAGCCGTCGCACCCCGTCGTTTCGTTGGCGGCGTCGTCTTCGTAAATCTTCTTCGTGCCCCAGTTCTTGGCGTTCAGATTCCCGGACGCGCCCAGGAACTCATCCGAGAGGATGACGGTGGAGCTCACGTAGTTGCTGAACGCGCATTCGAAATCCGCAACGACACTCGCCGCCAGCGTCGGGGCCGTCGTCGGGTCGGAGAGCAGGTTGCTCGGGATACGGCCCGGCAACTCGACCTTGAGAACGTCGTGACAACTCCATGACAGCACGAGGCTCGCGGACACGAGCACGACGCGGCGCGCTTTCGCCAGCGATCGATCTGAGTGGTTTCGCATGGTCAGTCCCGAGTCCGTGGGTTAGAAGGAGAGCCGGACGGTGGCGAGGAACCGGCGGAACTGCGGCCAGGACTCCTGCGTGTATCCGTTGGTCAGGTTGGGATCATTGAAGAAGGTCGACTGGTTGATCCGAACTTCGGGGTCTTGGCCGAGCGCACCAAACTTTCGCTCCTGCGCGCGCCAGATGGTCGCCAGGTTGGCGACGGTCAACGTCACCGACCCGCGGCTGGCCCTCAGCACGTGGGCCCACTGGTCGGGAAGATCATAGGTCAGGGAGACGTTCCGGATCTTGCCGAACCCGGCCTTCATCAGGCCGGCCGCGCCGAAGTAGCCGTTCACGATGTGGGCAACGGCGATCGGGTCTGTTCCTTCCACCGCCGCGCGGGAATCATTGAAGAACACGTGCTGACCTCCCACGTTGCCGTCGTCCACGACGTGGCCGCCCTGAAACTCGGCGACGCCGGCCAGTCTCCAACGTTTCCACGAGATGTCCGCACTCCACGCGCTGAGCCAGGTCGGGATTGGGCTGCCGAAATACAGCAGGGGCGCCGAGCTGCATGGAACGACGCTGCCGTCACCGCTGCTGAAGGCGGTGCCGCCTTCGCACATAACGTTGGTGACTTGCCCCGGTGACACGAGCGTCGCGCTGACGACCCGCTTGAAGAAGAACGAGCCCATGGGGAAGCCCTCGACGTTGTAGGCCCCCGTCAATTGCCCGACGTCAGTGTTTTGAATTGGATTCGCCTGGCCGAGCACGTCGATCCGGTTCCGGTTGGTGGCCAGCGTGCCGCGCACGCTGACCCGCAGTGCACCGCGGGAGATTGGCGAGCCTTGCAGCGCCAACTCGACCCCACGATTGCTGAACTTGCCGATGTTGATGAACTGCTTCCCCGGAAAGCCGCTCGATGGAGAGTTCGGCGCCGCGAAGATCCCGTCGTGAGTGACTTTGTTGTAATAGGTCAGCTCCACGGAGAGACGGTCACGCAACAGGCTCGCATCGAAGCCGGCTTCGATCTCGCGCGTCACTTCCGGCTTGAGATCGAGGTTGCCGACGTTGAGCGGCGTGACGGTCGGTGTGCCGCCTGCTCCCACCGATGGTCCATACGTCTGCACGGCGGCGAACGCGTTGGGCTGTTGGCCCGCTTTGCCCCACGCACCGCGCAGCTTGAGCGCCGACACCACGCCGCGGGGGAAGAACGACTCGTCAGAAATCACCCACGAGGCGCTGAGCTTGGGGTAGACCACAAAATCGTAGTTGACGCCGAAGGCGCTGTTGTCATCTCCGCGCAGCGCACCGGTCAAGAAGAGTCGGTCGCGCAACCCGACCTGCTCCTGGACATAGACGCCGAGGGTCTTGTTTTCGAGGTTGAAGTCCGGGTCCTCAAATCCTTGTCGGACGCCGCCGCCACTCACGCTGTTGACGCCGCGGATGGGAAAGGCGACGCCCGAGCCGGAGATCTGCGAGAACTTCTTTTGATAGTACTGCACACCGGCCGAGCTCTGTGATTTCAGGCTCGCGCCGACGCTCGCCGTGACGGTCGCCGAGTAGTCGGCCGTGATGAACGACGAACGATCATTGGAGACGAGCTTCTCGCCTTCGGGGAACCCGAACGCTGGATTGCTGCCCCACGGGTAGTAGAGCGACGACGCGTCATTCGTGAAGTCGCCGCCCAGGGTGAAGCGGTGGTTCAGCCACGCGGTCGGCCGATGGGTGAAGGTGAACGCGAGCCGCGACCGGTCGATATTGTCCAACCCTTCGATCTCGTCGAACGCTTCAGGCGTCACGCCGGCCAGGTAGCCGCGTCCGGCGTCATCGGGCCCGAGCCCCGGCCTGGTACAGGAATTGTTCGGGCACGCCCAGATCAGGTACGTGGTCATCGGCTGCGTCGCCGATGCAGACCGCAGCTTCGACCGCGTGTACCCCAGACTCAGGTCCACCTTGAATCGGTCACCCGCGAAATAGGTCAGATTGGCGGTGCCGTTCAGCTTGTCGAGCCAGTTATAGGTCACGATACCTTCGTCGCGGTCGTAGCTGCCGCTGAAGAAGTAGCGGACGGCATCGGTCCCACCCTGCACCGACATCGTGCCGCCATACGGCGTCCCGGTCGAAAACGGCGACCCGAACCCGCGACGAATGTCGTTGTCGATGAGGTTGAGATGTTGGACGTTGCCGAGAGTATCCCGATAGTAAATGCCCTCGTAGAGCTTGTCGGGACTCGGCAACCAGTTGGCGCCGGCGCGAAATTCGGCGGACCAGGCCGGCGGACCGGACGCCCCCCGCCTCGTGAGGATCTGGATGACGCCATTCGAGGCTTCGGTCCCGTACAGCGTCGCCGCCGAAGGACCCTTCAGCACCTGGATCGACGCGATGTCGTCGGGGTCGAGATCGTTGATGCGGGACGGCGTGTCCCCACCACCCTGGAAGCCGATGGCGTTCGATCCCGCGGTGTTGTCGGCTCGGACACCGTCGATGAAGATGATCGGCTCCGAGCTCAGACTGAGGGAGCTGACGCCGCGAATCCGTGTGACGCCCCCCGTCCCCAGTTGCCCGCTGGCCCGCTGGATCTGCAGGCCCGGGACCGCGGTGGAGAGGGCTTCCTGGACCGTTTTGCTGGGTGTCGCCTCCTGCGCGGCCGCCATATCGAAGTTGCCCACGTCGTTCCCGAGCGCCCGGATTGCAGTGTTGCCGGCCTGGCCGGTGACGACCAGCTCATCGAGCCGGAGCGCGGTCCTGCTGAGCTGAAAAGCCGCGTCGCTGGTACCGACGGGTACCGATCGCGTGACAGTACGGTAGCCGATGCGCGTGACAACCAGGGTCACGGTCGTTCCGCTGAGCCCCGCCACGGTGAACTGTCCACGCAGTCCGCTCCGCGACGACAGCGCCGTCCCCTCCGCACGCACCTGGGCGTCGCTGAGGGGCTGGCCGGACAGGGAGTCGCTGACGACCCCGCTCACCGAGCCCGTTTGCGCGACGGCTGCGGCGTGCGGGACGACGACCGCGCATGCGACAAGCCCGAGCACGCTGCCGAGCCGGGGGCAGAGAATCGACGTGATCACGCGTGGCATAGGCGACGCTCCGAACCAAGGGAGTCCTGCCGGCACTCGTAGTAGTGCGCAATACTGTATACAACGTGCCGAACAGCCATACTACGCCCCGCGCGTTGGCGCGCAAGGGGCGCGGATGGGCTACTCTTGCGCGGGTCTGGAGCCCGGGCATCTTAAGACCCCCAACCTCCCGGACGTGGAGTCGTCGTGATGCGCTCGATCCGCGTCGGCATTGCCGGCTTGGGCTTGCTCGCGATGCCGGGCGGCGCGCCCGCCGCCGCCGGGCAAGGCAGTGGCACGGCCGCGTTCGTGTTCCTCGTCGGCGCGGACACATTCGGCATCGAGCGCTACACGAGCTCGCGGCAGGTGCTGACCGGCGAAGTGCTGCTCCAGGGACAGCCGCGGATCAGCTATCTCGCCAGCCGGGACGCGAGGGGCTTCGACGAACTCCGTGTGATCGTGTATCCCGCGGGGAGCGGTCCCGATGCCGCGGCGCTGCAGAGCGCCACCCTGCGCCTCGTGGGCGATACCGTCCTCGCCGAGCTCACCGCGGGCGGGACGACCCGGACCGAGCGCATCGCGACGCGGCCCGACGCCTGTCTTCTTCTGAACGGCTCCGCGGCGATGCTCGAGCCGGCGCTGGCACGGCTCGGCGCCGCGTTCGCGGACAGCGTGAGTTTTCCGGTATTCCTCGTCACCGGTGGGCAGACGGTGACGGCCACGCTGCGACGGCTGTCCGCCGACTCGATCGCGTTACAACTCGGTCCCCAGGAGACGCAGCTGATCGTGCGGGGAAGCGAATTGCTGCGCCTGCGCACGCCGGCGCAGCGGCTGGTCGCCGAGCGGGTCGAGGGCGCCGCGGCCGCACGGCTGGCGCTCGGTAAGCCGGACTACTCCCCCCCGGCCGGAGCGCCCTATCGCGCGGAGTCCGTCAAAGTTCCGACGCCGGCCGGGCACGTGCTCGCGGGCACGCTCACGATCCCGGCAGGCCCGGCCCGGCGGCGTCCCGCCGTGGTGACGATCACCGGCAGCGGCCCGGAGGACCGCGACGAGTACCTCCCGTTCGTCGCCGGGTATCGCCCGTTCCGCCAGGTGGCCGACACGCTGGGCCGGCGCGGGATCATGGTGCTGCGTCTGGATGATCGCGGCACCGGTGAGTCGACCGGCAATTTCGCGACCGCGACCTCCGCCGACTTCGCCGACGACGTGCGGGCCGCCGTCGCCTGGCTGCGCGCCCGCCCCGACGTCAACCCAGCGCGCATCGCGCTGGTCGGGCACAGCGAGGGGGGAATTATCGCGCCCATGGTCGCCGCGTCCGATCGCCGTCTGGCCGCGATCGTGTTGATGGCGGGCCCGGCGAAGCGCGGGCGCGAGGTCCTCGACTACCAGATCCGCTATGGGGTCGAGCACGACTCGGCCATCGCGCCGGCACAACGTGATTCCGTATATGCCACGCGGCGCGCCGCGGCGGACACCACCGCGGCGCCGTCGCCGTGGATGAAGTTCTTCCTCAGCTACGATCCTCTGGCCACGATCAGACAGGTGCGGGCGCCGGTGCTGATCCTGCAGGGTGGGACCGACCAGCAAGTCACCGCCGATCAGGCCGAGACGCTCGCCGCCGCATTGGGGGAGGCCGGGAACCGCGACGTCACCGTGCGCGTGATTCCGCTACGCAACCATCTCTTCCTGCCGGATTCGACCGGCAACCCGTCCGGGTACGCCCGCTCCCCGAGCGGCAGAATCGGGCCCGAGGTGATGGGTCAGCTGGCCGACTGGCTCGTGAGGAAGTTGCGCTAGATGCTCCTCGCCCTGACCCGCTAGAGGACCACGTCGCCCCCGGGATCGGTGTTCCGCAGCCGGGCGAGTCGTGCGCGGGCCTCCGCCAGCCGCCGCTCGCCCTCCACGTCATCGATGGTGCAGCTCGACCAGTCGGGCCTATGGGCGGAGAGCGGCACTCGCAGCACGATCCCCTGCCGCACCCGCACGCCCAGTGCGCTGCGACGCACGTCGACCCCTACGCCGTCGTCTCCGACCAGCACGGCGACGTCTCCCTCGATCCGGTCGACCGTGTAGAACGCGTCCCGCTCGCTCATGGACCTCAAGGTATCACGTCGGCATATTGCACCGGAACCGAGACAGCAGGTGCACCGTGAGCCGCAGGGCGACGAGCAAGACGCGACGCGAGTGGTTGCGGGTGATGTCGGCGGTGGGCGCCGGCGTGCTGGTCGACGGGCTGCTTCCCCGCCGGCTGGCGTCTGCGGCAGCCGGCCAGCAGGATCCCCTGGCGGCGTTTCGAGCGCAGCTCGGCGCCATCCCCATTCAGGCGCAGCCGCTCGCCGAGAACCTTACGCTGCTCTCCGGTCCCGGCGGCAACGTGGTGGTGCTGCGCGGCCCCGACGGCATGCTCGTGGTAGACACGTTCGTGGCGCCGGCGTGGCCCAAGCTCCAGGAGTCGCTCAAGGGACTAGGGGCCGCGCCGGTGAAGTTGGTGATCGATACGCACTGGCACCTCGATCACACCGACAACAACGCGCCGCTCCGCGCCGGCGGTGCGACCCTGGTGGCGCACGAAAACACCAAGCTGCGGATGACCCAACCGCACCACCTCGCCGTGCTCGAGCTCGACCTGCCGCCCTCGCCGGCCGACGCCCTGCCCCAGCGAGTCTTCAAGGACGGATACACGCTCGAGGCGAACGGCGAGCGGCTGTTGCTGACGCACGTTCCGCCGGCCCACACGGACACGGACGTGGTCGTGCGGTTCGAGAAGGCCAACGTGCTGCACACCGGCGACGTGTTTTTCAACGGCAGGTATCCCTACATCGACGGCTCCACCGGCGGCCGGATCGACGGCATGATCGCGGCGGCGGATCACCTGCTGAGCCTGGCGGACACCGCAACCAAGATCGTCCCGGGACACGGTGCCCTCGCCACTAGACCCGAGCTCGCGAAGTATCGCGACATGCTTTCCGCGGCCGCGGACCGGGTACGGAAGCTCAAGGCGTCCGGGAAAACCCTCGAGGAAGCGATCGCAGCCAAGCCCTTCGTCGATCTCGATGCGCAGTGGGGCAAGGGCAGGTTCAACGGTGACACGTTCGTCAAGATCGTCTACCTGACTCTGTAGCGAGTGGAGCTGCGACATGACCCATCCGACCATCAATCGGCGGGAGTTCCTGGAGGCCGGCGCCGCGGCCGGCGCCTCCCTCCTGATCGGGTTCCATCTCCCCGCATTCGCCCGCGGCGCCACCCAGTCATTCAAGCCCAACGCGTGGATCGAGATCAAGCCCGACGGCGCGGTGACGATCTGGACCGGCCGCTCCGAAATGGGCCAGGGCGTGAAGACCGCCATGCCGATGATCGTAGCCGAGGAGCTCGAGGCCGATTGGACGCGTGTGCGGGTGGCGCAGGCGGACGCCGACCCGGCGTACGGCGACCAGTTCACCGTCGGCAGCCGCAGCGTGCGCTCCGGGTTCGAGCCGCTGCGCCAGGCGGGCGCCGCGGCGCGCGAGATGTTGATCGGCGCGGCGGCGCTCACCTGGAAGGTGCCGCGCGAGGGGTGCCGGGCGCGCAACAGCAGCGTGGAGCATGTGGCGAGCGGGCGCCGGCTCGGTTACGGCGAGCTCGTCACGCTCGCCGCTACACTTCCGGTACCAGCCGATCCACCGCTCAAGCCCCTAGCGGAGTTTCGCATCCTCGGCACGCGCGTGCCGCGCGTCGACACCCCGGACAAAGTCAGCGGCGAGGCGCGCTACGGGATCGATGTGCGGGTCCCCGGCATGGTGTACGCCGCGGTAGCGCGCTGCCCCGTATTCGGCGGCAAGGTGAAATCGTTCGACCCCGCCTCGGCGCTCGCCGTGCCCGGAGTACGGAAGGTGGTCCAGATCTCGAGCGGCGTGGCGGTAGTGGCCGATGCCACCTGGGCCGCATTCCAGGGAAAGAAGGCCCTGAAGGTCGAGTGGGACGAGGGGAAGGTGGCGCAATGGAGCAGTGACGGCATCTGGCGCGCCTTCGCCGCCGCAGCGGAGCGCTCGGGCGAAATGGTTCGCACGGTGGGCGACGTGGATGCGGGGTTGAAGGGCGCCGCGCGCACCGTCGAAGCGACCTACCAGGCGCCCTATCTCGCGCACGCCTGCATGGAGCCGATGAACTGCACCGCGCAGCTGCGTGGCAACGCGTGCGAGATCTGGGCGCCCACGCAGAACCCTCAGGGCATCGAGCGCACAGCGGCGCAGCTGACGGGCCTCTCGCCCGAGGCGATCATCGTGCACGTAACCTACCTGGGCGGCGGCTTCGGGCGGCGCGGCGGGCCCATGGACTACGCCACCGAGGCGGTGGAGCTGGCCAAGCAGATCGACGCACCGGTCCAGGTCGTGTGGACGCGGGAAGACGACATTCAGAACGCCGTGTATCGTCCCGCGACGTACAACGTGCTGCGCGGCGGGCTCGACGCGCGTGGCGCGCCGCTGGCGTGGAGCCATCGCCTCGTCGGCCCCGAGGGTGGATCGTTCCTGCTCACGCGCGGGGCGGACGAGCTGATCTACCCGGTGCCCCATTTTCGTCTCGAGCGGCTGATCGCAGACCCTGGCGTGCCCGTGGCGCCGTGGCGCGGCGTGGGCCCGTCGCAGAACGGCTGGGTGGTGGAGAGCTTCGTGGACGAGCTGGCGCACGCCGCTGGAAAGGATCCGTACGCGTATCGCCGCGAGCTCGTAGCGGGCCATCCGCGGCTCGTCCAGGTGCTCGATCTCGCGGCCGGGCGTGCGGGCTGGAGCTCGGCGCCGCCCGCCGGGCGGGCTCGCGGGATCGCGCTGTGGCAGTTCGGTGACACGTTTCTCGCCCAGGTGGCGGAAGTGTCGGTAGCGTCGGACGGCGCCGTACGCGTGCACCGCGTGGTGTGCGCCATCGACTGCGGTGTGGTGGTGAATCCCGCTGGCGTCGAGGCCCAGGTGCAGAGCGCGATCATCTACGGCCTGACGGCGGCGCTGTTCGGCGAGATCACGCTCGATCGCGGGCGAGTGGCGCAGAGCAACTTCACCGACTACCGCATGCTCAGCCTGGGGGAGACCCCGGAGATCGCGGTGCATCTCGTGCGCAGCGACGCGGCGCCGGGAGGCGTGGGCGAGGCGGGGCTGCCGCCCATCGCGCCGGCGGTGTGCAACGCGATCTTCGCGGCCACGGGGAAGCGGATCCGGAGGTTACCGATCGGGCGGGTGGCGTAGCCTAGAATCCCAGCCAGTAATTCACCTTCAAGAGAACGACATTCGACGACGGGCCCTGAAACAGCGCCCCGGCGTCATCCCTGAAGTCGATCTGGCCGCGCTCCAGCTGCGACGACCCATTGCGAGTCCAGACGAGAAACAGCGTCGAGCCGGGGCGATACTCCCAGCGCAGCACGACATTGCCGCGCAGTGACCGCAACGTGGAGCTGGGATCGGTGATCAGGAACTTCGGCGAGCCCCGGGCCGGCCCGTCCGGGTCGATCCAGTGTTGCTGCGGTGCTCCAGCCGGCACGGAATCGGTGCCGACGTCGACGCCATAGACCAGCTTGCGGAGCTGACGGGGGGCGGCGAATTCGCGATAACCGGAATACGCGTCGCTCTCGATCAGCGGCTGGGCGTACACCTCGAGCGTCAGAGCGGGGGAGAACGTGACGTTCAGCCGCGTCTCCATGGCGAGTGTCTTGTCGACCAACGCCGCAAATACGTAGCGGTGCCCGTAGAACGCCTTCGCGGAATCATCCGTGACGGTCTGCACGTACTGCGCGCCGCTCGCGCTGCGACTCCACGAGGGCCCGAGGCTGAGCTGCACATTGGACGACGGGCGGACCTGGACCTGCGCACCGAGCGAGCGGTTACAGTATCCCTCCCGATTGCATCCCACCTGCCCGGTGGCGTTGACCACGATGCGCCGGCGGGTGTCCGTGTTCACGCTCGCGAACCAGTCGTCGCGTCCCGCACGCCGCACCACGGGACCACCGCGGGTCAGCCGGTCGTCGGAAACCTCCGGCCGGTGTATCCAGTAGGAGCTCACGGTCCAGTAGTTGAGCGTTTGCAGCTGACCATACACTTGCAGCTGCCGATCCGTCAGATCGCCTTCGAAATTGTATTGCTGTTGCCCGCCGCCGATGAACAGCAGCTGGCGGTACCACTTGGTGGGCCTGGTCCACAGCGGCAGGATATTGGCGCTCATCCAGATGTAATCGGCGTTTCTGAAGAACGTGATGTCGTTGTTGTCGAATCCCGGTGTGCGCATGTTGCCCGACACTTCCCACTGCAGGCTGCCCTGATCGCGCGCGACGCGCGCGTACGCACCGAGCCCGACCAACGACGTCCGGGTGGGATTGAACCCAGCGCCGCGATCCGGACGTTGGAAGTAGTGGCGCGGGGACGTCTGCACCTGCTCGATGGCCGCGCTGTCGCCGACGATCCGCGTGGCCGCGAGCTGCACATTGAGATCGTAGGTCCGCCTGCCCCACCACGTGGTCGTCCCGACGCCCAGCGCGGAGCTGCGCCGTGCCAGGTTGCTGATGGCGAACGAATCGTCCAGGCTGCGGTACACGGACGTGCCCATCAG
This sequence comes from Gemmatimonadales bacterium, assembly GCA_036522815.1. GTDB lineage: Bacteria > Gemmatimonadota > Gemmatimonadetes > Gemmatimonadales > GWC2-71-9 > AG41. Next base: position 1,927 of record DATDFC010000178.1, on the reverse strand, counting down.
TTTGATCTGGGTCGCGCCGCCGCCCAGATCTTTCGTCACGCGGCTCACGAAATAATTCGTCAGCGGCTCGACCGTATACGTCACGCGGCTCGAGTCGAGGCGCTGGACCAGGGCCTGCTCGCGTCTGGTCACGGCATCGAGGGCGCCGATCGACCAGCCGCTGGGCGTGCGGCCGGTCAACTTGGCCGCGCCGAGGATGGTCGTGGTCTGCGGTTCGTCGGCGAACTCGTCCGCAGTGTCACGGTACGCGGTCAGCTGCGGTGCGCGACCGATGCGGCGCGTGCTGAGCATCGAGAGGCTCGACACGTTCGAGCAGAAGAAGCAGCTCAGCCCGCCGAGGCCGAAGTACCCCGCGCCCTCGACGAAGAACGGCCGTCGCTCGTCCAGCGACGTCTCGAAGTCGGTGAGATTCACGACGGCCGGATCGACCTCGACCTGTCCAAAGTCGGGGTTCACCGTCGCGTTCAGCGTGAGGTTCGACGTGAGCAGCACGCGTCCGTCCAGGCCGACGCGGCCATCCATGGCGTGCGGGTCGTCAAACGGATCGCCCGCCGCACCGGGGACGTTGCTCGAGCGGCCCACGACGTAGGGCAACACCTCGGCGCGGCCCGGCGCGCTGTGGATGACGAGCCCGCGCAGGTGTCCGAACTTCGAAGGGCCGCCGGTTTCGTTGAGCTTCCAGAACGCCCACTGCGACAGCTCGTTGAGACGGTTCTCCTGACGCCAGATCTGCAGTCCCCAGGTCTGCTCGTCCGTGGTCGAGCGGAACCGGAGCTGCGAGAACGCAATGCGCAGCTCCGCCGTCCAGCCGAGCGAATCGATGGCGGTCTTCACCTCCCACACCGGATCCCACGACGGGTCTCCCCCGCCGCCCAGCCCATTGGCATCGTATTTCACGCCCGAGGGATTGACCTGAAAAAACAGCCGGCCGATGTGATCGTGGTAGGTATCGAAGATCACCTCGAGATAATCGGAGTTCATGTCCGCGTCGCGCCGCACCAGGCGGGTGCGTACGCCGCGCGGCCCCGAGTCGTCGTACATGCGGGCGCCGACGTACAGCGCCGCGGCGTCGAACGCGAAGCGGACGTCCGTGCGCTGCGTCGCCGGCTCGCCCTCGTGCGGCTGTGCCTGGCGCAGGCCAGTTGCCGCCGGAGCCGTATGCCACACCGCTTCGTCGAGCCGCCCGTCCAGATGAATCGCTTCGTGCAGCGGCACCGCCTGGACTTCCGGGGGCGGCGTGGGATGGATGTTCTGCGCTTTCATCTGAAGGAGAGGGGCACACAGCACGGCGAGAACGACGGTGAGTCTCGACATGGTGTTCACGGGGCTGGGATACCCGCTTGGACGCGCGACGGCGGCAAAAGGTTGCGGCCCTGACTGGAGCCTTACATGGGGTTAAGGTCCCTCCCTGATCCCCGGGCGTGCGCCCGGGGGCGGTCGTTTCAGCGGCTCTGGTAATCCGTGAAGACGTAGTCTCTGGTCTTCACGATCGTGTGGCACGCGAACCCACACTTGGCGTTGTTCTCTTGGGGCGGCTTGTCGGCTGTGGTGCCGGGCCTGAAGGTACGGGAGGCGGCCTCATACTCGAACGCGGCCCATCCCCACCCGCCGCTGTCCCCGAACCTCTTGCTGTCCTTCACCATGAAGTCGACGTCATGCTGCGTGCCCGGCACTGTCGCTGCGGGAAACGTCTCCATCTTTTTCGGGTTCCAATGGATCTTCGCCATCTTGGAGCCGTCGGGGAAAGGCTTGCCGTTGCCGGGAATTCCGGCCCGGTAAGCGTCGATCATGACGGGGTTCGCAAGGATCGCAGCAAACAGGTCTCCGTCCTGACTGATGGAGACAACCTGCCAGGCCTCGTATCCCCTGAACTCGGAGAACGCGAGCCCGCCCGGCACCTTCAAGGCGTACTTGTCCTGGGCGGACA
>DATDFC010000177.1:0-17096 GCA_036522815.1 Gemmatimonadales bacterium | reverse complement strand
TCTCGGGTCGCGACCGCGAGCTCGGCTTCCGCATCGGCCCATTCGCCGCGCTCCAGGGCGAGCGCCGCCTGGCCCAGGCGAGCGAGCGGCTGTGCGCCCGCGGCGGTGAACAGCCGCTCGGCTTCGTCGAGCCGGCCCTGTCGCAGCCGCAGCTCGCCCAGCCGGGCGAGCGCCTGGGTGGCGAGCGGGGGCCGCACCTGCTCCAAGTCTCGGGTCGCGACCGCGAGCTCGGCTTCCGCATCGGCCCATTCGCCGCGCCACATCAGCACGCCGGCGTACTGCGTGCGGCAGATCGCCGAGAGCGGCCGCAGCCGCCAGCGCTTGGTGAACTCCTGCACGCGGGCGCACCATTGGGCCGCGCGGTCGTAGTCGCGCACCCGCTCGCAGGCGAAGATCTGCCAGCAGCACACCACGCCCACCGTGTGCAGCTCCTTCACCTCGCCCGCGGTGGCGGCGGCGGTGGCCTCGTCGAGGCAGCGCATCCCCCTGGCCACGTCGCCGGCGCTGACGCGCGCCAGCCCTTCGAGGGCGAGCCCGGTGAACTCGAGGCCGCGGTCGCCGGTGTCGCGGCCGAGTGCGGCGGCGCGCACGCCGTGGTCGCGCGCGGTGGCGGGATCGTGGCCGCGGAACAGCGCGACTTCGCCGTCGCGTAGCAGCAGCCACCCGTACTCCGGCGCCGCCTCGTGGCCCGCGAGCAGGCGGCGCGCCCGCTCAAGCCAGCCCGACGCCACGGCGGTATCGCCGCGGAAGGCGAGATAGTCCCACACGAGCCAGAGCGCCACGCGGGCGGCGCCGCGCGGATCGTCGTGCTCGCGGTACAGCCGGTAGGCGCGCTCGCGGGCGTCGAAGGTGAGGGCGGCGTCGTCGAGCCACCACGCGGCCAGTCCGAGCTGCTCGAGGGCCTGGGGGGTCTCGCCGCCGGTGAGGCTCGACTGAAAATGGTCGCGCGCCTCCTCCCAGGCTCCTCGGTGGAGGGCTGCGGCGCCCGCGGCGATCAGGTCAGGCAATCAGTCCGTACCTGGCGGCATAGCGGACCAGGTCGGCGTTGGTGGCGACCGCCATCTTTTCGAGTATGCGAGTACGGTAGGTGCTGACGGTCTTGGTCGAAAGCGCCATCTCGCCGGCGATCTGCGAGATGGTGAGGCCGCTGCCCAGCCGGCGCATGACTTCGAACTCGCGATCGGACAACAGCTCGTGGGGGGCTCGTTGTCCACCGCCATCGAGCTGTGTGGCAAGATGCTCCGCCAGCGTCGGACTGACGTACTTGCCGCCGCGATACACGCGGCGGATGGCGTCCAGCAACTGATCCGGCGAATGATCCTTGGTGAGATAGCCCGAGGCACCGGCCCTGAGCGCGCGCACCGCCCACTCGTCCTCCGGGTGCACACTCAATGTCAGGACCCGAATGCTCGGGTGACGCGCGCGCAGCTCGTGCAGCGTCTCGAGAAACAGACCGCCCGGCATCGCGACGTCGAGCAGCACCAGGTCGGTGGCTGTGGTCTCCAGCGCCCCGAACAGCGCAGTGGCGTCGCCCGCCTCACCGGAAATCACCATTCCCGCGTCGGCCTCCACGATGCGGCGCAGCCCCTGCCGGACGATCGGATGGTCGTCCGCGATGAAGATGCGAATCTTCGGGGTGGCCCGGCTCACGGAGCGGCGACCGGAATGGTGACGGCGATGCCGGTGCCCTGGCCCGGCTCGCCCCGAATCAACAGGGTACCTCCACAAGCCAGGGCCCGCTCGCGCATACCGACCAATCCCAGGGACCGAAGCCCGGAGAGCGATTGGGGCGTGAACCCGACCCCGTTGTCCTCGACGCCGAGGATGATGAACGCGCCCGCCCGGCGCACCGACACGTCCACCCGGGTGGCCTTGGCATGCCGCGTGACGTTGGTCAGCGCCTCCTGGATGATGCGGAAGGCGTGGCTCGCGATCTCGTCGGGGAGCCGGGGAAAGTCGTCGGCGTGGAGCGTGACCGCGATGCCGGTCCGCTGGGCCGTATCCTGCACCAGGCACTCGATGGCGGCCTCCAGGCCGAGCTGGTCGAGGACGCTGGGGCGCAGCTCGCTGGCGATGCGGCGCACGATCTGCATCGTCTCGTCGATCCGGGCGGTGATCGACGCGTCGGTCAGCCGGACCGCCTCGGAATTGCGTTTTCCGGCCGGCCGCTTGGACTCGAGCCATGCCAGGTCGAGCTTCAAAGCGGTGAGCGCCTGGCCCAGCTCGTCGTGAATCTCCCGCGCGATGCGCGTCCGCTCGTCCTCACGAATCGCCTGGAGCCGGGCCGCGAGGGCCCGCAGCTCGGCGCGAGACTGTTCCAGTTCGTTGGCGGCAAGGGTACGATCGGTCACGTCGCGCTGAATTCCGAAATGCCCGGTGATCCGACCGGCGGCGTCGTAGAAGCACATGTAGTCGCCTTCCACCCACATCGTCGATCCGTCGAGTCGCCGCTCGTTGGTGACGCTGTGCGTGTGACCGAGGTCGAACAGCTTCCGCCACCCCCGGCGACCGCCCTCGAGGTCGTGGCGGAAGAAGTCACCCGGCGTCAGGCCGATCAGCTCCGCCGGCCGGGCGCGGAATTGCTGCGCCATCGCCGGATTGACCTTGGTCATGCGCTGGTGCGAAAACACGTAGTCCAGCGCGGCGTCCTTATCGATCCCCGGGCCCCACTCGACCGGTTGATCGAGCATCATGAAGAAAAACCCGTCCTGGGAGCGCTCGAAAAACGCCTCCAGGAGCTCGGACGTATTGAGCTGGGTCGATTCCGGCACGGCTGTGGGCATCGAGTCTCCTGGCCCGGAAAATGTGGCGGATACCCCCCGCTAGGAAGGACGTGGGCCCCAGAGGGGCTGGGGCCCAGTCGGATGCTTTGCTACTGGACCACGATCCGCCCGGTCATGGCCGCCCCGTGGATCGCACAATTGTAGGTATACGTTCCGGCAGTCCGGAACGTGATCGTGTACTTGTCGGTAGCCCCGGACATCACCACGCTGTTCCTGAAGACCTCCGGGGGCACGCCGGTCGACTGAACGGTGTGCGAGCCCGCAGCGTTCCAGGCCCAGGTGATGCTGTCACCCACCGCGATCGTGTCCACGGCGGGGTTCTGGGTGCCGTTGCGGGCGCTCTTGAAGAAGATGTTCCCCACGACGACGTCGCCGACCGGTCCACCGCCCCCACCGCCTCCGCCGCCACCCCCGCCATAGGGCGAGGTCGCACCGCCGCACGCCGTCAGGGCCAAGAGGGCCGCCGCTAAGATCCATTTCGTGTGTCGCATGTCAGTATCTCCTTGCATGATGAGTGAACGGCGTTACCGCAGAGGCTGCGGCTCGCCGTAGATGAAGTCGTCCATTACGACGACGTCGCCGTCGCCGCCCGCGCTCACATCGGTGATCGTGGCGCTCAAGGCGGCCTCGCCGCTGGTGATCAGCACCCGGGCGACGATCGCCGAGTCGAAGACGGCACCGACGAACGTGAATTGCTGAGCGCTCAGCTGGGCCGGCGATGCGATGCTGGCGAGCTCGACGCCATTGGCATCGAAGTATTCGACCCGCGTGGCGGCCGCCTTGTCGACGTCGGAGAAGACGACGCCGAAGCCCTTGACCAGACCGTTGGTCGTGGTGCCCGCGAGCTTGAAGTCGACCTCGACCTGGTTACTGCCGACTGCCATGAACAGCTTCTTGGGCGAGAACGCCTTGAACTGATCGGCGAGACCTGCGTTGACCGAAGCAAATGCGCTGCTATCCACCCGCAGGCCGGTCCCGGGCGTGGAGAAGACGGCACCCCGCTTCGAGTTGACGTTGAAGAACGTCGCCGGGAAGGTGTCGACGTTGGTCAGGGCGGCCGGCACCCCGTCCCAGTTGATCTCGCGGCGGCCGCTGTCGGCGGGCGGGGAGTTCGGCGCATTCAGGCTGCCGCCGAGCGCGGCGCGAAACTTGTTGAGGGTGTCCAGGACCGTCACGCTGTCGCCCCGGGCCCGGATCGCCGTGAAGCTGGGCGGGGGCGCGGTGTAGCTGGGCGAATAGAGGTTGTTGCACGCCGCGACCACGAGACTCAGGAAGGGCGCGTAGACCGTCGGTTTCATGTGGTTCTCCATCGAGAGTTAGGGTCGATCGGCTGAACGAAGCCAACGCTAGCGGTCAGGCCTCGAGGGAGGCATCAGTCGGGACGCCGTTGCCGGCGGAAAACGGGGGAAGCGTCTTGTCAGACGGAGGACTACAGCACGGGTAGATTTCCGGAATGAACGATCTGCTGCGCACGACCGCCGAGCGGGCGGCGCGCTATCTGGCCGGCTTGAAGGACCGCAGCGTTGCCCCGACGCCCCAGGCCCTCGCCAACCTGCAACGGCTCGACGAGGCCTTGCCGGACCATCCTACGGAGCCGACCGCGGTGATCGCGCTGCTCGACGACATCGGATCGCCCGCGACGCTTGGCTCCGCGGGTGGACGCTTCTTCGGTTTCGTGGTGGGCGGGTCGCTCCCGGCGACCGTCGCGGCGAGCAATCTGGCGGCCGCCTGGGATCAGAACGCGGGGATCGTCGCTCTGTCACCGATCGCGGCGCGCCTGGAAGAGGTCGCCATGCGCTGGTTGCTCGACCTGCTGGGGCTGCCGCCGACGAGCGGCGTAGGGTTCGTGACGTGCGCCACGCAGGCGAATTTCTCCGGCCTCGCGGCGGCGCGTCATGCGCTGTTAGCGCGCCGCGGTTGGAATGTCGAAGCCCAGGGCCTGTTTGGGGCGCCTCCGATCACCGTCGTTGTAGGCGACGAGGTGCACGTGAGCGTGCTCAAGGCCCTGACGCTGGTCGGCCTGGGACGCGAGCGGGTGATCCGCGTGCCCGTGGATGGCCAGGGCCGGATGCGCGCCGATGCGCTGCCGCCGCTCGACGACCACACCCTCCTCTGCCTCCAGGCGGGCAACGTCAACACCGGCGCCTTCGACCCCGCCGACAAGGTCATCCCGCGTGCCCACGCCGCGGGTGCCTGGGTGCACGTCGACGGGGCCTTCGGGCTGTGGGCGGCGGCAGCGCCCTCCCGCGCGTACCTGGTGAACGGCTTCGCCGGCGCCGACTCGTGGGCGATCGACGCGCACAAGTGGCTCAATGTGCCGTACGACAGCGGCATGGTCGTGGTACGCGACGCACGCCATCTCCATGCCGCGATGGCCGTGAATGCGCCCTACCTGGTGATCGGCGAGGCGCGCGAGCCCGAGCATTACACGCCCGAGTTCTCGCGGCGAGCCCGGGGGATCGAAGTCTGGGCCGCGTTGCGATCGCTCGGGCGGCAGGGCTTAGCCGATCTGATCGAGCGCACCTGCCGCCACGCAACCCGCTTCGCCGAGGGCCTGCGCGAGGCCGGCTACGAGATTCTCAACGACGTGGTGATCAATCAGGTGCTGGTCTCGTTTGGTGACGCCGAGCTGACCCGCCGCGTCATCGCCGGAGTACAGGCGGACGGCACGTGTTGGGCGGGAGGGACCGTGTGGCAGGGACGCACGGCCATGCGTATCAGCGTGTCGTCATGGGCGACGACGGCAGACGACGTCGAGCGCAGCCTGGCGGCCATGCTGCGGGTGGCGAGCGAGGTGCAGGCGACGGCTTCGTAGAGACAGACGCCGTGCCGCATCGCTGTTCGGGAGCTGTCAGAGAGCCTCGATTTCTCTTGTCGTGCCCTCCCGCGCCCGCCATGTTCGCCTCCATGACACCACTGCACGTCATCGTGGCGCTGCCGATCGCCCTTGCCGGCCTGACCGGGCCGGCCCGCGTCGAGATCGAGACTCCCGCACCCCCGACGCTAGCGCTCATCGACTCGCAGCGCGTCCTGATCTACGAGCTCCATATCACGAGCTTCGCCCGCACGCCGCTCGAGCTGTGCCGCATCGAGGTGCTCGGCAGGCCCGCGCAGACCCTGGCCGCCTATAAGGACAGCGCGCTCGCCGCGCTGCTCCAGACGGTCGGTGGGATGCACCAAGCGGCGCACGATGCGGCGCGCCTCGAGCCGGGGCAACGGGTCGTCGCGTACCTGTGGCTGCCAATGCCCGGTCACGGCGCCGTGCCGGACACCCTGGTCAACCGCGTGGTGTTTTCGCCGGCCGATTCGGCTGCCTCGCCTGAAGATGAGACGGTCGCCGAGCAGGTCGTGCCCGTGCGGCGTGTGGAGGCCGTCGTGCTGTCGCCGCCCCTTCCTGAAGGGATCTGGTTGGCGGGCGATGGGCCGTCGAACGATTCTCCTCACCGCCGCGCGCTCGTCGCGCTCGCGGGCCGGACGTACATCGCGCAGCGCTTCGCCATCGACTGGATGCTGGTCGGCCCAAACGGCGATACCCACCGGGGCGACGCCACGCGGAACGAGAACTATTGGGGATTCGACCAGCCCGTGTTCGCCGTCGCGGATGGCGAGGTGATGGAGGTCGTGGACAGCATTCCCGACCACGCGCCGCATGTGCTGCCGGGGACGGTGACGCTCGCGAACATCGCCGGCAATCACATCATCCTGCGAATCGCGCCTCATCGCTACGTGCTGTACGCGCATCTGGAGCGAGGTAGCATGCGGGTGCATCCCGGCGAGCGCGTGCGCCGGGGCCAGACGATCGCGAAGCTGGGTGATTCGGGCCAGACGACGGCTCCGCACCTCCACCTCCATGTGGCAGACGGTAACTCGGTCCTCGGCGCCGAGGGCGTGCCATGGGTACTCCGGTCATACGAGGACCTCGGCTCGGGGAGCACCTTCGAATTGAACGCGCATCCCGACATTCGCCGTGAGCGTACGCTGCCCGGGGCGAACGAGGTCGTCCGTTGGGGTGGCGAGCGTCCCTAGTAGACCCGCACGCCCACATGCGCCGCCGACTCGCGCGCGGCGGCGAGCTTCGCCTGCTGCTCGGCCGAGAGCGTGTTCTTGATCTGAATCAAGAGCGTCATGTGGGCGCGTTTCACCTCCCGCTCCACCCCCAACACCTCGTCCACCTGCGCGAGCGCGGCGGCCTGATCGACGCTCGGCTTCTCGAGCAGCGTGGCGAGCCGCTGGGACTGGTCCTGCATGCGCCATTGCAGGTCCACCACTTTGGTCTGAAAGTCCTGAATGGCCTTGGTGATGACTGCGCGCTGCTCGGCACGGAGCGCGATGTCCTGCTGATGCTGCATCACGAGCTCCGGGGGAAACAGCACACGCGCCAGCGGGTCGTCGGGCTGCGGCGACCGACCGGGCTGCTGATCGCGATCCTCGACCGGAACACCGTTCACGACAAACACAGGCTTGCCGGGCGGCTGCTGGCTCGCGCCACGGGGCCCTCCGAACGCCACTAAGACCATGATGACTCCAAGGACGCGTGTCATTGCAATAGCCTCCCGTCGAGCGTGAACGTTGGCACTGTGCGCAGCAGCTCCTCACCCGGGACCTGGAGGAGGAAATCGGTGGGCGTGTGCAGCCGGACGCTGGCGAGGTCGACCGTGGCCCGATGCCGGCCCCGCAGCGTGAGAAGCAGAACGAGCGCGATGAGCGCCAGCGCGGTGGCCACGGCAGCGCCGCCCGACCGCCGATGGCGGGGGCCCGCAAGAGTCGCCGTGAGCGTCGCGCGGAACGCCGGCGCCGCCGCCGCGTCTTCGCGGCGCAGCGCATGGAAGCGCTCTCCCAGGTCGCGCTCGTCGTGCTCGGTCATTCCAGTTCCTCTTTCAGCAGCTTCCTGAGCGCGGTCTTGCCGCGCTCGTAGTGGGTGCGGGCCGTGCCGAGGGAAACGCCGGCGACCTCCGCGGCCTCGGCGATCGTCAGGTCCTGGTAGAACACCAGGTGCAGCACCTCGCGCTGCCGCCGCGGCAGCGTGGCGAGCGCCGCTGCGAGCCGACGCGTCCCGTCCGCGCGCACCAGCTCGCTCGCGGCGTCGGGCCGGCCGTCGGGCGTCGCGCCCAGCACGGCCAGCGGCAGCCAGCGGCGCAGCATCGCCCGGCGTCGCAGCTCGGCCGCTGTGTGGCGCACCACCGAGAAAAGCCAAGTCCGGAAGCTCGCCCGCCCGTCGAACCGCGCCCGCCCGTCCAGCACCTTCAGGTAGCTTGCCTGGAGGGCGTCTTCGGCGGCGGCACGGTCACCCGCGCAGCACGCGAGGGCCCAGCCGAAGGCCGCCGGGTGCAGCTGATCGAGCTCTCGTTCGAGCTGCAGGGCCTCGGGCGACATCGCGTGCTCGGTGGTGTCGAGAATTAGTGTTGCGACGGAGGATTGTATATGACGCTTGGCACCTTCGCTGGAGCCGCGAGTACCAAGGGCATTCTCCTTCCTCGAGGTCCACCATGTCACGCTCGTCCATGCATCGCACCGGCGCCGCGCTGCTGGTCGCCGGGGTCGCCGCCGCCTGTGCAGGGAGCAGGGTCCACCCCGTGGCGTCGCCGCAGCCGGTCGCGCAGGCCGTATCGACCGTAGACCGCATGACCGTCCGCACCGGGGAGCAGCAGCTGCAGGTCGACTCCCCCGTCGTCATCGCTCGTCGGGTGGAGCATATCGTGCAGGAGTCGGGGGGCTACCTGGAGCGCTCGAGCGGGAGCAGCAACGGCAACGCACGGGTCGAGGCGAGGGTCCCCGCGGCAGAGCTCGACGGCATCATGGACGAGGTCGCGGGGCTGGGGAAGGAAAAACAGCGCCGTATCACCGGAACCGACGTCACCGACCAGTACACCGATCTCGAGGCGCGGCTCAGGAGCAGCATCGCCTTGCGCGACCGGCTGCAGCAGCTGCTCGGCCGCGCCGTCACGCTCGACGAAGTGCTCGGCCTCGAGAAGCAGATCGCCCGCCTGCAGGCCGACATCGACGGGCTGCAGGCGCGGCTCGACCAGCTCAAGTCGCAGACCCAGCTCGCATCGCTCAGCGTCAGCCTGGAGCGGAAGCGCGTGCTCGGCCCGCTGGCGGTCGTGGGGCGCGGCATCGGGAAGCTCGCCTCCAAGCTGTTCATCATTCGCTAGTGGCCAGGCTCGCGCTTGTCCTGCTCGGGGCCGGAGGCGCGCTCTGCCGCACCGCCCCGGCCCAGGAAGGGATTACCGCAGCCAACGTCCGCGCGCTCAAGCGGCAGCAGGTAGCCATCGACGGAACGGTCGACGCCGCGGCCATCTACCTCCGCGGCGTCTTCTTCGTCACCACGACGTACGGCAAGACGCTGGCGGTCGACGCCGCCAGCGGCGCGATCCGGTGGGAGTATACCCCGCCCGAGTACGGCTCGTGGGCGGGATCGTACCAGCTGACGACTGCGACGCCCGTCGCCGATCCCGACCGGGCACACATATATGCGGCTTCGCCCGATGGCAGGATCCAGAAGCTCGCTGTCGCGGACGGCCGCGTCGTCTGGAGCACCGCGATCACCAGGCTCCCCCGGCGCGAGAAGATCGCGTCGCCGCTCAAATATTTCCGCGGACGCGTGATCGCCACCACCGGCGGCTACATCGGCGATGCATCCCCCTATCAGGGACACGTGGCGGTCCTGGACGCGGCGAGCGGCCGGCTGTTGCACGTGTGGAACTCTCTCTGCAGCGACCGGCCGGGGTTACTGGATCCGGCGAGCTGCTCCGCCAGCGGCTCGGCCATTTGGGGCCGCGCCGGTGCGGTGATCGACTCCACCACCGGCAGCATCTTCGTCGCGACCGGCAATGGACCCTGGGACGGACGCACCAACTGGGGTGACGCCGTGCTCGAGCTCGACTCGAGCGCCACCCAGCTGCTCGGCAACTACACGCCGGTCAACACCGCGGAGCTCGAGGCGAGCGACGCGGATCTGGGCTCGACGTCGCCCGTCCTGCTCGGCGGCAACCTGATCGTGCAGGGCGGCAAGGACGGATCGATCACGCTGCTCGATTGGCGTCAGATGAAAGGGATCGCGCCGCATCGCGGCGGGGAGCGGCAGGTCATCCCATCGGGCGCGGCTCGCTTCACGGCACCCGCGGTGCTGCGCGCCGCGACGGCGACGTCGTTCTTCGCCGCCGACAACGGCGGCACCGCGGCCTGGACGCTCGTCGACGGCGAGCTGCGTCCACTGTGGCACAACGGGAACTCCGGCACGAGCCCCGTTGTCGCCGGCGGTCTCTTGTTCGTGTACGACCCGGGCGGCGGCCTCCGCGTCTACGACCCCGCGACCGGGCGCGAGCTTGTGAAACTCGAGTGCGGCGGCGGCCACTGGAACAGCCCCATCGTGGCGGACGGCAGGATCGCGCTGCCGGAGGGGAACTCGAACGATCGCGCGACGAGCGGGATCATCAATATCTGGCGGCTCCCGTGAGACGGCCCGGCAGGGCGCGGGAGGGCGCGGAAGGGCGCGATGCTGAAACAGAGCGCGGGTCTCTTGATGTTTCGCCTGAGGGATGGTGAGCTCGAAGTTCTCCTGGTGCATCCGGGTGGTCCGTTCTGGGCGAGGAAAGACGACGGGGCCTGGTCGATCCCCAAGGGGGAGTTCCCAGCGGAAGAGCAGCCGCTCGCGGCGGCGCAGCGCGAGTTCGAGGAAGAAACCGGCTGTCGGGCCCAGGGCCCGTTCATCCCGCTGACGCCGGTCACGCAGCGCAGCGGCAAGCTGGTCCACGCCTGGGCAGTGGAAGGCGACTGTAACGCGGCGCAGCTCCGCAGCAATGTGTTCTCCCTCGAATGGCCTCCCAAGTCCGGCAAGCGTCAGGAATTTCCCGAGGTCGATCGCGCCGAGTGGTGCTCGGTCCCGGTAGCGCTGCGCAAGATCAATCCGGCGCAGCGCGCGTTTCTGATGGAGCTGGTGACGCTGCGCGGTTCCCCGGGCTGAGAGCCCCGCCTCGGCGCGGATCGCATTGCCGCTCGTTTTCCCGCGCCGTAGTTTGAGACCCCATGGCCGACGTGCGGGAGCGTCTCGAGGGGGCCCTCGCCGAGCAGTACGCCATTGAACGTCAGCTCGGCGCCGGTGGGATGGCGACTGTGTACCACGCCCGGGATCTCAAGCACGACCGTCCCGTCGCCGTGAAGGTGCTGCGCCCCGAGCTCGCCGCCGTGCTCGGGATCGATCGCTTCTTGAGTGAGATCCGGGTCACCGCCCACCTGCAGCATCCGCACATTCTCCCCTTGTTTGACTCCGGCCAGGCCGGGGGCCTGATCTACTACGTGATGCCCTACGTGGAAGGCGAAACGCTGCGGGGTCGGCTCGAGCGGGAGACGCAGCTCCCGATCGACCAAGCCGTCAACCTCACCGCCAACGTCGCCGCGGCGCTCGACTACGCGCATCGTCACGGCGTGGTCCACCGCGACATAAAGCCCGAGAATGTCCTGTTCCAGGACCACCAGGCGGTGGTGGCGGACTTCGGGATCGCACTCGCTGTCTCCGCTGCGGCGGGCTCGCGCCTCACGGAAACGGGGCTGTCGCTCGGCACGCCACAATACATGAGCCCGGAACAGGCGACGGGAGACCGGCTCATCGACGCCCGCAGCGACATCTATTCGCTCGCCGCGGTCCTGTACGAGATGCTCGCCGGCGAGCCGCCGCACACCGGACCCACGGTCCAGTCGGTGCTCGCGAAGGTCGTGACGGACCGACCGCGACCGCTGCGACAACTACGGGAGTCGGTCCCACCGCACGTCGAGGCCGCAGTCTTGAAAGCGCTGGCCAAAGTGCGGGCGGACCGGTTCCAGACGGCAGCGCAGTTCGCCGAGGCGCTCGCGCGGCCGGGCCCCGCGGCGGCGCCGCGGCGTCTCGGTCGGCTCGGCGTGCGGGATGTCGCGCCGTGGGCGATCGCCGGACTCGCGAGCGGCCTCGCGCTCTGGGTCGCGCTGCGGCCGCGACTCGAGCCACGGCCCCGACCGGTGGCTCGCTTCACGCTGGCGTTGCCGCCGGCCGCGCCGCTGGCGGAGTTCTCGGCGGGCCCGACCGTGGCGTTGTCTCCGGACGGCTCGCGCATCATCTACGTGAGCTCCACGGCCGCCGGCAATCAGCTGTTCAGCCGCAAACTCGACGAGCTGGAACCCGTGCCGCTCGCGGGCACACAGAACGCGCGCGGCCCGTTCTTCTCGCCGGACGGCCGGTGGGTGGCGTACTTCTCGGGTGGCAAGCTCTACAAGGTTCCGCTGTCAGGGGGAGGGGGAGGGGGAGGGGGAGGAAGTTCCCCAGTCACGGTCGCCGCCGTGCTCGGGCTCGTCCTGGGGGCGACGTGGGGAGAGAGCGACACCATCGTGTTTCGCTCGGACAAGGGACTGATGACCGTGGCCGCGGCCGGAGGCGAGCCGCGGCTGTTGCTCCAGGCCGACTCGAGCCGCGGCGAATCGTACCTGTTCCCCCATTACCTGCCGAACGCCAGGGCGCTGCTGCTCCAAGTCCGATCCCAGGGGGTCGACCGGCTGGGGGCGCTCGCGCTCGCGACCGGCAAGCTCACGCGCTTCACGCAGCTGGGCAGCAACCCACGGTACGTCTCCTCGGGCCATGTGGTCCTGGCCACGCGCAGCGGCACGCTGCTGGCGCTGCCGTTCGACCCATCGCGCCTCGCGATCACGGGGGCGGCAGTGCCCGTGGCGGATGGCGTCGTGGTCGGACCGGGCGGCGCCGCGCGGATGGGAATGTCGCTGGACGGCGCGTTCGCGTACGTGTCCGCACCGGCGGTGCGGCGCGAGCTCGTGATGGTCGATCGCGCCGGCGGCGCGCGGGTGCTGCCGGGCGAGCCCCAGGGCTACGCGGCGCCGCGGCTGTCGCCCGATGGCCGCCGTATCGCGGTCGAGGTGGACGAGCCGGACCTGGTGAATGCGGACGTGTGGATGTACGACATCGCGCGGCACGGCCGCACCCGGCTCACCTTCGATCAGGCGGGTCGCCGACCGATCTGGACGCCGGACGGCCGTCACATCGTCTACTCGCGCGGCCAGATCGGCGACGCGGACCTGTACTGGATTCCCGCCGATGGCACCGCCCCGGCCGAGTCGCTGCTGATAGCGCCGGACGACCAGTGGGCCGGCGACGTCACACCCGACGGCCGCACGCTGCTGTTTCGCTCCGGAGGCGGCGGGCCGCTCCGCTCGATCCGTGTCGTGCCGCTCCGGAGGGGAGGGCGCACACCCGAGGCGTTCCTCGCCAACCAGTTCGACAATCACTCGCCGTCGCTGTCACCGGACGGGCACTGGGTGGCGTATGCCTCCAATGAGTCGGGGCGGCTCGAGGTGTACGTGCGGCCGTTCCCTGGACCGGGCGGCCGCTGGCAGGTCTCTCTCGACGGCGGGAGCGAGCCGCTATGGGCGCCGAGTGGCCGCGAGCTGTTCTATCGGAACGGCACCAGGATGATGGTGGCCGCGATCGCCCCGCTCCCCACGTTCACCGTGAGCGCCCGGCGCCAGCTGTTCGAGGGCAACTACCTGAGCGATCCCGTGTATCGCACCTACGACGTGACGCGGGACGGCCGGAGCTTCGTGTTGGTACGATCCCCCAAGCCGACGGGCGACTTCATCGTGGTCTTGAACTGGTTCGACCAGTTACGAGCGCACCAATAGCGAGGCTCATGAGAACGTCGTTCGCGCTAGTGGTTGCTGCCGGTGGTGAGCGCTCCCTAGGGCCCGCTGGCTCGAAACCGGTGACGCACTCGCTGCGTACCCCCCCATGCGCCTCGCGATCGCCTGCGTCACGATAGGCACCGTTGCCACGCCACTGGCAGGCCAGGACCGACTCAGCGGCTCCTGGCAGGGATACTGGACGCGAGCCGGCGACACGTTGCCTGTGACCATGACCGTGCAGTTGGACCCGCGGACTGGTCGGTACGCTGCGGCCTTCACCTCGGAGCGACTGCGGGTCAGTGGCATCCCATTCGCCGCTGTGCAGGTCAAGGGGTGCTGCGAACTCACGTTGACCCTGCGGGGTGACCGGACGACCACCACATTCGCAGGTCAAGTGCAAGGCGACTCCTTGCGCGGCGTGCTTCAGGAGGGCACGAGCCAGGGTCAGTTCGTCTACGCCCGCGCTCCCACAGCGCCCGCGTCCTTCGAAGAGCACGAGATCACCTTCTCTAGTGGGGCCGTGACGCTGGCAGGGTCGCTGCTCCTGCCGGCGACCGGCGACTCGCTGGCGGCAGTCGTCTTTCTCCACGGCTCGGGCGGCGAAGGGCGCTGGGCGTCACGCTACCTGGCCGGCCAGCTCGTCGCCCATGGCATCGCCGCGTTGATCTTCGACAAGCGCGGGGTGGGCAGGTCCACCGGTGATTGGCGGCAGGCGGCACCTGACGACCTGGCCGCGGACGGCGTGGCCGCCGTCGACCGGCTGCTGCGCGAGCCGCGTATCGACCGCCACCACATCGGGGTGCACGGGCACAGTCAGGGGGGGACGCTCGCCCCAATGGTGGCGGCACGCTCGCCATGCGTCGCGTTCGTCATTGCCTCCGCGGCGGCCGGCATACCGACCGACTCCACGGAGCTGTTCAGCGTGCTGAATTCCGTGTACCCGGCTGCTCGGTCCGCACAGGACTCCGCGGACGCCACGGCGTACGTGAGCGAGTTGGTCGCGGTCGCGTATCATGGGCGGGCGCGCGCGCGCGTCGATTCACTCGCCACTCTCCTGCGTGATCGCCCCTGGTTCTTCCCGCCACCGCCTTCCGACAACCCGTACTGGTCGTTCTCGAAGGTGTTTGCGCAGTACGAGCCATTGGCGTGGTGGGCCCGGGTCCGCGTCCCCGTCCTGCTCCTCTACGGCGCCGAGGATCGGCGGGTACCCGCCGCCCAGAGCGCCAGGCGTATCGTCGCGGCGCTGGGCAAGGCGGGGAACGCCGATGTCACGGTGCGGATTTTTCCGGGTGCGGATCACACCTTCCGGCTACCGCCAGGTCCGAGCGGGTGGCCTGTCTCCGCACCAGGTTACCTTCCCGGTCTGCTCGATTGGCTACAGAACCTCCGCACGCGGCGTCGCGGGAGTTCGGACAATTGACGCCTCCCATTGGTTTCCACGGCGAGTACATGGTGATCCTGAAGGACCGCGACGAAGATCACGTCGAATAATCGAGCGTTCGCATGAGGCTTAGAGCCGCTCTGATGTTCCTGCCGCTGACGGCGGCCAGCGCGCAACACGACGTTCAAGAGCGCGTGGAGCGCGGGCTACTCCCCGCGGTCGCGCTGCGCGGTCGGCGCGATACGACTTATACGATCGACGAGCGCTTGCGGCGCTACGACGTACCCGGCGTCTGCATGGCCGTGATCGATCGCGGCCGGCTGTCGTGGACGCGCTGCTACGGCGTGACCGATGCCGCGACCCGCCAACCGGTCGACACGGCTACCCTGTTCCAAGCCGGCTCCATCAGCAAGGCCGTTACGGCGGTGGCCGTGATGCGACTCGTCGAAGACCGGATCCTGGGACTCGACGACGACGTGAACGGCCGGCTCGTCTCGTGGAAGCTGCCGCCGAGTGCGTTGGCGCCTGAGCACGCCGTCACGCTGCGCAAACTGTTGAGCCACGGCGCGGGGCTCAACGTGCCCAGTTTCCCGGGTTATGCGCCGACCGATCCGATGCCATCACTTCGGCAGGTGCTCGATGGCGTGCCGCCCGCGAATACGCCGGCGGTCCGTGTCGAGGTGGCACCCGGCACGGAGTGGCGCTATTCCGGTGGCGGCTTCACGGTCATTCAGCAGCTGCTCGTCGACGTGAGCGGGTCGGCCTTCCCCGCGTTGCTCGAGCGGCGTGTCCTCGGACCCGCGGCGATGTCCCACAGTGCGTTCGAGCAGCCCTTGTCGCCGGCGCGTGCGCTGCGCGCCGCGACCGGACACTCCGGCGGAGCCCAGCTGCCCGGTCGATGGAGGATCTATCCCGAGCTCGCGGCAGCCGGTCTCTGGTCGACCGTGCCGGACCTGGCGCGCTTCGGCATCGCGGTGCTGCGCTCGTGGCGGGGAGAATCCGGCGCGCTCCTGGGCCGGGCCACCGCCCGGGAGATGCTCTCCCGGCAACAGGATGACTGGGGGCTCGGCTTCGCCTTGGGCGGCGGAGCGACGGATTCAGCTTCCTTTGGGCACGATGGGAGTACGGCGGGATTCACCGCACGGCTGCTGGTACTGCCCGCCAGGGCGCAGGGAATCGCGGTCATGACCAACGGCGAGAGCGAGTCACTGCTCGACGAGATCACCCGTAGTGTGGCGCGCGAGTACCACTGGCCAATGCGGCCCCGGCGCGAGAAGGCCGTGGCCACGGTTGACCCCGCCGGGTACGTCGCGCTCGCCGGCCACTACCGCGTCGAGCTCGGTGCGCATGCCGTTGACTTCACCCTGACGGTGGAAGGCAATCGACTCCTGATCGCACGCACGAGCGGGCACGCCAGTGAGCTGCTTCCCGAATCGGAGCTGCGGTTCTTCTCTCAGGACAGCGGGACCGAGTTCACGTTCACGCGCGACGGGGCCGGCCGAGTGACGACGATGATCATCGATCAACAAGGGCAAACCTTCACGGCGCGCCGCTTGCAGGAGCCATCATGACCGTTCCGACCACGATCCCGCGCGACGCCGTGCTGTTGATCGTCGACGTGCAACAGGGTATGGACCGCTACGCCGAGGAGTATCACCGCAACAATCCCGATCTCGAGGCCAACATCGGGCGCCTGCAACGAGCCTGGCGCGAGACCGGTCGGCCCATCATCCATGTGCAGCATCTGTCCAAAGAGCCCGACTCGCCGTTACGGCCCGGCCAGGCGGGCGTCGAGTTCAAGGACGAGGTCCGGCCGCTCCCGGGCGAGCCGGTGATCCAGAAGTCGGTGAGCAGCGCGTTCATCGGCACGTCGCTCGAAGCGGATCTGCGCCGCCGCGGAGTCGACACCCTGGTGGTCGTCGGCATGCAGACGAACATGTGCGTGTCGACCACCGCGCGGATGGCCGGCAATCTCGGTTTTACGACCTATGTCGTGTCCGATGCGACCGCGACATTCGACAACACGGGCCCCGATGGCAAGCGGTACGCGTCCACGCTGCTGCATGACGTGGCGCTCGCCGACCTGCACGGCGAGTTCTCGACGGTCGTGGATACCGCAACCGTGCTGTCGCTCGCCTCATCATGAAGGCGCTGAGGCTCTTCACGCCGCCCCTGCGACCGCCGCCAGGTCCGCCGCGAGCCTGGCCCACACCTCGGCGCCGAGCCGTGTGCGGAGCCGAGCCTGCGCCCGCTCCCAGGCGGGCCGCGCCCGC
>DATDFC010000176.1:0-15698 GCA_036522815.1 Gemmatimonadales bacterium | reverse complement strand
CGGCCGCCGCTGGCTCGGGCGGCACGGTCGCTGCGGGCGCGCCCGCGCGCGCGCTCACTCGAGTACGACCGCCGTCCCGTAGCACAGCACCTCCGTGGCCGACGCCCGCGCCGCCACTTCGGACGCGTCGAAGCTGACGCCGAGGATGGCGTTCGCTCCCACCTGACGGGCGTGCTCGACCATCAGGTCGTAGGCGGCCTGGCGCGCCTGCTCGCACATCTCGGTGTAGGCGCCGATCTGTCCGCCGATGATGCTCTTCAGTCCGCCGAGGATGCCCTGCGAGATGGTGGGGGCGCGTACGGTGATCCCGCGGACGACGCCCTTGTACTCCCGAACCCTCCGGCCCTGCACGTCGAACGTCGTGGAGACGATCATGGATGACGAGATGGCCACGGACTCTCCTCTTGTTCCAGGTGGACGCAGGTCGGGACTACCCGGTGAGTTTTCGCAACAGCGCAGCTAGTGGATCGTAGTTCGCGTCCACCACCCGCTCCTTGAGCGGGATGATAGCGTTGTCCGTGATCGTGATCGACTCGGGACAGACCTCGGTGCAACACTTCGTGATGTTGCAGTAGCCGATCCCTCCCGCCTCGCGGAGATACGACCGGCGGTCCGCTTCGTCGAGCGGGTGCATCTCGTATACCGCGGCGCGCACGAGGAACGCGGGCCCCATGAACTCGGCGTGCTTGTGGTGCGCGCGCAGCACGTGGCACACGTCCTGGCACAGGAAGCACTCGATGCACTTGCGGAATTCCTGGGGCCGCTCGACCTCGTACTGCTGCATCCGCCAGGTGCCGTCCGGCGCGTCGGGGGCGCGCGGCTTGAAGGCGGGGATCCGCTTGTTGACTTCGTAGTTCCAGGACACGTCGGTCACGAGGTCTTTGATCACGGGGAAGGCTTTCATCGGCATGATCGTGATCGTCTCGCCGGCGGCGTAGTCCGACATGCGCGTCATGCACATCAGCCGCGGCTTGCCGTTGATCTCGGCCGAGCACGAGCCGCACTTCCCCGCCTTGCAGTTCCAGCGGACGGCGAGATCGGGCGCCTGCTCGGCTTGAATGGCGTGCACCGCATCCAGCACGACCCACCCCTCCCCCGCGGCGACCTGGTACTCCTTCAGCTCGCCCTGTTCCCGCGTACCGCGGAACAACCGGAAGCGGCGTTGGTCCGCCACGGTCAGGCTCCTTCCTTTATGAGCTTCATCAGGTCCGCCGGCAGCGGGGGCTGCACCTCACGTCGTACCACCATGCGGTCCCCTTCTTTTTTGATGACGAGCTGCTCGCGAGCCTGACGGTCGTCGGAGTCCGGGTAGTCGCTGCGCGTATGAGCACCGCGGCTCTCGGTCCGCTCCAGCGCGGCACGCGCGGTCGCTTCCGAAACGACCAGCAGGGATCGGACGTCGATCGCCGTGTGCCAGCCGGGATTGTACTCGCGGCTCCCGCTGATTCCGACCTTCCGAGCACGTCCTTTCAACTTCTCGAGCTCGGCGAGCGCGGTTTCGAGGCCGCTCTTGTCGCGGATGATGCCGGCGTTGCGCTGCATGACGGCCTGGAGCGCCGACTGCACGGCGAACGGATTCTCGCCGCCTTCATGCTCGAACGGGGCGAGGGCGTCCCGCATCGTCGCTTCCACCTCGGCGTCGGGAATGGGCGGGGGTGCCGCGCGCTTGGCCGCGGCGTGCAGCCCGGCCCGGCGCCCGAAGACCAGCAGGTCGCTCAGCGAATTCCCGCCCAGCCGGTTGGCCCCGTGCATGCCGCCCCCGACCTCGCCCGCCGCGTAGAGACCCGGAACGGTCGACTCCTGCGTCTCGGCATCCACCTTGACCCCGCCCATCATGTAGTGGGTCGTCGGACCGATTTCCATCGGGTCCTTGGTGATATCCACCTGCGCCAGCTCTTTGAACTGGTGGTACATGCTGGGCAACTTCTGCTTGATGTAGTCGGGGCGTTGCTTCGACGCGATGTCGAGGAAGACGCCGCCATGCGGCGTGCCGCGTCCCTCGGCGATTTCCCGGGTGATGGCTTTCGAGACGACATCGCGCGTCAGCAACTCCGGCGGCCGGCGGTTCTGCTTGCGGTCGCCTTTCACCCAGGCGTCGGCTTCGGCCTCCGTCTCGGCAAAGTCGCCCTTGAACATGTCGGGCATGTAGCGGAACATGAACCGCTCGCCCCTGGCGTTCTTGAGGACGCCGCCCTCGCCGCGCACGCCTTCGGTCACGAGAATGCCGCGCACGCTGGGTGGCCAGACCATCCCCGTGGGATGGAACTGCACGAACTCCATATCGATCAGCTCGGCGCCGGCTTCGTAGGCGAGCGCGTGGCCGTCCCCCGTGTACTCCCACGAATTGCTGGTGATTTGCCAGGCCTTGCCGATGCCGCCGGTCGCCAGCACGACGGCGCCGGTGCGAAACAGCACGAAGCGGCCGGTTTCGCGGAAGTAGCCGAGCGCTCCCGCCACTCGTCCGCCCACCACGAACAGGCGCACAATGGTGCATTCCATGTGCACGTCGAGCCCGGAATGCACGGCCTTGTCCTGGAGCACCCGGATCATCTCCAGCCCGGTGCGGTCGCCGACGTGGGCGAGGCGGCTGTAGGTGTGGCCGCCGAAGGGACGCTGGTTGATGCGCCCGTCGGGCGTGCGGTCGAACAGCGCGCCCCACGCCTCGAGCTCCCTGATGCGGTCGGGCGCTTCCTGGGCGTGGATCTGGGCCATGCGCCAATTGTTGTGCATCTTGCCGCCCCGCATCGTATCGCGGAAATGCACGCGCCAGTTGTCTTCCCCCATCACGTTGCCGAGCGCCGCCGCGGCGCCCCCCTCGGCCATCACCGTGTGGGCCTTGCCGAGCAGCGATTTGCAGACCAGGGCGACTTTGGCTTTCTGGGCGCTGGCTTCGATGGCGGCGCGCAGGCCGGCCCCGCCGGCGCCGATCACGACGACGTCATAGGCGTGCGTCCGCAGGTCGGCGGCGGCCACTAGAAGAGCCGCACGTCGTGGATGACGCCCATCGCGCACAGCCGGATGTAGACGTCGGTCAGCGCCACCGAAAAGAGCGAGCACCAGGCCCACATCATGTGATGCCGGTTGAGCACGCTGACCCCGCGCCACAGCCGGTAGCGTGCCTGACCGCCGCGCGCGCACGAGAAGCAGTCGACCTGGCCACCGACGAGGTGCCGCAGCGAGTGGCAACCGAACGTGTAGCTCGCGAGCAGGATCACGTTGACCAGCATCACGAGCGTCCCCAGGCCGACGCCGAACACGCGCGGGCCGGGCGCCATCGCTCCATCGGCCATCACCCCGTTCACCGGCCAGCGCGCGGCCTCGATCACGTCCCAGCTGAGAATGAAGATGAACACCACCGCCGCGTACATGAAAAAGCGGTGCACGTTCTGGAGAATGAACGGGAACTTGGTCTCGCCCCGATAGCCGTGCCGCGGCTCACCCACCGCGCAGGCCACCGGGTCCAGAAAAAACGAGCGATAGTAGGCCTTGCGGTAATAGTAACACGTGGTGCGGAACCCGAGCGGGAAGATCAGGATGAGGAACGCCGGCGAGAAGGGGAACCACGGCGCATTGACGAGCGGCGAGTAGAACGGCGACAGGTACGGTCCCCACTCGTAGTTCCTGCCGACCCAGGCCGCCCACGAGGAGTAGACGGCGAAGCTGCCGAGCACGAGCGCCGTGAGCGCCGGCGCCACCCACCAGGCGTCGCGCCGGAGCGTCGCGCCCAGGCCGCGCTCCTGCAGGTCTCGCAGCGACGTGGTCATAGCTTCACCGCCCCCATGATTTCCTTGACCGCAGCGGCCGATTTCGTGAGCGCCGCCTGCTCGTCCGCCGACAGCTTGACCTCGAGGATCTGCTCGAGCCCCCGGCGGCCCAGCTTGCAGGGCACGCCGAGGTAGATGCCTGAGACGCCGTACTCTCCCTGCACCCACGCGGCGCAGGGCAGGATGCGCTTCTTGTCGTGCGCGATCGCCTCGACCATCTGGGTCACTGCCGCCGACGGGGCGTAATAGGCCGAGCCGGTCTTCAAGAATGCCACGATCTCGGCGCCGCCGTTGCGCGTGCGCTCGACGATCTTGGCGAGCGTGGCCGTGTCGAGCAGCTGGCTCACGGGAATGCCCGAGACCGTCGTGTACGACACCAGCGGCACCATGGTATCGCCGTGGCCGCCCAGCACCATCGCCTGAATGTCCGCGACCGACACGTCGAGCGCCTCTGCCAGGAACGCCCGGTAGCGGGCCGTGTCGAGCACCCCCGCCATGCCGATCACCCGCTCGCGGGGGAACCCGGTCACCTGTTTCGTCACCCAGCACATCACGTCCAGCGGGTTGGACACGACGAGGACGATCGCCTGAGGGCAGTGCTGCTTGATCTGCTGCGAGACCTGTTTCACGATGTCGGCGTTGGTGCGGACCAGGTCGTCGCGGCTCATGCCGGGCTTGCGGGCGATGCCGGCGGTGACGACCACGAGCTCGCTGCCCGCCGCCGGGGCGTAGTCGTTGGCGCCGAGCACCCGGGTGTCGAACCCCTCGATGGGCGCCGACTCCCATTGGTCGAGCCCCTTGCCCTGGGGCACGCCTTCGATCACATCCACGAGGACGACCGAGCGGGCCAGTTCTTTCTCGGCCAGGCGTTGGGCGGTGGTGGCGCCGACGTTGCCGGCGCCGACGACGGTGATCTTGTTCATCATGGAGTAAAGCTACGGACTCGCTCCCCCTCTCCACAACGTGGAGAGGGGGTCAGGAGGCGAGGTCATCCGTTGGGGTGAAGTGAAGCTCGTCCCGGTTCAGAACGTCGCGGCGAACTGGGCGTTGCGGCTCACGGCGTCAAAATATAGCCGCAGCCCCACCGCATTGGCGTGCCCGCCGCACGCGGCCCCGGCGGCGGTCGTCCCGATGCGGGTCAGGACCTTGAGGGAGAGAACATCGGCCACCCCATCGAACGTCGTGGCCGTAAACGGAGGGAACGCGACGGTCACCGCCTTGGCGAGGTCGGCGTTCCGGGTAACGCCTTGGACGCACAGGGTCTGGCCTGCCGCGACAAGGGTCCCGTTTTTGTAAACCTCCACGCGAACCTCGAAGTTTGTCCCGATGTCGTCGCTGTTCTTGAGGCCGAGCCACACTTGGGCGACGCCGAGCGCGCTCAGGGTGCCGCTGCCGAGCCCAGGAGGACTCGTCCAAGTACCGACGGCGACCCAGGGGTTGCCGCCCTGAACGTGATGGAAGGCGAGTCCTGGTACTTCGCAGTTGTGGCGGTCGGTGCGATCGCTGTCAGCGCCAGCGCCGGTGGGTTGGCCGTAGCGCCGCTGCCCTGCAGGAAGAGCGCCACCGGCATCCCGCGTAACACGAATTGGACGTTCACCCGGAGTAACCAGTAGGCGTTGTCGTTGACCGGCAACCCCGAGCCATGTTGCGCGCCGAGCTCCGAGAGAAAGCTCTCGAGCTGGGCGCCTGCGCCAGTGCTGTCCCCATGATTCAGCGCCTGGCCCGCCTGGTCGAGCTTGGCACCGAGACTGGCGCACACGTTCGGATCACTGATCCAGTTCGAGAGGCAGGCCTGACTGCGCAGTCCGACTAACCGTGCAATCAAGGTGCCGCGCGTCGAATTGGGTGGGATCGGCTCTATTCCGACGGTCTTGCCTGGAACACTGCTGTCGTGCAAGGGGTCGGAAGGGGAAACTACTGGAACAGTGTCACTGTCGGTCAACGGCGCGGGCGTGACGTAGCCCCTCACCCAGAAGTCAACGATGCCAGGCAGGCCCACCGCCTTGAAGGCTAAAGGCGGACTCGAGCTGCCCGGCGCCAGCTGATCGCCAAGGACGACCCATTCCGCTATTGATCGGCCGCGATAGGCAACGGCCGTCGACCAGTCTTGCCGAGGCTCCGGCAACGACATCCAAACAACAGGAGCGAGGGCGTCGACTGTAAAGTGAAACAAAGGCTCACTACTGGTCGCGACGTTCGCTAGTTCATACTCGACTCGTGCCGTATCGGCCTGCATCGACACGCTTCTGAGTGTGACAACCACACTGATGTTGGTGCCCGGAACACCTTGTCCTCGAGCAACGCTTGGCATGAGGCTGACCACCGCCATGAGCACGATCGTGCTCACAGCCGCCCGGAGGCTAGAAACGCAGGTGGTAATGCGGCGCATCGGTCCCGGTCTCATCGTGTACATCGCCTCCCAGTCGCTCCCAGGTTCGCTGCAGGAACTTGAGCTGTGCAGTGCTAAGTGGCGTCGCTCCGTGAGCTCCTCCTCGTCCTCACCCCTTTGATCCCCTCTCCCTTCGGGAGAGGGGAGACTCTCAGCCCGTTGGTCGTTCCCCCCTCTCCCGAAGGGCGAGGGGGACAGGGGGTGAGGACAAAAAGAGGAAAAAAAAGGGATCAGGGGTGAGCACCAAAGGAATCAGGGAGTGAGATCACCCGCCGCGAGTGTGCATCTCCCGGTGAGGATCGGCGCGCAACGAGTCGATCCGGTAGAGCGCGCCCCGATCGGCCACGCCCAGGCGCTCCTCGGCGCCGCGGTCAGCGCGACCCTGCCACGTGGCCCGGATGAGCGCCGCCAGCTCCTCGTCGGTCGCCCCGCCGCGGAGGCGCTCGCGCAGATCGACGCCCTTCCCCGCGTACAGACACAGGAACCACGTGCCGTCGGCGGTGACGCGGCTGCGGTCGCACGTACGGCAGAACGGTGCGGTGACCGACGCGATGATCCCGAACGTCGTCCCGTCCGGCAGCCGGAACCGCTCGGCCGGCGCGCGCGCGTCGCCCCCCATCTGATCCACCGGGGTGATCGCGCCGTAGCCACGGCCAAGTCGCTCGAGCATCTCGCGCTGCGACACCACCTGGTCCATCGACCAGTGCGTGGCCCCGCCCACATCCATGTACTCGATGAACCGCAGCTCGGCGCCCTCGGCGCGACCGAACTCGAGCAGCTCCCCGAGCTCGTCGTCGTTGAACCCGCGGATCACCACGCTGTTGAGCTTCAAGTGCTCGAAGCCCGCGTCGCGCGCCGCCCGGATGCCGGCGAGCACGTCGCCGTGGCGCGCGCTTTTCGCGAACGCGAGCATCCGCTCGGGACGGAGCGTGTCGAGGCTCACGGTGACGCGCCGCAGGCCCGCCGCGCGCAACGCCGCCGCCTGCTTCGCGAGCAGCAGGCCGTTCGTCGTGAGTGCCAGGTCTTCGATCTCGGGAATCCGGGCGATCAGCCGCACCAACGCCGGGAGATCCTGCCGCAGCAGGGGCTCACCGCCGGTGAGGCGCACTTTGTGCACCCCCAGCCGCGCGAACACGCGGACCACGCGCTCGAGCTCCTCGAACGTGAGAATCGACTCGCGCGGGAGCCACACGTACTCGTCTTCCGGCATGCAATAGCGGCACCGCAGGTTGCAGCGGTCCGTCACCGAGAGCCGCAGGCTCCCGAGCGGGCGCTGGAGTGTGTCGTGGACGGCGTCAGGCATGGGAGGGAAGGTCGGACGGGCGGACAGTCGGACGGCCGGACGGGTCGACCCACGTCTCGGTGCCGTCCACCCGCAGCTCTTTCTTCCAGACGGGAATGCGACGCTTGACCTCTTCGATCACGAAGCGGCAGGCCGCGAACGCTTCGGCCCGGTGCGGCGCCGCCGCCGCGATGGCGATGCTCGCTTCGCCCGACGGAATCACCCCCAGCCGGTGGCGCACGGCGATGCGCGTGTCGGGCCAGCGCTGGCCCGCGTCCGCCAGCAGCCGCCCGAACTCGGCTTCCACCATCTCTTCGTATGCCGAGTACTCGATCGCCGTCACCCCGTGCTCATCGGGTCCGTTGCGCACGGTGCCGAGAAACACGCACGTGCCGCCGCGCTCGGGGGCCGACACCTCGGCGATCAGCCGTTCGACGGAGAGGCGGTCGCGCGTCAGGTAGCTCATCATCCTCCCGCGATCGGTGGCAACAGTGCGACCTCATCCCCGTCCCGCACACCGGCATCGAGCTTGACGTGCCGCATGTTCACCGCCGCGAGGGGGCGCTCGGGCAGGGCGCGCGCCGCCGGGACCTCGTCGCGCAGGCGACGCACCACGTCACCCACGGTCGCCGGCAGCGCCACGGAGACCGCCGCCTCCGCCCGCCCCACGAGCTCCGCGTAGCGCGCGAACAACCGCACCCGCACCGTCGCCGTCCCGATCGCCTTGGCCGTCATGTCCGCTCGCAAGATAGCCGTCGTCAGTTCCCCGTGGAACCCGTCGCGAGGCCGCGCCAAATCTTCGCCTGTTTCGGCGTGGGCGCCGCTGCCGGCGTGAGCGTAAACGACGCCGCCGTGCGCTCCCGCACTTGCGTGTCGAGCGTCACGGGCCTGCCGCCGCGCGTGATGCTGATCGTGAGGGGCTGTCCGTTCTGGCCGCGATAGCGCTCCCGGTAGCGCGCGCCCCAGTCGCCGTCGGAATGGGCCTCGATGTCTCCCACTTTGAGCAGCACGTCCCCGGGCTGGAGCCCCGCGGCGTCCGCCGCGCTGCCCGATACGACGCTCTGCACCACGAGCTTCCCCGTCTCATCGGGCTGGGCGTTGACGCCGAGAAACGGGTTGGAGGTCGTGCGGCGGGCGACCGCGATGCCCGCCTTGGCGAGCACCGCCTCGTACGGCAGCGGTTCCCGGCCGTTGATGTAGCGCTGATAGAACGCATCGCCGTCCGCCAGCCCGTACTCCCGCAGCAGGCCGAGCAGGTCCTGCGTGGTGAACCCTTTCTGCTTCTGGTAGAACCGGGTGTACAGCGCCCGCATCACGTCGTCCAGGCTGTGCCGGTTATCGCTGGCGTCGCGCAGCGACACGTCCAGCAGCAGCCCGGTGAGCGAGCCCTTCGGGTAGTACAGCTGCGAGCTGTTCACGAACACTTCGTTGATCCAGGTGGCGACGCTCCCGTCCTCTTCACTCCATGGCTCCGGCGCCGCCTCGACCTGCTGCATGTTCTGTGTGGCGTTGCCGAGGAACTGCTCGGTGGTCCACAACCCGGAGCGCAGGTTGGCGAGATCGGCGTAATAGTCGGTGACGCCCTCGGACCACCACAACAGCGGTGTGAATTGCTCGGCGTGGTAGTCGTAGGGCCACATCTCGGCCGGTCGAATGCGCTTCACGTTGAAGAGATGGAAGTACTCGTGCGCCATCAGCGGCACCATGAAGTCGCCGAACGTGCCGGCCGCGTCCGCGAACGCACCCTGCGGCATGATGTCGAACTGCGACGCCGCGTGCTCCAGTCCGCCGCCGAAGCTCACCGGCTCGCGGATGACGTTGAAGAACACCGTGTAGCGATCATAGGGCGCGCCGCCCAGCAAGCCGTTCTCCGTCCGGGCGATCTTCTCCAGGTCGGCGCGCATGTTGCGCTGCACGCCGGTCGAGTAGGCGTCGGCCGGCCAGACCGCGACCCGGATCCACTTGCCATCCACCTGGAGCGAATCGAGGCTGTACTTGCCGACGAAGGTCTGCGCGTCGGCCAGCTCGTGGTAGCTCGCCGCGGCGTAGGGTCCGTTGGCAGATCCGCCGAGCGCGGTCGTCACCTGCCATCCGGCCGGAAGCGCGAACCGCACCTCGGCGGGCCGGTCGAGCTGGCCCTCTTCGTAGAGAAACAGATTGGTGCCGAGGAATTCGCCGAAGTCGCCCGTGAGCCGTGCCATCGAGAGATCGATCGTGTCCGCGAAGTAGTCGAACTCCACCGTGACGCGTTCGCTCCGCGCGGTCGTGACGCGCCACGTGTCCTTGTCGAAGCGGTCCCAGAACAGCGTCTGACCGGCCGGTGTCTTCGCGCCGAAGTGGCGCACGTAGCGCGCGTAATTCTGGATCTCGTAGTTGCCCGGGCTCCACGCCGGCAGCGACAGGTACAGCGTGTCCTTGCCACGCGTCGGGAAGTCGGCGCGCACATGGAACAGCCGCGTCGCGGGAGCGGGCACCGAGATTTCGTATTGCACCGGTGCAAGGCGTTGGGCCGACAACGGGACGGCGACGAGCAACAGCGAGAGGTGGCGCACTGGACGTGGCTCCGGGTAGTGTGGGCCTCTTGAGTACACCGCGCAAAACAAAGCGGCCCAGACGGTTAGTCCGGGCCGCGCGCACTCGCTCTCGCCACGCGTCAGGGCGTGACGCGCTCGCTCGCCTCCGCGACCATCGCGCGCAACTCCTTGCTGGGCTTGAACACAGGCACCGGACGCGCGGCCACTTCCACCGGGTCGCCGGTGCGCGGATTGCGCGCCATGCGCGTCTTGCGCTGGCGGATCTTGAACGTCCCAAACCCGCGAATCTCAATGTTATGCTGCTCGGAGAGCGCCGCTTTTACGGCGTCCAGAAATGAGTCGACGACGCGGGCGCAGTCCTTCTTGGAAATCAGGGGACCGGCAGTGCGCGCGATTTGTGCGGTGACCTTTTCGACCAGGTCGGCCTTCGTCATCCGTCCCCCTTGAAGGGCCCAAGGGCAGTCAAGACGAGGGGCCAACATACGGGCTTACCTATTGTGTGTCAAGAGCTTGGAGGAACTGTTCGAAGTGCCCTTGGGCGTCGTGTGGGCCCGGAGAAGCCTCCGGGTGGTACTGCACCGCGAAAATCGGGTACTCCCGGTGCTTCACCCCTTCAACGGTGCCGTCGTTGAGGTTAAGGTGGGTGACCTGAAGCGCTTTGGCACCGGGGACGCCGCCGGTGTCGCCGCGGACCGCGAAGCCATGGTTTTGCGAGGTGATAAGTACTTGTCCTGTCGCGAGATCCCGTACAGGATGGTTGCCGCCGCGGTGGCCGTACGGGAGCTTCACCGTGTCGCCCCCGAGCGCCAATCCGAGCAGCTGGTGGCCGAGGCAGATCCCGAAAATCGGCAGCGAGCCGTCGGCCAGCTCCCGCAGCGTGGTGATGGCGTAGTGCACCGCGGCCGGATCGCCCGGGCCGTTCGAGAGAAACAGGCCAGCGGCGTCGAGCTCGCGGATGCGGCCCGCCGGCGTGCCGGCGGGGACCACGGTCACGCGGCACCCGTGCTTCACGAACAGCCGCAGGATGTTGCGCTTCATCCCGTAGTCGTAGGCGACGATGTGATGGCGCGCGTCGGGCGGCCCCTCGTGGTACTCGGCGCCGATGGTCGCGTGGGTCGCGAGGTCGAGGCCATCCATCGAGGGGCTGGCCGCGAGCGCGGCGCGCACCTCGTCGCTCGGCTGCTCGCCCAGCGCCACCGCGCCGCGCATCGCTCCCTTGGAGCGGATGTGGCGCGTGAGCTGGCGCGTATCCACGTCGGCGACGATCGGCACGCGTGCCGTCGCGAGCCACTCCGCGAGCGTCCCCGTCGCCCGCCAATTGGACGGCTTCACGGAGAGCTCGCGCACCACCACCCCCGCCACGCGCGGCCGGTCCGATTCCACATCGTCGGGATTGATCCCGTAATTCCCGATCATCGGCGCCGTCATCACGACGATCTGACCGAGATACGACGGGTCGGTGAAGACTTCCTGGTACCCGGAGAGGTTCGTGGTGAAAACCACTTCGGCGCAGGTGCACTCGAACGCGATCGGTGCGGTGCCGGGGAACCAGGCGCCGTCCTCGAGCAGCACGTAAGCCGGGCGACGGTCAGCGATGGGGCGGCGTCTTGTTGGAGGGTTGCGGCGCGCCCTGCGGCGGTGGCGTCGTCGGCAGCGGCAGCGGCGTGGGCTGGACGGGGGCCGGCGCGGGGACGTTGCCTTCGAGCACCGAGCGCGGCGCCGCGCTGTTCGACGACAGCACCGCGAGCACCAGCGAGATGAACAGGAAAATCGCGGCACACCACCAGGTGATCTTCGTGAGCAGCGTCGTGGCCTGGCGGCCACCCATGAACTGCTCGGTGCCGGCGCCGCCGCCCAGCGACGCCAACCCGCCGCCCTGCCCCGCCTGGAGGAGGACCCCGGTGGTGAGGATCAATGCGTCGAGGGCCAAGATGAACAGCAGCAGGTTGTACATCGCGCCGGGAAATTACCTAAGCGACGCCGCTCTGCACAAGTTGCGCCCAACCCTCGGGATCGAGCGATGCCCCGCCCACCAACACGCCGTCCAGCTCGTGCTCCGCCAGCAGCTCGGCGACGTTCTTGGCGTTCACGCTGCCGCCGTACAGCACCCGGGGAGCGGAAGCGCCCCGCCCGCGCAGCCAGGCGCGGATCTCGCGATGCACCGTCGCGGCATCGTGCGGCGTCGCGTTGCGCCCGGTTCCGATCGCCCATACCGGCTCGTAGGCGACGATCACGCGTGAGAGTGTCGGGCCGTCGAGACTCGAGAGCGCGCCGGCGAGCTGGCGCACCACCACCGCCAGCGTGTGTCCGGCGTCGCGCTCCGCCAGGGTCTCGCCCACGCACAAGAGCGGCACCAGTCCGGCCGCCAGGGCGGCCGCCACCTTGCGACGCGTGTCCTCGTCCGTCTCAGCGAACACGTGGCGGCGCTCCGAGTGGCCCACGAGCGTGGCGCGCGCTCCGGCCTGGAGGGCGAGGGGGGCGGACACGGCGCCGGTGAACGCGCCCTTAGGCTCCCAGTAGATGTCCTGTGCGCCCACGAGCAGATCGCCGCGCTCGCGCACCGCCAGCGCGGCGGCTTCGACCGACACCGCGGGCGGGAAAAACCAGACGTCGCGGTCGTCGCGCCGGTTGTAGCGAGCACGGAAGGTCTTCACGTAGCCGCGGGCGTCGTCCGGGCCGAGGTGCATCTTCCAGTTGGCGGCGAACAGCAGCCGCCTCACGCGTCCTCCAGGGCGGCGACGCCCGGGAGGGGTTTGCCCTCGAGGAACTCGAGCGACGCGCCGCCGCCCGTCGACACGTGGCTGAGCTTGTCCTCGAGCCCCGCGACGGCGGCGGCCGAGTCCCCGCCGCCCACGATGGTCGTGGCGCCGCGCTTTCCGGCCTCGATCAGCGCGTCCCCGATGGCGCGGGTGCCCTCGTCGAACGGCGGCGTTTCGAACACGCCCATGGGGCCGTTCCAGAACACCGTCTTGGCTTTCAGAATCCGGGCGCGGAAGTCGAGTCGGGTGGGCTGATCGATGTCGAAGACGGCGCAGTCGGCTGGAATGTGATCGCTCGTCACCTCCCGCCGTTCGGCGGCGCGCGCGAGACTGGGCGCCACGACGGCGCCCCGCGGCAGGATCAGCTTGGCGCCGGCCCTGGCGAGGAGCCGCTTGGCGACGTCTTCCTTGTCGCGCTCCACCAGCGACCCGCCGACCTGAAAGCCGATCGCGAGGAAAAACGTGTTCGCCATCGCGCCGCCGACGAGGATCTCGTCCACCTTGGGCAGCAGCGCCTGGATGACGTCGATCTTCCCCGAGATCTTGGCGCCGCCGAGCACCGCGACGAACGGTCGCCTGGGTTGGTCCAGCGCCTCACCCAGGTAGCGGAGCTCCTTTTCCATCAGGAACCCCGTCACGGCGGGCCGCAGCAGACGCGCCACCGCCGCGGTGGAGGCGTGCGCCCGATGGGCCGACCCGAACGCGTCGTTCACGTAGAAGTCACCCAGGGCGGCCAGCGTCTGGGCGAAGGCGGGGTCGTTGGTCTCTTCCCCCGGCCAGAAGCGCGTGTTCTCGACGAGGGCCACCCCGCCGCGCGGCAGCCGCCGCGTGGCGGCGACGCCCGTGGCGGGATCGGGGATGAACTCGACGGGCGTTCCCAGGACGCGCTCGACGTCGCGCACGATCTGTTTGAGCGACGACTTCGGGTCGGGGCCCTTGGGACGGCCGAAATGCGACAGCAGCACCACGCGCGCGCCCTTCTCGCGCAGGTACGCGATCGTGGGAGCCGCGGCGCGGATGCGGGTGTCGTCCGTGACGGCGCCGTTCGTGAAGGGCACGTTGAAATCGACTCGAACCAGCGCCCGCTTGCCGTCCAGCGCCGCGGGCGGCAGGTCCCGCAGGCTGCGCTTTTTCACTTGCCGGCGATGTAGGCGAGCAGATCCACGCAGCGCGCGGAGTAGCCCATCTCGTTGTCGTACCACGACGACACGTGCAGAAACGTGCCGTCGATCACGGCCGTCGACAGGGCGTCCACCACGCTCGAGTAGAAGCTGCCGATGTAATCCGTCGAGACCAGTGGCTCGTCGCTCACGTCGAGAATGCCTTTGAGGCTGGAGCGGGCGGCCTGCTTGAAGGCGGCGTTTACCTCCTCGCTGGTCGTCTTCTTCTCGACTTCCGCCGTCAGCTCCACGATCGACACGTCGGGCGTAGGCACGCGCAGCGAGATGCCGTCGATCTTCCCCTTCACTTCCGGGATCACGAGGCTGGTCGCCTTGGCGGCGCCGGTGGTCGTGGGGATGATGCTGAGCGCGGCGGCGCGGGCACGGCGCAGATCCTTGTGCGGCAGATCGAGGATCTGCTGATCGTTCGTGTAGCTGTGGATCGTCGTCATGAACCCGTGCTTGAAGCCCCAGTTGTCGAGCACCACCTTCACCACCGGCACGAGACAGTTCGTGGTGCATGAGGCGTTCGACAGGATGCCATGCTTCGCGGGGTCGTATTTCTGATGGTTGACCCCCATGACGATCGTGATGTCCTCGCCTTTGGCGGGTGCCGAGATCACGACCTTCTTGGCACCGGCTGCCAGATGCTTCTCCGCATCGGGTCGACTGGTGAACCGCCCGGTGCTCTCGAGCACCAGCTCCACCCCCAGCGCCTTCCACGGCAGCTTCTCGGGCTCCTTGATCGCCGACACCTTGATGGGCTTGCCGTTGACGACCAGCGCGTCACCCTGCGCCTCGACCGTTCCGGGGAAGCGCCCGTGGACGGAGTCGTACTTCAAGAGATGCGCCAGCGTCGTGGTGTCGGTGATGTCGTTCACCGCCACGAACTCGAGCGCCTGCTGCTTCATGAGCACCGCGGCGCGCAGTACGTTGCGCCCGATGCGACCGAACCCGTTGATCCCCACACGCACTGCCATTGCTCTCCCCTAGGTGAAGTCCGGCACGACCGCCCGGCCGAAGGTCACGGCCAGCACCGTGCGGGCGCCGGCGCGCTGCAACGCCCTCGCCGCCTCGGCGAGCGTCGCGCCGGTGGTGAACACATCGTCTACCAGAACGAGCGGCCGCTGGAACGCGGAACTCGGAAGTCGGAACGCGGAACAGTCATCTGGCCTTTCGTTCCGCGTTCCGCCTTCCGCGTTCCGCGTTCTAAAGGCCCCCGCCACGTTCGCCAGCCGCGCCTCGGGTGTCAACGCCGTTTGGGTGCCGGTCTCCCGGGTCCGGATGAGCAGCTCCACGACGGGGCGGTTCCAGCGCCGGCTCAGGGCGCGCGCCAGGCGCTCGCTCTGGTTGTAGCCGCGCTGGCGCAGCCGTCCGGCGCCCAGCGGCACCGGCACGAGCGCCCGGCCGAAGGTCACGGCCAGCACCGTGCGGGCGCCGGCGCGCTCCAACGCCCTCGCCGCCTCGGCGAGCGTCGCGCCGGTGGTGAACACATCGTCGACAAGGATCAGTGGACGCTCTAGTGCGGAGTGCGGAATGCGGAGTGCGGAGTTTGCGTGAGCGCCTTCATTCCGCACTCCGCACTCCCCGTTCCGCACTTGGAACGCCCCCGCCACGTTCGCCAGCCGCGCCTCGGGTGTCAACGCCGTTTGTGTGCCCGTCTCCCGTGTCCGGACGAGCAGCTCCACGACGGGGCGGTTCCAGCGGCGGCTCAGGGCGCGCGCCAGGCGCTCGCTCTGGTTGTAGCCGCGCCGGCGCAGTCGGCCGGCGCCGAG
The DNA here is from genome assembly GCA_036522815.1 of Gemmatimonadales bacterium. Lineage (GTDB taxonomy): Bacteria > Gemmatimonadota > Gemmatimonadetes > Gemmatimonadales > GWC2-71-9 > AG41. Next base: position 35 of record DATDFC010000176.1, on the reverse strand, counting down.
CGGGACCGGCACGAGCCAGGCGGCCTCGCGCGCCG
>DATDFC010000175.1:0-7157 GCA_036522815.1 Gemmatimonadales bacterium | reverse complement strand
TGCCGCCTCGCGACCGCCGTCACCGAGGCGTTTGGCCTCGTGGGCGTCAACGGCCTCGATTTCGTCGCTCGCGGCGCCGTGCCCTACGCCGTCGAGGTGAACCCGCGCTATTGCGCGTCGATGGAGCTCGTCGAGCGGGCGTGGGGGATTTCGATCTTCCAGGTGCACGCGCGCGCCTGTGCCGGGGAGCTCCCCGACGGGGAGCTTGCCGACCGCGGTCCGGCGGATGTGTGGGGGAAAGGGATCGTATACGCTCGAGACGACGTGGCCCCGGACGACACAGCGCGCTGGCTGGAAGACGACGACGTACGCGACGTGCCCCCGCCGGGCGAGCCCATCGGGCGGGGCCATCCTATCTGTACCGTGTTCGCGCGCGGGGACACCGTGGCCGCGTGTCGGGCAGCGCTCGTCGCCCGGGCCCGCACTCTGTACCACTCCCTCGAAGCACGCTCGGAGCGGCTCGCGTGACCACCGCCGCGCGGACCGTCGAGCACGTCACCTGCCTCGGCTGCGGCTGCGCCTGCGACGACATCACGGTCGTGGTGCAGCGCGGCCGTCTCACGGAAGCACAGCGGGCATGTGCCCTGGGCGCGGCGTGGTTCGGGGACGGGCAGGTCCCGGACGCGGTGCGGGTCCGTGGCCGCGCCGGGAGCCTCGAGCGTGCCTTGGGCGAGGCGACGACGCTCCTCAGAGACGCACGGCGCCCGCTCGTCTATCTCGCGGGGGACATTTCCTGCGAAGTGCAACGCGACGCCGTCGCCATCGCCGATCGGCTGAAGGGCGCGATCGACAGCCTGGCGAGCACGGCCGCCCCGGGAGTGCTCGCCGCGCAGCGCCGGGGGCGCGCGGGTGCGACGCTGGGCGAGCTGCGCCAGCGCGCCGATCTCGTGGTGTTCTGGGGCGTCGACCCGGGCGCGCGCTACCCCCGTTTCAATGCGCGCTACGTCATCGATCGCGTGGGCCTCGCCGCACCCGCCGGGCGAAAGAGCCGCCGCGTGATCGCGGTGGACGTGGGCGAGGCGCGCGGGCCGGCGGACGCGGACGGACGCGTGGCGATCCCGCCCGACGGTGAGGTCGACGCGCTCGGGGCCATGCGCGCAATGCTCCAGGGGCGGTCTGTGGGAGGCAACGGGCCGCTCGCGCCGGCGATCGCCCTGGTGCACGAGATGACCACGGCGCGCTACGTGGCGCTCGTAGCCGACGCGGAGCCGGGCCCGACGCCCGCGGACCCGGATCGCGCCGAAGCGCTCATCGCGCTGGCGCAGGTGCTCAACGGCCCCACGCGCTGCGCCCTTTCGATGCTCCGGGGCGGCGGCAACCGGGCCGGCGCCGACGCGGTGCTCACGTGGCAGACGGGGTTCCCGTTCGCGGTGGACTTCGGGCGCGGGTACCCCACGTACCGGCCGCACGCGGGGGCAGCCGAGCGGCTTGCGGTGGGGGAGGTGGACGCGGCGCTCGTGATCGGCGCGCCGGCGACGGTGCCCGAGTCCGTCGCGCGGGGGCTCGGCGGCGTGGCCACGGTCGCGCTCGGGCCGCGGGCGAGCGCCGCGGGTTGGACACCCGTCGTGGCGGTGGACACGGGGATGGCGGGCATCCACGAGGGTGGTACCGCGTTTCGCATGGACGACGTGCCGTTGCCGCTGCGGCCGGCACTGGACGGGGAGAACGTGCGCAGCGCGGCGGCCACCGTACGCGCGCTGCGGGAGCGGCTGGAGGCCGGCGCGTGACGACTCCCAACCGGCTGCGGCTCACCGGTGCCACGGTGTACGATCCCGCGAACGGAGTGGACGGCGTGGTGCGAGACGTGTGCATCGAGGGCGACCGCATCGTGGCAGAGCTGCCCGCGGGCGCGCCGCGTCTCGACGTCCATGGGATGGTGGTGATGCCCGGCGGCGTAGACATCCACGCGCACGTCGCCGGGTCGAGCGTGAATCACGCCAGGCGCCTGCTGCCGGAGGAGCACACCGCCGATCCCGTGCCCGCACCGCGCCTGGCGGACGGCCCGCCGCCCCGGTCCGGCACGGGCGGGACGGTGCCGAGCACGTTCGCCACAGGATATCGCTACGCCGGGCTCGGCTACACCACCGCGATGGAGGCCGCGGTCGCCCCGCTTGCCGCGCGACACGCGCACGCCGAGCTCGACGACACGCCGCTCATCGACTCGGGCTTCTATGTGCTGCTCGGCAACGACGACTATCTGCTGCGGCAGATCGCGGCAGGGGAGCCCGCGCGGGCGCGCGACTACGCCGGCTGGCTGCTGGGCGTCACGCGCGCGTACGCGATCAAGATCGTGAATCCAGGCGGCGTTGCCGTGTGGAAGGACGGCGGCCGCAACGTGGGCGGGATCGATGATGCCGTAGGGTCGAGTGCCGTCACGCCGCGGAAGATCCTCGAGACCCTGGCGGGGGCGGCGCAGGCGCTCGCCCTCCCTCATCCGGTCCACATCCACTGTAACAACCTGGGCCAGCCCGGCAACGCCGCGACCACGCTCGAGTCGATGCGGGCGCTCGCGGGCCGGCGCGCGCATTTCACCCACCTCCAGTTTCACAGTTACGGCGGCGAGCGCGGGAAGCGGTGGACGTCGGCCGCGAAGAACGTGATCGAGTACGTGAACGGCCATCCCGAAGTGAGCGTCGACGTGGGCCAGGTGATGTTCGGGCCCGCCACGACCGTCACGGCCGACGGCCCGGTCGAGCACTTGCTGTACGCGAGCAGCGGCCGGAAGTGGGTGAACGTGGACATCGAGCTCGAGACGGGGTGCGGCATCGTCCCCTATTCGTACAGGGAGAAGGCCGCGGTGGCGGCGCTGCAGTGGGGCGTGGGGCTCGAGCTGTTCCTCTTGGCCAAAGACCCGTGGCGCGTGGTGCTTTCGACCGACCATCCCAATGGGGGCACGTTCCTCTCGTATCCGGAGCTGATCCGGCTCCTGATGGACCGCGCCTACCGCGACGAGCGGCTCAAGGGCGTGAACCAGAAGCTGTTGGCCGGGAGCGCCCTGCTGGACGGGTTGGCGCGGGAATACACCCTGGGCGAGATCGCGATCGTCACGCGCGCCGGTCCCGCCCGGCTGCTCGGGCTCTCCCAGAAGGGACATCTCGGCCCGGGTGCGGACGCCGACGTGACCGTGTACGCGCCGGACGCCGACCGGGCAAAGATGTTCGCGGCACCCCGCTGTGTGATCAAGGGCGGGACGCTGGTGGTCGAGGAAGGTCAGCTGCGCCGGGCGCCCGCGGGGGCGCGGCTGGCGGTGCGTCCGGACTACGATCGGGCCGTGACGCAGGACGTGAAACGCTTCTTCGACGGCTACGCGAGCGTCGCGTTCGAGAATTACGGGGCGGAGCCATGAAGATCAACGGCGTCGCCATCGAGGACACGTTCGCCGAAGCGTTCACGATGCGCGTGGCCCGCCTGGTGATCACGGGGCGGACGCTCGGCTGGGCCAGAGAAGCGGCCGTCAAGCTCACCGGGTTCGCCACGTCGGTGATCGGGTGCAAGTGTGAGGCGGGCATCGAGCGCGAGCTCTCGGACGCCGAGACCCCCGACGGACGGCCCGGGGTCAGCGTGCTGTTTCTCACCATGGACAAGGCGAGCCTCCCCGAGCAGCTGATCGTGCGGGTCGGTCAGACGGTGCTCACCTGCCCCACGACCGCGTGCTTCGACGGCCTCCCCGATGCGCCGGACCGGTTGCCCGTCGGAAAAGCGCTGCGCGTGTTCGGCGACGGCTTCCAGGCGAGCAAGCTGATCGGCGGCAAGCGCTACTGGCGCATCCCGGTCATGGAAGGGGAGTTCCTGATCGAAGAGACGTTCGGGATGCTGAAGGGCGTAGGCGGCGGGAATTTTCTGATCCTCGCGCGAGATGCGGACGCCGCGTTGGCGGCCGCCGAGGCCGCCGTCGCCGCCATGACCGGCGCGCCGGGCGTGATCCTGCCGTTTCCGGGCGGGGTGGTGCGGAGCGGGAGCAAGGTCGGGTCGAAGCGCTACAGCAACATGATCGCCACGACGAACGACGCATTCGACCCTACGCTGAAAGCCGTCACACCATCGCAGCTCCCGGAGGCTGTGAACAGCGTGCTCGAGATCGTGCTGGACGGCATCGACGGGCCGGCGATCGAGGCGGCGATGCGAGCCGGGATTCGCGCCGCGTGCCGGCCCGGTGTGGAGTCGATCACGGCGGGGAATTACGGAGGCAAGCTCGGGCCCCATCACTTTTACTTGCGAAAGATCGTGGGATGAGCGACGCCGTGACGCTCTCCCTGACGACACCACCGGAGCACACGCTCGTTGCCGACTGCATCGCCGCGGACCGGTTCGCCGGGCTCGACGCCGCGGGCATAGCCGCGTTGCCGGTCATACACGCCGGCCGTGCGGCGACGCTCGGCGAGTTCTTCCGGGTCCGGGGCGCGCGCGCGAACGTCGTCAGGCTCGAGGGCGATTGCCGGCGGATCGAGGCGATCGGGACGGGCATGGCTGGAGGCGAGCTGCTCATCGAGGGTAGCGTCGGCCGGGATCTGGGCGCCGCGATGTCGGGCGGACGGATCGACGTGCACGGCAACGCCGGCGACAACACCGGAGGCACGCTGCCGGGAGCGGCGCGCGGTATGAGCGGCGGCGAGATCATCGTGCGCGGCACTGTGGGCGACGAGGCGGGCGCACGGATGCGGCGGGGACTGCTCGTCGTGACAGGGAACGGCGGACGGGGGACGGGGAAGGGCATGATCGCGGGCACCGTCGTGGTGTTCGGGAAGGCGGGCCCGGGCACGGGGCGATTCTTGAAGCGGGGATCGATCGTCGCCCTGGGCGACGTCGAGCGGCCGGCCACCTTCCGCTACGCGTGCACGTATCGGCCCCCTCACGTCGCGCTGCTGCTGCGCTACTTGGGAGCCCGCTGCCGGGTCGACGTGGCCCCGGCGCAGGTGACGGGACGCTACGCGCGCTACTCGGGCGACCTGGCCGAGCTGGGAAGAGGAGAGCTGCTGCAATGGGTGGGGGAGTGAGCGAGACCGGCCTGGGCTTGAACGAGCGGGCGTGGCGCATCGCCGACGCCATGGCGGCAAACGCCGTCGAGCTGCGCGTCACCGCGCGCATGCTCGCGGGGGGCGCGCGGGTGATCGACGCCGGCATCGACACGCCGGGGGGGTACGGTGCGGGGCGGGCGCTGGCCGAGATCTGCATGGGCGGGCTCGCCGACATCGCGTACCCGCCGGTCGCCCTGGGCGGCGACACGTGGCCCGGCGTCCGGGTGTGGACGGATCATCCCGCGGTCGCCTGTATGGCGTCGCAGTACGCCGGGTGGGCGATCCAGGTGGGTAAGTACTTCGCGATGGGCTCGGGGCCGCTGCGAGCGCACGCGCGAGTCGAGAAGGAGCTGTTCGGGAAGCTGCGTTATGCGGAGACGGCGGCTCGCGGGGTCCTGGTGCTCGAGACGCGCGCCGCGCCGACGGACGAAGTCGTCGCCTGGGTGGCAGAAAAGGCGCGGCTCACGCCGAGCCAGCTCACCTTCGTGGTGGCGCCCACGGCGAGCCTCGCCGGCGGTGTCCAGATTGCCGCCCGCATCCTGGAGACGGGGCTGCACAAGATGGACACGCTCGGCTTCGACGTGACGAAGATCGTGAGCGGGGTCGGCACGGCACCGCTGGCGCCGGTTGCCAAGAACGACCTGCGCGCGATCGGCCGCACCAACGACTGCATCCTGTACGGCGGCCAGGCGCGCTACACCGTGAACGCGGACGACGCGGAGCTGGCGGAGCTCGTCCCCAAAGTGCCGGCCGCGGCGTCGCGCGACTACGGCACGCCGTTCTACGACATCTTCAAGCGCTACAACAACGACTTCTACAAGATCGACCCGCTGCTGTTCAGCCCCGCCGAAGTGTGGCTGACGAGCACGGGGAGCGGGAAGACGTACCACGCGGGACACGTGAACCCCGACGTGTTGCGCGCATCGTTGCTCGGGACGTGAACCTCGGCGCGGTGCGCGTCGCGATCCTCTCGGCGCGGCAGGGGTGGCATACCGACCAGTTGTGCCGCGCCCTCGCCGAGCGGGGGTACGAAGGGCGAGTGCTGCCCTACGAGGCGCTGGTGGCGCACCTCGGGCGAGGCGCTGCTACCGGTATCGCCGCGGGCGGCGACGATCTGGGCGCGTGTGCGGCAGTGCTGGCGCGTATCATCCCCGCCGGCTCGCTCGAGCAGATCGTCTTCCGGGTAGACGCGCTCCACACGCTGGAAGAGCGCGGCATCCCGGTGGTCAATTCCCCGCGCACCATCGAGCGCACGGTGGACAAGCTGTGGACCACGGCGCTGCTCGAGCAGGCGGGGCTGCGCGTGCCGGAAACCGTCGTGTGCGAGAGCGCGGATGCGGCGCTGGCGGCGTTCCGCGCGCTGGGCGACGTGATCGTGAAGCCGCTGTTCGGCTCGATGGGGCTCGGGATGGTGCGTGTGACCGACGAGGAGATGGCGTTCCGCGTGTTCCGCACGCTGGAAACGCTGCGCGGCGTATATTATGTCCAGCGGACGATCGATCACGGTGGCTGCGACGTGCGGGCCTTCGTGGTAGGTGGCCGCGTGATCGGCGCGATCGAGCGGAGCGCGCCGGGCTGGAAAACCAATCTCGCGCGTGGCGGGCGCGCGCGGGCGGTGACGCTCGAGCCCGAGCAGACGGAGCTGGCCCTCGCCGCGGCTCACGCGGTGGGTGCGGACTATGCGGGCGTCGATCTCCTGCCCGCGCGCGACGGCACCGTGTACGTCGTGGAGGTGAACGGGATTCCCGGATGGCGCGGCCTGCAGGAGGCGACGTCGCTCGACGTCGCCGCGGCGATCGTCGAGTTGCTGGTCGGGCGCCTGGCACGACGGTGAGTGGTACGTGGGGGGCGGCCCAGGTGGCCGCCGCCGCCCAGCTCGCCTGCCTGCTCGAGGTGAGCGCCCCCAAACCCGGGAACGTCTCCCCGTTCGCGGGCTTCCGGGACGCGAGCTACGAGGATTTTCTCGCGAGCGCCGCGGCCATCGGGCCCGCCCTCACCGCCGCCGCAGAGCGGTCCCTCGGCGCGACCATCCACGCCGCCGTCGAAGCCACGGCCCGCTGGGCGCCGTCCAACACGAACCTCGGCCTGGTCCTGCTGCTCGCCCCGCTCGCCCGCGCGGCGCTGACGCCCGGCGGGGCGTCG
>DATDFC010000174.1:0-15868 GCA_036522815.1 Gemmatimonadales bacterium | reverse complement strand
CGATTGGCGCCGGTCGCGTTCTGCGATTCGTCGAGCGGCCGCGTCGCCGCCTGCCAGTTGTGCGTGCTCACGGGATACGAGTAGCGGCGCACGAAGATCGCCTCGGGATTCATGTCCACGAACCACAGCTGTTCGAAGCTGGGGTAAAGGCCGAAGCCGTGGGCCGCGAGGTAGTCCCGCGCCGCGAGGTTCGCGTCGTACGCGGTCTGCCACCGCTGCATGTCCGGCGTGGGGCGGTTGAACTGCGGGCTCGCGTAGTACAACAGCACCCGCCCCTTCAGCGCCAGGGCCGTGCCCTTGTGCAGGTGCCCGTCGTTCGCCGCGCCCACGCTGATCTGCGGCAACAGGGCGATGGCCTGATCGAGATCGGACAGGATCTGTGTCATGCACACGGACGTGGGGCTGCGCGGCAGGTTGAGCGAGTCCGTGAGGTTCTGCGCCACGAGCGCGAGCGGCACGCCGCCGTAGCGCTTGACCATTTCCCAATAGCGCCAGGCACGGAAAAAGTAGGCTTCGCCCTTCATCTGCTTCGTCCGCGCCGTGTCGAGCGTGCCGCGATCGATGTTGGCGAGGAGGATGTTGATGCGACGAATCGGTCCGTAGGGCCAATAGTCCACCGAGCTCGCGGTCAGCTGTCCGTACAGCTGGTCGGTGCCCCCGGGCGACTCGTCGGACGTGGTGGCGTCTCCCGTGGTCCAGCCCGGCAGGTTGTCGGCGTATATCCGGTTGACGTAGGCGTCCGCCAGCGCAGAGTCGTTCCACACCTGCGTCTCATTGACGGCCGCCGGGTCCTGCAGGTCGAGGAGGTTGTTGCAGCCACCCAGTGTCAGGCTCAGGGCGACGAGCGCGGTTCCTTTGGAGAGGATCATTGGACGGTCCTCCTCAGGTTGGCGCTCATGCCCAGCGTGAACGTCCGCATCAGGGGATACGCCCGGATGTTGCTCATCTCCGGGTCGAATCCCCAATCGCCCACGTGGTCAATGAGGAGCAGCAGGTTCGTGCCGGTGAGATACACCCGTGCGCCCGCGAGACCCATCACGCGGGCGATGTGTTGGGGCAGGCCGTATGAGACCGTGAGCGCTTTGAGTCGGAGGAACGACCCGTCCCGCAGCCAGAACGTGGACTGGGGGTAGGTCGTCTTGTAGCCTGTGCCGAAGTACCCGGGATAGGCGGCGTCGGGATTGTCGGGCGTCCAGTGGTCCGCCCAGTAGCCGTACGACGACTCTTCGGCGCGTCCCTGGATGGCCCGGCCGTCCGCCTGCATCATCAGCTTGTTGCCGGCGCCACCGGATAGCAACCCGTCCAGGCTCAAGCCCTTCCACGCAAACCCGAAGCTGAGGCCGTAGGTGATCGGCGGGCTCGTGCGGTCGCTGGTCGCGTAGTCGCAGAGCCAGGCTTGATCGGAAGAGGTGATCTTGCCGTCGGGAGCATCGTTGCCGGTCCCATCACCCCGCAGGTCCTTGTAGTTGAGCATGCCGAGTTGCGGCGTCTGGCCGTTGATCGTGTACCCCGCGGGTAGCGCATTCAGGTCGGCCTGCGTCCGCAGAATCCCGGTGGCGATGTAGCCGAAGCACAGGTTGTCGGTGCTCGTGTTTCCGCTGGTGGGCCGGCCGATGCGCGACAAATACGGCCGGATACCCGCCGCCTCGTTGAACTTTACGACCTTGTTCGCGGCGTAGCCGAAATTGCCGCGGACGTAGTACTTGAAGGCCCCACCCTCGGGAGGTGCGCCGCCGGTATAGCCCAGCTCGACCTCGAAGCCGTGCCCGTTGACGACCTCCCAGTTCTCGTCGGGAAGCGACGCTCCGAAGATGTCGGTCACCGCCTGCTGGCGATCTCCCAGGATATCGTAGGTGTGGCGGGAAAACAGGTCGAACGTGAGGCTCATCCGGTTGTCCCAGAAGCGCGAGTCGAGGCCGACATTGTACGACTGGGACTTCTCCCAGGTGATGTCGGGGTTGGCGAGCGACCCCGGCGCGAGACCGGTGGTGGGGTTGGTGAAGACCGCGCCCGTGGTGATCACGTACTTCTGAGTCCACTGGAAGGCGCCCACGTCGTCGTTGCCCACCATGCCGTAGGAGGCCCGCAGCTTCAGCTCATTGATGAAGGGCACCTTGAAGAACGGCTCCTGCGAGAGCCGCCAGCCCGCCGACACCGAGGGGAAGAGTCCCCAGCGCTTCCCAGGCGCGAAGATCACCGAGCCGTCGTAGCGGAACGAGCCCTGGAGGTAGTAGCGGTCGGCGTAGCTGTAACCGACCGAGCCGACATAGGAGAGCCGCGCGTCCCGCGCCTCGGTGCCGCTCACGCGCTGGTTCTCGGGCGCGCTGCTTCCGGCGATGTATTGATCGATGGCCGTGACGAAGCTGTCGCGCTGCGCCTGGGCCCATCCCGTATCGCTCGCCGCCTGCTCGTACACGAACAGCGCGTCCAGCGCATGCCGCCCGAAGGCGTGCTTGTAGGTGACCTGCGCGTTGAGCTGATACTGGTTGTAGGGGGCGTTCTTCGTGAGCAGGAACTCTTCGGCGCTGCGCGGCCTGATGCCGACCGCCGAATCGCCAATGATGTGATTGTGCAGGCCCCACGTGTTGAAGAGCGTCATGTCGTAGGGCATGTTGAACTGCTTCTCGTAAGAATCCGTGTACCCCTTGTAATACGCGAGGCTCGCGCTCAGCCCGGTCACCCACGGCACCTGATACTCGAGCCGGCCCCGGACATTGAGCTGTGACCACTGCCGCCGGTCGTATCCCGACTGGTTCGAAATCACCACGCCGGGATTCCATTCCACCCAGTTCCCGACCGGCAGCCCGTCCTGGTACGGCGGCACCATGCGCGTCCTGAGCGCCAGCGCCTTGTAGAGATCCTCCTGCTTCCAATCGCCGATCGTCCAGCTCGGTCCGTGGCGGTTCTGGCGCGCGCCGTTGAAATCCACGGAGGCTTTCAGGTGACTCGTCAGATCGACATCGAGATTGCCACGCGCGGTCGTGCGCCCGAAGGACAGGTTGTCGAACGACCCCGTGGAATTGAGGAACGAGCCGCCCAGGAAGTACCGCACGCCGTCCGAACCCCCGGTGATGCTGAGCGCGTGCTGCACGTCGAGCGGCCGTTTCCAGAGGGCGCTGATCCAGTCCCAGGAATGCGTCTGGAAGTACTGCAGCTCGTCATCCGTGTAGTAGCGGACGTCGCTGGTCGGGATCTTGTTGTAGGTCAGGAAGTCGTTGATCGTCCTGGCGTGCTGATACGCATCGAGCGTGGGCGGGATCCTGGGGGCATCCTGCGCCCCCACGGTGACGTTGTAGGAGAACTCGGTCGGCTTGACCGCGCCGCGTCGCGTCGTCACGAGGATCACACCGTTCGCGGCGCGCGAGCCGTACAGCGCCGCCGTGGCGCCGTCCTTCAGCACCGAGATGTTTGCGACGTCCTCGGAGTTCAGTCCGTCGAAGGCGAACTTGTCGCTCACGACGCCGTCGATGACGTACAGCGGGTCGGCGTTGTTGAACGTGCCGACGGCGCGGACCCGGATATTCGACTCGCGCCCGGGCGTGCCCGCATTCTGGACGACGCTCACGCCCGAGAGCCGACCTTGGAGCGCGTTCGAGAGGTTGTCCACGGGGACATCGGCCACGTCCGCGCCGGTGACGCTCGACACGGCCCCGGTCACCGCGCCCCGGTCCTGCGCCGGGCGGTACGCCGTAACGACCTGCGCCTCGAGCTGGGCCGGCAGCGCCGCGAGCTGCACGTCGATCGCGCGGCGTCCGTCGAGCGCGACGTCCTGGGGATGATAGCCGATGAGCGAGAAATGCAGCGTATCGGCGAGCGAGGACACTGGCACCGTAAAACGCCCGGCCGCGTTGGACCGGGTGCGCTGGTTCGAGTGCTTGACGCTCACGTTCACGCCCGGCAGCGGCAGCCCGCTCACCACGCTGGTCACGACCCCGCTGACGGAGTCTTGGGGCTCCTGCGCACTGCCGATCTGCGCGGATAACAGCCCGAAAAGCGCGACGATCGCAAAGGGGGAGATGCGATCAGTCCACACCTGCTGCGCAACGTCCACAGCGGCGACGGAAACTTCCCGAATCCGACGGCGGAGATTCGGCACAGACGCGTCCGCGTATCTTGTTCGTTTATCGAACTAAATCGCGCCACCCGACGGCGACGACGGCCTAAAACGCGCCCATCGTAGCAAGCGTGTGTTCGCAAGTCGCGCGCCAAGTGCGAACGACTGGGCTTCAGATCGCGTGGTCCGCGGGCAGATCCTGCCCGCTCCATGCTTTGCGGGCCGTCCAGTCTGCGGGCGGGGCGGACCAGAACTCGTCGGTCGGAGGCAACCCCAGCGGGAGGAGAACGGCGGAACAGAGGTAGAGACTGCCCGTCGAGATGTACCCCTCGCCGATATGCGGTTGGTGCCCGCAGAATCCGAGCGTGAGCCAACCGTCCGCGTCGAACGTGCCCGGCGCCTCGACCATGCGGCGCATCACAGCCGTCAGCGCGCTGCGGACTTGCGCCGGACTCACACCGTCAGGCAGTTCGTGCCGTAAGGCCATCTGCGCCAGCAGCTGGAACGCGCCGCACCGATAAGCGAGGGAGCGGCCGATGGGCGGGAAGGTGCCCTCGGGCGAGATCAAGCGCTCCTGAATGGCGGCGTAGCGGCGCGCCCGCGCCAGGATCGGCGCACGCTGCGCCTGCCACTCGGACGTTGTCGACCCCACCAGACGCATCACGTCCAGCAGCATCGGTTGGATGACGAAGCTGTTGTAGTAATCCCAGTGAAACGGCGGCCCGTCCCCGTACATCCCGTCCCCCTTGTACCACAGCTCGTGCTGGCGCAGGGCGAAATCCACGCGGGTGCGATTCCAGTCCTCACCCATCATGCTCAGCGCGGCCTCGATCATCGCGCTGAACATCAACCAGTTGCTGAGTGGCGGCTCGATGACACGCGTCGCCTTGAGGGCAGCGACCAGGTTTCGTCTCGTCCCGCCGTCGAGCCGCTCCCACAGCGCACCGGGGGCTCGCACGATCGCGTGCGCCAGGAAGGCCGCGTCGACCAGCGGCTGGCGGCCGCGCGCGAAGTTGAGGAAGTCGGGCGACGCGGGGTCGGTCGCGGCGTGCAAGCCGCGCCGCGCCAGCCCGGCGTAGCGCCGCCGTCGCTCGGCTTCGGGCGACCCGTCGTCCGCGAGCTCGAGCCACGGAGCGATCCCCGTGAGCAACCGGCCCACGGCCTCAAGATGCGTGTAGTCGCGCCGCTCCGGCTGACCCGCGGGCGCGATCTCCACCGGCATCCGCTGGCGTAAGCGCCCTTCCGCGAGGTTCGTCAGCACGGGCTCGCTGAGCCGCGCCAGCGCGTCGAGCCAGTACGCGCGATCGGCGGAGCCCGATGTCAGAGGGAGAGGGCTTGCTGACCCAGGGCGCAAGCCCGGGGTCCAGCCCGGGGAGCCCGCCGCTGCGAACGCGCCGAGGCTCGCCAGAAAGTCCCGGCGCCGGGTCATCGTCCCCCCTCTCCCGAAGGGAGAGGGGGACAGGGGGTGAGGACTCTCATCGCGCCTGTAGAGAGGGGGACAGGGGGTGAGGACCCTCATCGCGCCAGCGGATCGGGCCGCAGCTGAAAGTGCAGGACCTTGCTCGTCGTGCCCTTCCCGCTCTCCATGTGGAACGGCGCGCGGGTGCTCACCGTCGCCCACAGCCCACGTCCCTTCCAGCCGCCCTTGGGATCGTCGATCCGGCCGTCCATCCATTTCGTGTAGAACCCCATCGGATAGGGAACGCGCAGCACGATCCATTTCCCGTCCTTCAAGACGAGCAGGCCTTCCGATCCGTTGCCGGTGTCGATCGGCAGGTTCGTGCCCAAGCCGAGCGTCCCGAACTGATCGACCCAGGTGTAATAGCTCGCTTCGGCGCTCCCCGGTGTGGTCACGCCCTGGAGCTGTGGCAGCGGCTCCGGGTAAAACGTCCACCCTTCGGGGCAATGCTGGCCCGTGGCCTTCGGGCCGTTGAGGGGCTCTTTACACTTCCTGCGATCGAAGCTGGCGAGATGTCCGCTCGCGAGCGCCGTCCAGTAGACGCCGTTGCGGTCCACATCGCCGCCGCGCGGTGAGAACCCCTCAACTGGCTCACCCGACGGCGTGAGCGGCAACTCGTACAATTCCGCGAGCGCCGTCTCGGGGGGATGCGATCCCGGGTTGAGACGCACGACCGCACCCGGGAAGTACAGCGAAGTGGCCCAGATCGAGCCGTCGGGCGCCGGTGCGACCGCATAGAAGCCGGCCGTGATGCGTTTGTCTTTGGTGGGATCGACCGGCTGATCGGGCTCGACGTACGGGTCGCGCTTGCCGTTGCCGTTGGTGTCGAGGATCAGGGCCGTCCAGCCCTGAGATTTCTCCTCATCGCCCGTCTCGTCGAACAGCTTCGTGTTCAGCCAGCCCACGACCGGGCCACCTCCCGAAGTCCAGAGCGTGCGGTTGGCATCTTCCGCGAACATCAGGTGGTGGGTCGAGAAGCAGGTGCTGATGTGCGTGAGCTTGCCCGTCTTGGGATCGTACATGGCGAGGTGACGTCCGGCGCGATTCACCGGAAACAGCTTGGCCGATGGATGGCTCGACCCCGCCTTGCAGAAGGACGGGTTGTCGGGCGGGCGCACGGTGGCGGTGAGCCACACCCGGCCGCGCTCGTCGAACATCGGGTTGTGCACGTTGGCCTTGCTGGTCCAGATCGCGGCGCTGCCCCAGTAGGCTGACGGCTGGAACGGCTGCGACCCCGCGGCCGGCATGGTAGCCGGATCGCGCACCGTGAGCGGGACGCGGCTGGTGGCGTTGCGCACCGGGTCGAGCACCGGCAGATAGTCGGCGGAGAGCTCGAGCGATCCGTACAGCGAGCCGTTGGCGTTGAGCGTCGGATTGCGGCGATCGGTCGAAACCTCGTCGTGCAGATACGCCTGCGGGTCCGCCCAGTCCCACTCGGTGATGACCACGTTACGCTCCACGCCCTGGGGCCGGGGCGGCGTGGGCGGCACTGCGCCCGCCGCGATCCGGTCGGTCCAGTCCGCGAACATCGCCAGCGCCCGCTGCGCGCCCAGCTGGCTCAGGGTACCCATCATGTTCGCGCCGGCCTGCCCAGATTGCAGCCGCCGCTCCCACGCGGCCGCCGAGGTCGGAAGGGACCGGAACGCCTCAGGAATCTCCCGCGTCCCCTTGCTCCCCAACTGATGGCAGGACCAGCAGCCACCGGACTTGAGAATCCGGAGCCATTCGGCCTGGCTCTTCACGTTGGGCGACATCCCATTCGGGTCGGAGCCGGTCGCCGCGAACTCACGCGGCTCGGGCACGTGGATCAGGGAGAACCAATACCCCGCCGGGTAGTACTGCGCCGCCGCGCGCGGGTTGGGCGCGATCACCGCCGTGAGGTTCAGCGTCTTGCCCGGAGCGGCCGGCACGTGGGGCGAATCGACCAGGCCGTAGCCGCGTACCCACACGGCGTACGTCGCCTTGGGCAGATCGGGTATCAGGTAGCGCCCCTGATCGTCGGTCACGACGATGCGGACGAACGTGGTCGGCAGATCGTGCGTTTCGGCGATCACCCACACGCCCGCTTCGGGCCCGTTGGGGCCAGTGACCACGCCAGCGATGTCGTGGGCGCCGACGGGGACCCCTTGGGCGTCGAAAGGCCGAGCAGCGACTGTGGAGAGCCCGATCATCGCTGCACCGATGCACCCGAGTCGAATCGTTCTCATAGTTCCTCGATTTTGCGTCCTCTAGTTCCTCGATTTGCGTCCTCACCCCCTGTCCCGACGGACGGCCTTGAGTCCCCCCTCTCCCGAAGGGAGAGGGGGACAGGGGGTGAGGACTGATAGGGAGACTGGGACAGGGGGTGAGGACTACACGCATGAGAGAAAACGCTCCTTGACCAACGGCAGCAGCGTGTCGAGCGGCATACTCCACACCGCTTCGTTGAAGATCTCGACCTCGATGGGGCCGGCGTAGCCCGCGCCCTCGACGGCTGCGCGAATCCGCCGCAGCTCGATCACGCCGTCCCCCATCATCCCGCGATTCATCAGGATGTCGTGCACGGGGACGAGCCAGTCGGAGACGTGAAACCCGACCAGCCGCCCGGCGGCCCGCGACAGCTCATCGTACAGCTCGGGGTCCCACCAGAGGTGATACGTATCGGCCACCACACCGACGGTCGCCGCGTCGTGCCCCTCGGCGACACGGCGCGCCTCGCGCAGTGTCGTGATGCAAGAGCGCTCGGCCGCGAATCCCGGGTGCATCGGCTCGATGCCGAGCCGCACGCCGCGCTCGCTCGCATAGGGGACGAGCTGCGCGATGCCGTCCGCCACCATGCGGCGCGCCGCGCCGATGTCTTTGTCAGGCGCCGCTCCGCACACCAGCACCAGCACCTCCGCGCCGAGGGCCGCCGCCTCGTCCACCGCACGCCGGTTCTCCTCGACCCGCGCCGACCGCTCCTCGGCTGTCGTCGCCGGGAACATCCCACCGCGGCACACGCTCGAGACGCGGACTCCCGCGTCGCGCAGCAGGCAGGCTGCCGCCTTCACACCGGCGTCGGCGAGCTTGTGGCGCCACACGGCGAGGTACGGCACGCCGTGCCGGGCGCAGGCTTCCACGACCTGCTTGAGACTCGCCCGCTCCGCGGTGATCTGATTGAAGCTGAGGCGGTCGATCACTCGACGCCCGCGAGCGCCAGCACCCGCCGCATCCGAACCACCGCGCCATCGGGGTCCACGAGCAGTCCAGCCGCGTCCGCGAGCCGGAACAGCTCCGCGAGGTGCGGCACCGAACGCCAGCTCTCCGCGCCGCCGAGCATGCGGAAGTGCGGTTGGTGGCCGTTCAAGTACGCGAGGAACACGATGCCGGTCTTGTAGGCGTGGGTCGGGGCCGCGAAGATGTGCCGCGCCAGCGGCAGCGTGGGCTCGAGCGCCGCGCGATAGGCCGGCACGTCGTCGCGATCGAGCGCCTGCAGCGCCGCCGCGGCGGCGGGGGCGATCGCGTCGAATATGCCGAGCAGCGCGTCGCTGTGACCCCGCGCATCGCCCAGAATCAGCTGGAGGTAGTTGAAATCGTCGCCCGTGTACAGGCGCACACCGCCCGGGAGGCGGCGGCGCAGCGCCACCTCGCGCTCCGCGTCGAGCAGGGAGATCTTGATCCCGTCGATCTTGGCGCGGTGCTCGCAGATGATCGCGAGGCAGGCATCCGTCGCCTTGTCGAGGTCGGACGTGCCCCAGTAGCCGGCGAGCTGGGGATCGAACATGTCGCCGAGCCAGTGCAGGATCACAGGGCGGCTCACTTGCCGGAGGATCGCGCCGTAGACGCGCGCGTAGTCCTCTGGCCCGCGGGCCGCGCGTGCCAGCGCGCGACTCGCCATGAGAATCACGCGCCCTCCCAGCTCCTCCACGTAGCCGACCTGCTCCTCGTAGGCGAGCTGCACGTCGGCGACGGCGACCGCGTCGGCGGGATCGAGCTGATCGGTGCCGGCGCCGCAGGCGATGGCGCCACCCGTGGCGCGGGCCTCGGCGAGCGACCGGCGGATCAGCTCGCGCGCGGCGGGCCAGTCGAGCCCCATGCCGCGCTGCGCGGTGTCCATCGCCTCGGCGACGCGCAATCCGAGCGACCACAGGTGACGGCGATAAGCGAGCGTGGCGTCCCAGTCGACACAGTCGCTCGCCCGGGGATCGCTCACGACGTGCGCGGCCGCGTAGGCCACGCGGCACCGAATCGGCTCGGCAGGCACCGGCCACACACGCGGCGCGTGCAGCGTGTACGGGTCGACGCTACCGTCGGCCAGGGGAAGGCGTATGACCTTGCCCGCAGGCGCGCGGCTCCGGCCCGTCCTCGCCCCCTGTCCCCCTCTCCCTTCGGGAGAGGGGGGACTAAGAGCATCCCCCGAGTTCCCCCTCTCCTGAAAGGAGAGGGGGACAGGGGGTGAGGACCCAAGATCCGGCACGTCCACCCAGCACCGCTCGCGCCACGACTGCAGCGCGAGCTCCGCGAGCTGCACCCCTTTCGCTCCCTCGGCGAAGTCGTGTGGAAACGCGGCGCCGGTCGCGACGTGCCGCAGGAACATCTCCCATTGCACTTTGAACGCGTTGTCGAACGGCTCGTCGTCAGGGACGTCGTGCCAGGAGGCGTAGAAGTCGAGCGGATTGGGCACGTCGGGGTTCCACACGGCGCGCGGCGTGTCGGCGCGACGCTGGATCTTGCAGTCGCGCAGCGTGGCCACGGCGCTCCCCTCGGTGCCGTCCACCTGGATCTGCAACAGGTCGTCGCGGTAGACGCGCACCGCCCATGACGAGTTGAACTGGGCGAGGATCTCTCCGGCCGGGCCGCCCAGCTTGAACGTGGCGAACGCGGCGTCGTCGGCCGTCGCGGCGTAGCGGCGGCCCTGCTCGTCCACGCGCTCGGGGATGAGCCGGGCGGCGGTGCACTGCACGGCGGTGACCGGCCCGAAGGTGTGGTCGAGCAGGTAGCGCCAGTGGGCGAACATGTCGAGGATGATCCCGCCGCCCTCTTCCTTGCGATAATTCCACGACGGTCGCTGCGCCGGCTCGCCCTCACCCTCGAACACCCAGTAGCCGAACTCGCCGCGCACGCTCAGGATGCGCCCGAAGAATCCGCCGTCGACGAGCCGCTTGAGCTTGCGGATGCCCGGCAGGAACAGCTTGTCCTGGACGATGCCGTGCCTGACCCCCCGACGGCTGGCCAAGCTCGCGAGCTCGAGTGCCTCGTCCGTGGTGGCAGCGAGCGGCTTCTCGCAGTAGACGTGCTTCCCCGCCGCGATCGCCCGGCGCACGTGGTCGACCCGGAGGCTCGTGACCGTGGCATCGAAGTAGATCGTGTCCGCCGCGTTCGCGAGGCACGCGTCCAAGTCGGTCGAGACACGGGTGAGGCGGTGGGCCGTCGCGATCTCCCGCAGCTTCGCCGCGTTTCTCCCCACCAGGATCGGGTCGGGGACGAGCCGATCGCCGCTCGGCAACGCGATGCCGCCCTGCTCCCGGATCGCGAGAATCGAGCGCACCAGGTGCTGGTTCAATCCCATGCGCCCGGTGACGCCGTTCATGATGACGCCGATATTCACGTCCTCACCCCCTGTCCCCCTCTCCGTTCCGGAGAGGGGGCACGAAAGATGGTCATTAGTTCCCCCTCTCCCGAAGGGAGAGGGGGACAGGGGGTGAGGACTCAAGGGGGACAGGGGGTGAGGACTCAAGGGGGACAGGGGGTGAGGACCCCCGGGGTAAGAAGACAATCGCGACCGCGCCCACCAGCGCACAGCCGATCAGCGCCGCGAAGCCGGACGCGTAGCTCCCGGCCGCGTCGCGCATCCGCCCGACGAGCCAGGGGGCGACCGCTTCGCCCACGCCATCGGCCGCGAGCACGATCCCCATGACCCGACCGAGCACTTGCACGCCGAACAGCTCGGCGGCCATCAGGGGAATGACCATATACTCGCCCCCCAGCCCGATCCCGAACACGACGGCAAAAATGTAGATCGCCGCGGGTGTCCCCGTCAGAAACAGCACGGGGATGGCGGAGGCGACGAGCAGGTAGATCAGGAGCATCACGTATTTCTTCGGAATCCGATCCGCGAGCCATCCCATCCCCAGTCGACCGACCAGGCTCGAGACCAGCACCAGCGACGCCACCTGCGCGGCGGCGCTCTGCGCATAGCCGTGATCGAGACTCAGGAAAAGCTTCAAGTGCTGGTTCGTCCCGCCCACCGCGGCGATCGAGCACATGCTGCCGACGAGCAGGAGATAAAATGACGGTGCACGGAAGAGGGCGCCGATGGCAGGGACGGGAGAGGTCGGGAGAGGTCGGGAGAGGACGGAAGAGGTTTGCTCCGGTGACTCCTTGACGAGGAGCGCCAGCGGTAGCGCGACGATGACGATCAAGACTCCCAGTGCCTGCAGCGCGCCCTGCCAACCCACCGCCCGCGTCAGCCACACCGCCAGGAACGGCACGACCGCGCCCCCGATCCCGATCCCCAGGTACGCGACGCCCATGGCCCGACCGCGACCCCCCGTGAACCAGCGCGACAGCAAGACTTGATTCGGCAGCGGCCCACCGCACACGTAGCCGAGCGCGTTGAACAGGTAGAAGAGATAAAAGCCGGCGAGCGACCGGATCGCTCCCAGACCGATGAGCGCCACGCCGGCCATGACGATACCGGCGATCATCAGGCGGCGTGGCCCGAAGCGGTCCACCAGCCAGCCGGCGAGAAACCCGAACGCCGGTCCCACGACGAGCTTCGAGAGGGCGTTACCCGAGGTGACTTGCGCGCGCGACCAGCCGAAGTCGCGCACCATGAAGTCGTAGAAGAACGGCAGGCCGTAGAGCGCGATCCCGACGATCGCGAACAACGCCAGGAACGACGTGAGCACGACCAGCGCCCGCGGCCACCGCGCGCTCACAGGTTGCCGCGCGTGACCTCACCGACGGCGTGGTCTACCGCGCGCGCGGTGAGGGCCATGTACGTGCACGACGGATTCACGCAGGACGAGCTCGCCATGCACGCGCCATCCGTGACGAACAGGTTCGGCACGTCGTGCGCCTGATTGTATGCGTTCAAGACCGAGGTCTTGGGATCGCGCCCCATGCGGGCCGTCCCCATCTCGTGCACGCTGAACCCCGGGGGCCCGTCGTGGTCGTACGTCTCCACGTTCTTGCACCCCGCGGCCTCGAGCATCTCGGCCGACTGGGTCTTGACGTCTTCGCGCAGGGCGCGCTCGTTGTCGCTCCAGGCACAGTGCACCCGCAACAGGGGAATGCCCCACGCGTCGGTCCGCTCGGGATCGAGATCGACGTAGTTCTCGTGTCGCGGCAGGCACTCGCCGTACCCCTGCATGGTTATTTCCCACGGGCCCGGCTCCCGCAGCCGCTGTTTCAGCTCCGCTCCGAGGCCGGGCTCGGACGCGCCACGCATCCAGCCGTCGCGACCCGCCCCCGCCTGGATGCCGTAGCCACGCAGGAACCCCAGCTTGCCGTCGCCCTTGTCGCCCAGATTGCGGAACCGCGGGACGTACGTCCCGGTGGGCCGCCGGCCGTACACGTACTTGTCCTCGAGGCCGGGCACCGTACCGCTCGCGCCCGCTTTGGAGATGTGGTCCATCAGATTGTGGCCCACTTCGCCGCTCGAGTTGGCGAGCCCGGTTGGAAAACGCGCGGTTTTCGAGTTCAGGAGGATCTGGGCCGTGCCGAGGGTCGAGGCGCACAGGAAAATCAGGCGCCCGGCGTACTCGCGCGTCTCTTTGGTATTGCGGTCGACGACGCGCACGCCCGTCGCCCGGTCCTTGCGCTCGTCGTAGATCACGCTGTGCACGATCGCGTCGGTGACGACGGTGAGTCTGCCGGTCCGCTGCGCCGCCGGCAGTGTCGCGGCGAGGCTCGAGAAGTAGCCCCCATAGCTGCAGCCGCGGGCGCACTGGTTCCGCGCCCGGCACGGCCCGCGGCCCGCGTGTGCCTGCGTGAGATTCGCAACCCGCGTGATCGTCATGTGACGCCCCGGGAAGGCGCGCTCGATCCCGCGCTTCACGACCTGTTCGGCGCAGTTCAATTCCCAGGGCGGGAGGAACTCGCCATCGGGCAGGTGCGCGAGCCCGAGCCGCTCGCCGCTCACGCCGACGAAGCGCTCGACGTGGGCATACCAGGGCGCCAGGTCCCGGTAGCGGATCGGCCAGTCGACGCCGTGCCCGTCCTTCAGATTCGCCGCGAAGTCGAGGTCGCTCCAGCGCCAGCACAGGCGACCCCAGATGAGGCTGCGCCCGCCGAGCTGGTAACCCCGGATCCAGCGAAACGGCTGGTCGTCGGGCGTGATGTACGGATGCTCGCGATCATTGACGAAAAAGTGCCGGGTGGTCTCGCCGAACGCGTAGTTCTTGCTCTGGATGGGGTAGTCGCGCTCGTACAGTGCCTGCTCGCCGCGGCCGCGGTGCGGCAGCTGCCACGGCTGCAGCCACTCCGTGACGTAGTCCTTGCCGTGCTCCACGAGCCGGCCGCGCTCCAGCACGAGCGTCTTGAGCCCTCGCTCGCACAGCTCCTTCGCGGCCCAGCCGCCCGTGATGCCGGAGCCGACGACGATGGCGTCGTACGGCTCGGTGCGCGTCACACCGCCCACGTGCGTCCGACCCGCGCGAGCGGGACGCACCCGTCGTAGCGGCCCGGGACCGGGGAGTGGTGCAGCTCGCGCGTGGCGCCGATCTCGGACGTGTAATAGCCGACGAGCGTGAGCTCCTTGAGACCACGGAAGAACGGCGCCGCCTCGCGGTCCAGGCGCTCGAGGAGGGCGCGCTGCTGGTCCGGAGTGCCCGCCTGAAAGGTGCGGCCCAGATCCACGAGCCCGGCCACGAACCGCTCCCGCTCCGCGGCCGGGTACGACTCCGCCAGCAGCGCGTCGATGAAGCGATGCACCCCGACGGCCCGCGCCCCCGGCGTATCCGTCGGGGGAAGAATCCGGTCAGCGATGGTGGCCACGAGCTCCGCCTGGTCCGGCGTGAGCGCCTTAGGACGCCAGCTGCCGTCCGGCACGCCGCGTGCCTCGCAGCCCGCGAGCACCCCTGCGGCGAGCGGAGCGGAGAGCACGCCGCCCAGCACGAGGGCGGCGCGGCGCAGCGCTTCGCGCCGGGCGATGTCGCCGGGCGCAGTCACGAGCCGGTGCGCGCGGTCGAGGGGATCGAGTCCGGCTCGGGATAGAGCAGCCGGGCGCGGTGCGAGCGGACGGCGTCCTCCGGAATCTGCCGCAACAGCGCCTCATAGCGCGCGTCGTGGTAGGCGAGCCGGGCTTGTGCGAGCGGCGACACCAGCAGGTCCGGCTCGGTGGGCGTGATCTGGCGGCCCCCCCTCCACTTGCGCTGCGGGTCAGCGTAGGGCGCGAGGTAGTCGAGCGCCTTGCGGATGCTCCCGCCGTGCGGCGAGCGGTAGGACCACAGGTCCACACCCACGTGGCGCCCGAGCTCGGCCAACCGACACAGCCCTTCGAGGTTCATCACGCTGTAAGCGAGCGAGCGGGTGCGGGCCAGCTCGTAGGGCTGGCGGCCGTCGGCCATGACCTGTGAGCCGATGCGGCGCGTCCTGGCGTCCGCCAGCGTGGAGCGCGCCAGGGCGGTGTCGTCGGTGAACAACGCCAGCGCGGCGACCTGCGCATCGTACCACGTACCATGGTTGTTGCGCGCGCTGCGCTCCTGTTTCCCGATGGCGCTCGAGCGTAGCCACCCGAGGTAGGCGGAGAGCCACTGCGCCATGCCGCGGTCGTCCGCCGCCGTCCAGCTGGGTGAGCCCTCGATCATGCCGATCGCGTCCACCACGCCGACGAGCCCGCGCGTCTCGATGATCCCCGCGGCCCGGCCCTGGGTGATGCCCGGAATGCCCTGTCCGTACCGCAGGTGCGGATTCATCCGGGTGGCGGGATCGAGGAACCACGTGCGCAACAGCAGCGCCGCCCGCCGCGCGTACTGCTCGTCGTCCGTAAAGTAATACGCGAGGGCGAGCGTCGTGACCGCGCCGCTGACGGCGGCGAGCCGGGGAGCGTCGTAATCGTCGCGGAACTCCGGGTTCCGCTCGCCGTCGCGGCGCACGTAGGGAAGGCCACCCGGCTTAGCGGGATCGGGCCACCAGTACGGACCCAGGCTCATGTAGTCGTGCTTGTCGCCGCTCGGCGGCACGCGCCGTTTGTCCATCACCGAGGCCGCGGGCACCTGGAGCGCGGCGGCGGCCTCACGCACGAGCCGATCGTACGCCGGTTTGATGCTCGGTTCACCGCTCGCGATGCGCCGCTTAGCGCGCGCCAGCGCTTCCGGGTCGAGCGCATAGACCCGTGGCGGCGCGGCGACCGATGGAGCCGCGGCGGACCGCGTGGCGGGGCGCGCGCGCAG
>DATDFC010000173.1:0-3451 GCA_036522815.1 Gemmatimonadales bacterium | reverse complement strand
CCCGCCACCGCGACGCCCTTGCGCCCGAGCGACGTCGCCAGGGCCCGCGCGGCGTAGAGATTCGGGTCCGGGACCGCGACGCTTTCCACCCAGGGCTTTCTGCCGAGTGCGACGGTCCCCTCCGCACGAATGCTCCATCCTCCCCCGCTCCGGAAGAAGTTGTCGCCGATGGTGGTGGTCGAATCCGCCGGGACGGTCCGCCCGCGGTTCTCGAACGTGATGAGCCCCAGGTCGGGCGACCAGGTGATGACGGGGGGCGCGTCCACGGCCGACCCGGGCGCGATGTGGAAGTCCACGCTGTTGTCGTGGAAGCCGAGGCCGGACACCGGCGCCGCGTACCACCAGGTCAAGTCCCACGCATTCCAGCCGTAGTGAATCAGGGTCGGCTCGAAATACGACCCGTCGCCCACCAGCTTTCCCGTGATGCGCCGGATACCGCGGGCGCGCACGGAGTCGGCGATGGCGTCCATGGCCGTGAACGCCGAGTCGCACACGCCGGGCGCCAGCGTGTCGACGGAGTAGCACCGCTCCGACCAGGTGGGATCGCCCCGTCCGTAGAGGATCAGATCGCCGTACAGCACGCCGGCCTCCACCCGCCCGTTCACGTACAGGCTGGTCGTGACGCGGTAGTCCGGCGGCAGCAGCACCGCCGCCGCGGCGGTGACGACGAGCTTGGTGTTGCTCGCCGGCACGGCGAAATGATCGGCGTTGCGCTGGTATACCACGCGGCCGCGATCGTCCACGACATAGAGCCCCCAGGTGGCGCGGTCGAACGGAGGCGCGTCGATCAACTGCGCCAGCCGGTGCTCCAGCGAGCCGCGCAGCGCCGCGGTGCGCGGTCGCGTGACCGACGATTGCGCCGCGAGGCTCGAGCTAATCGTAAGCGATGCGAGGATCAGCTTTCGCATAGAGCACGTCCGTCACGAGGTTCACCAGCACGAACACGAGGGACATGAACAGCACGCTCCCCTGGATCGCCGGCAGATCGCGCTTCTCGATCGCGGTGAGTACGTAGCGGCCCAGGCCCGGCCAGCCGAAGATCGTCTCCGTGAGAATGCTCCCGGTCAGATAGCTCCCCGTGTCGAGCCCGAGCACCGTGATAACCGGGACGAGCGCGTTGCGGAGCCCGTGGCGCAGCACCACCGCCGCCTCGCTCAAGCCTTTCGCCCGCGCCGTGCGCACGAAATCGCTCGACAGCACGTCGAGCATGGCCGCGCGCGTGATGCGCGACAGGAACGCGATCGAGCGCATCCCCAGCGTCAGCGCCGGCAACACGAGATACGCGAGGCCGCCCGAGCCCGACGGCGGCAGCCAGTGGAGCCCCAGTGCGAACACGAGGATCAGGAGCAGCCCCACCCAGTACACGGGGAACGACACTCCAAGATACGACACCAGCATGACGAGCCGGTCGAGCGCGCCTCCCGGCCGGACCGCCGACGCCGCCCCTGCGGTGATGCCGCACAGCGCCGCGAGCAGCATCGCGGCCAGGGCGAGCTGGACCGTCTTGGGAAAGCGCTCCGCCAGGTCCTGGACGATGGGTCGCTGGGTGATGTAAGAGCGGCCGAGGTCGCCGCGCACGACGCCCCACACATAGTGCGCGAACTGCGCCGGGAGCGGATCGTCGAGATGCAGCTGGGCCCGCCGCCGCGCGATCGTGGCCGAGTCGGCGCGCTCGCCCACCATCGCGGCGACGGGATCGCCCGGCGCGACGTTCAGCAGCAGAAACGCCACCACCAGCACCCCGAACAGCGTGGGCAGCGTCATGAGCAGGCGGCGCCCGACCAGCCGCATTCACCGCTCCCCGATGCGGGCGTGGGTCCAGCGCTGACCGTTGAAGATCACCGGCAGGTCCCACCCGCGCAGCTCGGGTCGGTGGGCCCACAGGTCCTCAGGGAACCAGAGGTAGAGCCACGGCGCCGCGGCATACACCCGGTCGTCGATGCGCCGATACAGCGCCGTGCGGGAGGCCTCGTCAACGGTGCGCCGGGCGGCGAGGATCAGCGAGTCCGTTGCGGCGTCCGAGTAGAACGCGTAGTTCCCGCCGGGCCCGAAGCTCCCCGAGTAGAACAGGGGATACAGAAAATTGTCGGCGTCGGGATAGTCCGCCCACCAGTCCAGGATCACCATGTCGGCCTGACCGGTGCGGGCCGCCTCGCGCTGGCTCGAGGCGTCGCGCTCGACCAGCTCCACCCGTACCCCCACCGCGGCGAGCTGCGATTGGATCGCCTGGGCCGCGCGCGACAGCTCGACGTTCGACGCGGTGCGCCACAGCTGCAGGTCGATGCCCCCGGGGTACCCCGCGTCCGTGAGCAGCCGCCGGGCCGCGCTGGGATCGTAGCCGTACGCCCGCCGCGTGGTGTCGCTCCCGGCGAGCGCCGGCGGGATCGCGCCCCGCGCCAGGACGCCGCGCCCGCCGTACAGCGTCGCCAGGATCTCCGGGACATTCACCGCCCGGTTGATGGCCCGGCGCACGCGCGCATCGCGCAGCGGCCCGCGCCGGTTGTTGAGCGCCACGTACACCACGCGGAGCGCCGGCTTCTCGACCAGCCAGTCGGGGTGCTGCGCACGCCAGCGCGCGGTCTCGCCGAACGGCACTTCGATCACGCTCAGCCGGCCCGCTTCGAACTCCGCGGCCCGCGTGAGCGGCTCGGGGACGATGCGTACGATCAGGGTGTCGGCGAGCGGGGCACCACCCCAGTAGCCGGGATTGCGGGCGAACGTGAGCGCATCGTCGTGCTGCCACGCCACGAACCGCCAGGGACCGGTGCCGACCGGTCGCTCCCCCGGTGCCTCGGGCGCCGGCAGCGGCACCACGCTCGCGACTGGCATGGCGAGGAACTTGGGAAAGATGGCGAGCGGCTCAGTGAGCACGACGGCGACGTCCGAGTCACCCACGAGCGTCAGGCCGCTCACATCGCCGGCGCGCCCCGCCGCGTATGCTTCGGCTCCGGTGATCGGGTAGAGCGGCCAGGGGCGACCGCCCTTACTGCCCGGCGCGAGCACCCGCAGGAAGCTGGCGCGCACCGCCGCGGCGGTGAGCGGCGTCCCGTTGTGGAACTTGACGCCCGCTCGCAGGTGAAACACGTAGCGCCGACCGTCGCGCGACGCGGTCCAGCGATCGGCCAACGCCGGCTCGAGGCGGCCGTCCGGGTCGAACTGGGTCAACCCGTCGAACGCGAGCGTCACCATCTCGCCGGTGGGCACGTCGGTCGACAGCGCCGGATCGAGTGAGCGCGGGTCGTACGACTCATAGTAGACCAGCCCGGCGCGCCCGGCCGCCGGGCGACCGCATGCGGCGGCCGCGACGAGGGCGGTGTGGAAGAGGATGGAGCGCGCGCGCATGGGGTCGAGTGTCGAAAAGGTTGACAGTGCGGCGGGAGCGAGCCAACATAGGGAGGCAGCCCGACCGCGTCAATTGCGTGCGTCTCTCCCGGTCCTCGTCGTCGCCGTA
>DATDFC010000172.1:0-20240 GCA_036522815.1 Gemmatimonadales bacterium | reverse complement strand
TGCGCGATCTGTATCGGTCGCTGCTCTAGATGGCCGACGCCGCGGACCCGATCCGCAAGCTCCGGCACGACC
Organism: Gemmatimonadales bacterium; assembly: GCA_036522815.1. GTDB lineage: Bacteria > Gemmatimonadota > Gemmatimonadetes > Gemmatimonadales > GWC2-71-9 > AG41. The sequence continues at coordinate 20,168 of DATDFC010000172.1, read as the reverse complement.
TCTCCAACCCCCTCGCGGCCATCCTGGCCGAGACCCAGCTGCTCCTCCTGGGGGCGGACAAGTACGATGGCGAGACCGTCGCGGGCCTGAAGCAGATCGAGGCGCTGTCGCGCAAGATGCGCGGCATTCTCGAAGCCCTCGATCGGTGAATGATCGGTAAATCGGTGCAGCAGACCCGGTGAGTCGGCGTCACCGGCCGCGGTTCTCCCCTCCCGCGCGGTGGTGGTCGCCGCGCCGGCTCAGCGCCCCACGCTACCGCTGGCTGCGGTGGCCACCCATATCAGGCCAGTTCGCAGGCTGAGGAGAGGATCATATGGCGATCTACGTCCTGCGCCCCCTATCCACCGGCGAAGTGCTTGACGGGGCGCTCACTCTGCTCCGCCGGCACTTCAGACTGGTCCTGTCGATCGCGCTCGTCTGCGAGGGGATTCCCAGCATCATCGACGTCTACGTCGACCTCCCCGGGGGCGGCCGGCAGAACCCCGGGCTGGCGCTGCTCGACCGCCTGCTCAGCGCCATCGGCGCGCTGTTGGTGACGGGGGCGACGGTGCGCGTGGTGTCCGAGGCGTACCTCGGGAGAACGCCCCGGCTGCGCGACGCGCTGGGCTTTGCCGGGGACAAACTGGGGGCCATCTTCGGCGCCAACTTCGCCAGCGGCATTCTCACGGGGCTGGCGTTCCTCGCCCTCGTCATCCCTGGCATCGTCGTCGCTTGCGGCTACTCCGTCGCCGCTCAGGTGGCGGCGCTCGAGTCGCCCGGTTCGGCCGGCGGCGCGCTGCGGCGTTCCTGGGACCTCACGAAGGGATTCAAGGGGAAGGCCCTGGTGCTGTGGATGGTGTCGATCTGCCTCATTCTCGTGGTGTTTTTTGGCGCCGGTCTGCTCGGCGGCGCACTGGGGGTGCTCGGAGGCGCCCTCGATGCGGCCGTCGCCGTGGTCACGGCGTTTGTGTCCCTGCTCGTCTATCCCGTCATCTCCTGCGTATTCACCCTGTTCTACTACGATCTCCGGGTGCGCAAGGAAGGCTTCGACTTGGAGGTCCTGGCCAAGCAGTTGGGACTCGGGTCCGAAGCCTAGCCGCGGAGTCGTGCCCCGGATGAGGGAGCACGTCCGTTCGCCAGGTAGATCACCAGGAACACCACCGACAACGCGCTGGCGAGGTACTTATAGCCCGGCGGCGCGTCGCTGGCCGAGAGCAATCCCTCGATGGTCCCGGCGATGGCGAGGAGCGTTACCACGGCCCCGACCATCCGGGCGGCGACGCGTCCCTCCACGATGAGGGCGTCGCGACGCGTTCGATCTCCCGGGAGGAGAACCGCGCCGGCGAGACGGAACCCGGCGCCGCCGGCGATGAAAATGGCCGTGAGCTCGAGGATGCCGTGCCCCGCGATGAACGTCCCGAGATAGCCGGCCGCGTGATAGTTGGCGAACACGCCGAACCCCGTGCCGAGGCTGAGGCCGTTCGCGACCAGGACCAGCACGGTGGGCAGCCCCAGCAACAGCCCACCGACGAAGGCCCAGAACCCGATCCGGATGTTGTTGCTCATGATCGCAGACGCGAGGACCGGCAGCTCCTCCCTGGGGGACTCCGCGTAGCCTACGCCGCGAGCCTCGTTTTCGGCGGCCTGACGCGCGCGGCTCACCATCACCGGCGACACCAGCTCGTCCTGGAGCTCGGGGTGGGCGCGTATCAAACCGTAGCCCAGGCCCGCCGGGGCGGCGAACAGGAGGAGGGCCACGAGCACGTACGCCCACGACTGTACGACCGCCCCCGGAAAATCGCGCACGAGGTAGCGGAACGCCGGCACGCGCCGTCGGCCCCAGGCACGGTACAAAGCATTGTGGCCCGCACTGACGACACGCTCCAGGTACTCGATCACCCGCTGGTCCACGCCATACGTCCGCGCCCGAGCGAGGTCCGCGGCGACCTCACGGTACCTCGTCGCGAACTCCGGAATATCCCCGGCGGGAAGGCGGCTGACACCGGCTTGCTCGACGAAGACGGCGAGGCGGTGAAACTGCTCCCAGGTGTCCCGCTTGCGGGCCACGAAGCGTTCGGCCGTCACCGTGGTGCGCCCAGCGCCGCTGCGGGCGCGCGTGGCGAACCGGCTGCGCCGCTTGCGCTGCTCCTGCGCGTGCAGCTCGGCGAGATACGCGTCGGCGTCCGCGGTGCGGCGCGGGATGCGATCCTGGAAGCGGCGGGCCAGCTCGGTCGCGAGCCGGGTCTGGATCACCGGCTCGAGATCCCCCGCACGCGCGAGAAACCGGTCGAGCAGGCGAAACTCGTCGTCCGAGAGCTCCGGAGGGCCGGCGTCGAGCGGCTCGTCAGCGACGGGGGCCGGGCCAAGACTCCAGTCCATCGGGCGGTCGCGCACGACGATCGTCCCCGCCACCAGGTCTCCCAGCCGCTGGTTGCGCCGCTGCAGGAAGATCAGCGCCAGCCCCGGGAGGAACGGCAGGACCGGCAGGTAGCAGTCGAGCAGCCGAAACAGCCCCCGCACGACCGCTCCAGTCGGCGTGACGGGGTGGCCCGTTTCCATCACGACCCGGATGCCGAGCATCTGCTTGCCCACCGTGCGGCCGCCATTCAGCGCCTCGAGCAGCACGAAATACGCGAGGAACGCGAACGCCAGGAGCAGGATGATGAGGGCGACCAGCCAGCCCTCCAGGACGGACGCCGTGCGCACGCCCAGCAGGAGCAGCAGGCCCACCAGCAGGGCAAGGCCGACGGAGGCCAGCAGCGTGTCGACCAGGGCGGCGGCGGCCCGAGAGCCGACGCCGGCCAGCTCCAGGTGCACGGCGACGTGCTCCGGCGTCTCGATCCCCAGCTGCTGCTGCAGGGATGCCTCGGAGCCGAGCGGCTCTCGCGCGGCAGCGCTCACCTGAACATCTTACCGCCACCCTGCACGCGGAGCGAGTCGCCATGGCCGACATTCGACCCATGAACTTCGGCGAGATCCTCGACGCTTCCCTGACGATCTATCGACGCCATTTCGGGCTGTTCCTCAAGCTCGCGGCCGTATCGCTCTCGATACCGGTCCTGCTGTTCGTCTACCTCGCGGCCCGGTCCCTGGGCTCCTTGATGACGCAGACGCCTAACCTGCAGGCGGTCCTGCTGCTCGTCCCGATCTTCATTCTCTATTACGTCGCGAGCCTGGTCCTGACCGCGGGGACCGTGCGCATCATTTCCGACTCCTACCTCGGCCGCTCGCCCCGGCTGCAGGACGCTCTCGCGCTCGGCATCTCAAAGATCGGGTCGCTGTTCGCCGTCGGGCTCGGCAAGGGAATCATCCTGTTCCTGGTCTTCGTAGCGATCGGGATCGTCGTCGCGACCCTCGCTGCCCTGGCCAAGGGTCTAGGCACCGTCGCCGTCCTCCTCCTCCTCCTCGCTTGCGGCGTCGGCGCGTGGCTCGCGGCCTTCGTCGCCTGCGGGTACGGCGTCACGACCCCCGTCGTGGTGCTCGAAGCCCTCGGCAGTTCGTTCGACGCATTCGGCCGCTCCTGGGAGCTCACACGCGACTTCAAGCTCAAGGTCCTGGGTCTCGGTCTCGTCGCGATCCTGCTCACCAACACCATCCCGTCGGTGGTGTTTCAAACGATCGGCAGCGCCGTGACGCCGTCGCTCCCCGCGCTCGGCATCACGCTCACCGCCCTCGGCTACCTCCTCCCGCTGGTGCTGGCGCCCGTGCTCGCCGCCGTCATCACCCTGATGTATTACGATCTGCGGGTGCGCCGGGAAGCCTTCGACCTTCAGGTGCTCGGCCGGCAGCTGGGGATCCTCTGAGCGGCGCTACGATCCTGCTGGCGCAGGGGGTGCCCCAGGACTCGCTGCGCCGCGCGGTGGCGGAGGTCTTCGCGCGGCCCGAGTATCGCTGGGCCACGGGTCGCAGCCTGGCGCAATGGCTGATCGAGGCGATCGGCCGCTTGCTCGACTGGCTGATGCAGGCGCAGCGCCACCATCCGGCGGCGTTTCGGGTGCTCCTCGTGGTGCTCGTCGCGGCGCTGCTCGGGATCCTGATCCACATGGGTTACGTCGTCTGGCGCGTGACCAGGCCCACGCTCCGAACCGCGGGGGCGCCGGGCGGGGCCGGCGGCGTCCACTTGGAGGACGCGCGCGCGCACCGTGCTCGGGCCGATCAGCTCGCGGCCGCGGGTTGTTATGTCGAGGCGCTGGCCCACCGCTTCGTCGCCTTGATCCTGGATCTGGACGGCCGCGACGCGCTCAAGTTCCATCCGGCCAAGACGCCGGCCGAATACGTGCGGGAGGCGCGGCTCGACGGGTCCGGCCGCGCGTCGCTGAGCGAGCTCGTGGCGCGTCTGTACGCTCACGTGTTCGGTGCGCTTCCTTGCGACGAGCTCGCCTACCGCCAGTTCGCGGCCGAGGCCGACCTCGTGTTCGACCATGTCGCGACCCCTTGAGATCGGGCTCGTCCTGCTCCTCGTGGCGATCCTCGGCGCGACGATCTGGGCGGGCCGCCGCGGGGCGGAGCCACAGCCCAGCTTCGACGTGCGGGCGTCGACGTTCCTGAGCGGCCCCGCTGGCAGTCGTGCCTTGCACGACGTGCTCATCCGCCTGCGCATTCCGGTCGAGCGGCGCCGGGCGCCACTGTTCGACCTCACCGCCGATGCGCGCCGGCGCCCCACCGTGCTGGCGGTCCTCGACCCCCCCCTCGACCTCGAGAGTGCCGAGCTGGATCAGGTCGTGCGGTTCGTGCTCGGTGGCGGACGCGTGGTTGCGGCCGGATGGGGCGGAGGCATCACATCGTGCGTGGGCTGGCGGCTCGTGTACCCGCACGCCTTCCTGCGCGGCGACAGTGTTCCGGTCGTCGCTTCGCGGCCGGGACTCGTCCTCCCGGCGGTCGCCAACTACCTGCGGCTACCGCGGCGCGACGAGCTCGACACGAAGGACCGGCGCCGCGGCGAAGACGCCGACACGTGCGACGCGCTCGCACCGGTCGCGCAGGACACGCTGCTCCGGCTGGTCGGGGGAGATCCCGTCGTGCTGCGGCTGCGGTATGCCGCGGGCGGCAGCGTGACGCTCATAGGCGACGTCGGCTACGTCCGCAACGCAGCGTGGCGCGCCAGCCGCGTACCGGAATTCGTCGTACCGCTGCTGGCCCCGCCGCGCGGCGGCCGCCTCGTGTGGGACGAGTACCACCAGGGTTTCGGGAAGGGACGCTCCCCCACCCGCGTCTTGGCGACATGGCTGCTGGAGTCGCCGGTGGGGTGGGCCATCCTCCAGGTGGTCGCCGTGGTGCTCGTTGGCATCGCGGTCGCGGCCGTCCGGTTCGGACCGGCGCGATCGGTGATCGAGCGGCGGCGGCGCTCCCCCCTCGAGCATCTCGAGGCCCTCGCTGCGGGGCTCGAGGGCGCCGCGGGGGTGGACACGTCCGTCGCGCTCGCCGTCGGCGGTCTGCGCCGCCGGCTTGGCCGCGGGGGGGTCCTGCGTCCCGACGACCAGCGAACGTGGCTCGCGGCGCTGGAGCTCGCGCTTCCGACCGCAGCGGGCCGGAACGCCGCGCGGCGGCTGCAGCAGATCGTCAGTCAACCCGGCGGACCCGAGCGCGCGCTCGCGGCCGCCCAAGCGGTGGAGGACGTGTGGGAGGAGCTGCGCCCGCCGACGACGCCCGTCGCATCGTAGAAACGCTCGACCGTGTCATCCTCGGTCAGGAGGCGGCGACGCGCGAGGCGCTCGTCTGCCTGCTCGCCCGCGGCCACGTGCTGCTGGAAGGCGTGCCGGGCACCGCCAAGACCCTGCTGGTGCGCACCCTGGCGTTGGCGCTCGACGTGAAGTTTCAGCGCATCCAGTTCACGCCCGACCTGATGCCCGCGGACATCACGGGAGTCACCCTGTTGAGCGGCGCGCGGGAGTTCACGTTTCGACCCGGTCCCATTTTCGCCGATCTCGTCCTGGCCGACGAGATCAACCGGGCTCCCGCGAAAACGCAGGCCGCGCTGCTGGAAGCGATGCAGGAACGCACCGTCACCGTGGATGGTGTCGGGCACCCGCTGTCGGCCACGTTCACCGTGTTCGCGACGCAGAACCCCGTCGAGTTCGAAGGCACCTACCCGCTCCCCGAGGCCGAGCTCGACCGCTTCATGGCCAAGGTGCTCGTGGGCTACCCCGATGCCTCGCACGAGCAAGGGATCCTGGCCCGCACGGTGGAGGGTTTTGAGGCCGATCGGCCCACGACCTACGGCGTGAGCCGGGTGACCGACGCCGCCGGCCTCGAGCGCTTGCGGGCTGCAGTCGAGGCCGAACGGGTCGAGCCTCAGATCACCGCCTACATCACGTCGATCGTGCGGGCGACGCGCGAGGCCGCGTCGCTCACCCTCGGCGCCAGCCCCCGCGCGGGCGTCGCCCTGCTCAAGGCCGCACGCGCGGCCGCGTTGCTGGACGGGCGCGACTACGTGATTCCGGACGACGTCAAAGCGCTCGCCTGCGCGGTGCTGCGCCACCGGGTGAGTGTTGCGCCGGAGCTCGAGCTCGAGGGCGTCACGCCCGACGCCGCGCTCAAGGCGATCCTCGACAAGACGGACGTCCCGACCGCGTGATCCTCTGGACCTCGCGGGCCCTCTGGATCGGCGCCGGACTCGCCCTCGTCGGCCTCGCGGGCGTGTGGAATCCCTGGGCCTTGGACGCGATGCTCGTTCTCGATCTGGGCCTGGTTGCCGCGGTGTGGATCGACGCGGTCCTCGCAACGCGTCCAGGGCCGCGCTTGAGCGTTTCACGGGTCGCTCCTCCCGCGTTCTCAGTCGGCCGCGAAGCAGAGGTGACCTATCGCTGGGTCAATGCCGCCCACCGGACCGCCCGCTTGCGCCTGCGCGAGCTCCGGCCCGACGTGCTGGGGGGCTTGCAGTCGCCACACCGCATCGTCGTACCGCCGCTCGGCACGGCGCGCGACAACGTCTCGGTGCAGCCCGTGCGGCGGGGCCGGGAACGGGGGGGTGGGTTCGCGCTGGACTCGATCGGCCCGCTGGGGCTGGGAGCGCGGCGCGACCGGATCGAGCTGCCGTGGGACGCAGCCGTGTATCCCCCGCTCGTCACCGCTCGCCTCCAGGCGTCGGTGGCGCGGGCCCAGCGACGTCGTGAGCAGGGGATCACGCCGCTGCGACAGCTGGGCGAGGGCCGGCTGTTCGAGTCGCTGCGCGACTGGGTTCCGGGCGACGACCTGCGGCACATCGACTGGAAGGCCACGGCCCGCCGCGGCAAGGTGATCACCCGGCAGTACGAGGCGGAGCGGCGCCAGCAGGTGCTGCTGGTGCTCGACACGGGCCGGCTGCTCACCGCGGAGATCGCCGGCCTGTCGCGGCTCGATTACGTGGTCCGCGCGGCGCTCGAGCTGGCGTACGCGGCGACGCAGCATGACGACAACGTCGGCGTGATGGCGTTCGCGGATGGTGTGCAGCATTTCGTCGCGCCGCAGCGCGGCCGGGCGGCGCTCAAGCGCGTGCTCGACGTGCTCGCCGTGATCCAGCCGACCCTCGTGGAGCCCGACTACCCGGGGGCGTTCCGCTACCTCGCCGCGCGCAACCGCAAGCGCGCCCTCACGGTGCTGTTCTCGGACGTGATCGACCGCTTCGCGTCGGACGCCCTGGTGGCGAACGTCGCCAGCCTGCGGCCGCGCCACCTGCCGCTCGCCGTCACCCTGAAAAACCCGGAGATCGAGCAGGTCGCGACGCTCCGGCCCGCCGTGGCGCACGACGCGTTTCGCAAGGCGGCGGCCGAGGAGCTGCTGCGGGCGCGGGAGGAGGCGCTGGCGCACATGCGGCGCGCGGGGGTGGTGGTGCTGGACGTGGCGCCGCAGCGGGCCGCCGAGGCCGTGGTGGCGCAATATCTCGAATTGAAGCGCCGGGGGCGGCTGTAGAACCCGGCGCTTATTAAATTGGCGCATGCGACATCGGCGCGGCCTCGCCGCGGGAGCGCTGCTGCTGACTGGTGTGACGGTCGCCACCTGCGTCTATCCCACCGAGCACGACGCGGCGGTGCACGTGAGCCTCACGCCGGTGTACATCCTGTTCAGCGGCCACGACACGGTGGCGACGGCGCGCGCCTGGCAGCTGCGCGGCGCGGGCGACTCCGTGGTGATCCCGAACGTCGCGTTCACCTGGTCGACCAGCGATTCAGCCGTCGCGACCGTGAGCTCCGAGGGTCGCATCGTCGGCATCAGGTCGGGCAGCGCGATCATCACCGCGGCCGCTCTGAACTTCGACGCCGGTCAGCGCGCCGCGGCCGACACGGTCCGAGTTTCGGCCCCTATCGAGGTCGACAGCATCCGTCCCAAGACCGTCCGTTACGGGGAGTTCCTCACCGTCTACGGGATCGGCGTGGATTCGATCTTCCTGGCGAGCCTCGACAGCGCACCGCTCATCCCCAATCCGGTCGAGGACACGACCTACGCACAAGGCACCCAGCGGCGCCGCTACTGGGTGCCGTTCCCGGCCCGCACCGATTCCCTGGCCATCATCGGCGTCTATAACGGGAACGGCGTGTTCGGGTTCGTGCACGGCGACACCACCAAGGTGATCGAGCGCGACCTGTTCGAGCCCGACGACACCATCCCGCACGCCATCGACTTGGACGCGGCGCCGCCGTTCGCCGCCCTCCCGACACTGCTGTTCTTCAATCCGGCGCTCGCGTTCGAACGGCTCAAGCGCAGTGAGAAGACGGGCGTCGACTGGTACCACTTCACGCAAGGACAGCCGCGGCAGCTGACCATCATTCTGACGGCGCCCCAGATTGCCGGCACGTTCCTCACGTTCCTCACGGACTCGCTCGGCTGGAACGGCACGACGCAGCAGTACTTTCTCGGCCGGGACGCGTGGACCTTCGGGCCGTCGTCGCACGCCTGCCACGGCCTCGGCTTCGCGCCCCCCGAAGCGGTGGGCGATTCGACCATCGTGGCGTTCAAGAACGTCCCGGCAGGCGCGCTCGACGCCATCGCGATCTACTCGGCCGCGGGGCGCTACGGCCTGGGCGTGATCGCCGGGTATCAGAGCGAGCTCCCCGCCGATGCCCACGAAGACGACAACTCCTGCAACGCGGCCGATCTGCGTGACACCGTCCCCGCGCCGTTCCGCGACACGCTGGCGATCGAAAACCCGCACGACGTCGACTGGATCAGGTTCCACTACACCAACGGGGGACTCGGCAGCACGGCGCAGTTCCGGATGCACGCGTTCCCCGGCACGCACCCCGATTCTCTCAAGGACCTCGATCTCTACGTCGTCAAAGTGCCGCAGCCAGCAGACACCGCGCTCCAGGTGCTGCTGGCCGACACGACTGCCGGCTCCGACGTGAACCGCACGGCCAACCTCGCCACCGGCGATTACTACCTTGTGATCGTGGACTTCGCCGGCGTGGCCACCACGTACGAGGTGTGCGTCGGGACCGTTCCGTTCCTGGGCGGAGGTCCGTGCAGCACCGGATTCCCGGCGCCCCCGGCGTCCTCATCGCTGCGGCGCCGCTCCGCTCTGGTGCGCCTCTCTGGGCGCAGGCTCCCACTCCCAACGCTCGGGCGCCGATGACCGACGGCGCCGTCGCCTGCTTCCGTTGCCACACGCCGATCCCGGAGAACAGCCGGTTCTGCTCGTCGTGCGGCGCCGACATTTCCGGCGCCGGCACGGGGAGAGGCGCGAGCACCAGCAGCACCGACGTCATGGCGGAGCGGTTGGGGCGCCTCGTCGAGGGCAAGTACCGGATCGAGCGCTTGTTGGGGAAGGGCGGTATGGGCGCGGTGTTCCTGGCGCACGACCTCACGCTCGAGCGCGCGGTGGCGATAAAGGTGCTCCCGCCCGATGTCGCGCAGGACGACCAGGTGGTGCGCCGCTTTCAACAGGAGGCGAAGACCGCCGCCAAGCTCGACCACCCCAACATCATTCCGATCTACCGGGTCGAGAGCGAGGGCGGACTCAACTACTTCGTGATGAAGTACATCGCAGGGACCTCGCTGGAGGACGTGCTCGACAAGAAGGACCCGCTCCCCGTCCCCGACATCCAGCGGATCCTGTGGGAGGCCGCCTGCGCCCTGGGGCACGCCAACCAGCGCGGCGTCGTGCATCGCGACGTGAAGCCCGCCAACATCATGTTCGATCACGACGGCCGCGTCATGCTCACCGACTTCGGCATCTCCAAGGCGCTCCAGGCGGCCACCGGGTTCACGGCCACCGGCATGATCATCGGCACGCCGCACTACATGGCGCCCGAGCAGGGCAAAGGAGCGCCCGTGGACGGGCGCGCCGATCAGTATTCGCTGGGCGTGGTCGGCTACCGCATGATCACGGCCGAGCTGCCGTTCGGGGGCGACTCCGTTCATACCATCATCTACAAGCACATCTATGAGGAGCCGCCGCTCGCCAGCGCCAAGCGTCCCGGCATCCCGGGCGGCCTCACGGCCGCGATCTCGCGCGCGCTCTCCAAGGACCCGGACCTGCGGTTTCCCACCATGGAGGACTTCGCCACCGCCGTCTGGCCGGAGCAGCCCGTCGCGTCGCCCCAAAAAGGGAAGCAGCAGGGGAGGGGGCGCGCTCCCGCGCGTCCTCCCCTCCGTCCCGCTACGGCCGACGCGCCGACCCAGATCACCGGGGCACCGACGAAGCCGCTCTCCGGCGCGCGCCCGAAGCGGTCGCGCGCCGGGGCGGTGATCGGGCTGGCGGTCGTCGCGGCCGCCGGGGTCGGAGGCTATCTGGTTCTGGGCCGCCAAGCGAGCGAGCAGCGGGGAGCGGTACCCTCCGTCGACACCGTGCGCATTCAGGACACGGTGCGCGTGCCGGTGCAAACGAACCCGCCTGCGACGCCGGCGCGCGCTAAGCCCGCCAAGGCCCGACCCGCTACGCCGGCGTCGGAGCCGCAGGGCTTCCTCACCATCGCCGCGGACCCGTTCGGCGAGGTGTACATCGACGGGGTGGATGCCGGCCAAACGCCGCTGGTCGAATACGTCGTCAAGCCCGGCCGCCACACGGTCCGCATCGAGCACCCCGGGTTCAAGACGGTCAGCGAGGCCGTGCAGGTCGACGCGAGCAACACGGTCCGCAAGCGCTACACCCTGCTGCCGGAGTGAGTCCCATGTCTCGCTACCTTGGCGCCGCCGTGCTGCTCGTGGGTCTCGCCGTGCCGAGGGCGGCGGCCCAGAACGCCACCGTGCGGCGCGCGCAGCAGGCGTACGACAACCTGGAGTATCGCCAGGTGCTGACGCTGGCGCGGGCCGCGCTGCGCGAGCGGCTCACGGGCGCCGAGCGGGCCCGGGCATACGAGCTGCTCGGGTTCACCTACGGCGCCATGGACTCGATTCTCAAGGCGGTAGATGCCTTCAAGCAGGTCGTGCTGATCGACCCCGAGCGCCAGCTCGATCCCAACCGCGTGTCGCCCAAGGCGTACAGTGCCTTCGCAGTGGCGCTCGGTCAGGTGCTGCTGGTGCGTCAGCTGCGGGTCGACAGCGTCAGTTTCGTCGGCGGGCAGGGGGCCGTGCCGGTGCGGTTCACCGTCACGCAGCCGGCCCGCGTGGTCGCGCGCGCGATCGGCAGCGGCGCCACGGTCCTGATCGACTCGGGCGCATGGAACGGGCAGGTGAACCTGCGCTGGCCCGCCCGGCTCCCGGGCGGCGATCCCGTGCCGGCCGGCGCCTACACGGTCGTAGTCGACGCGCGCTTGGGGCAAAACACGTTTTCCGCCTCGCAGCCGATCCGCGTCAGTCACGGCCGCGTGGACACGCTGCCGGCGATCACGAGCCTGCCCGGTTACCAGTTCCTCCCCGAGACCGAGATTCCGCCGCAGAGCTGGCGTCCGGTGGGGCTTGCTTTCCTTTATACGGGCGGCGCGCTCGTCGGCACGCTGGGACTCGAGGGCTCGAGCCTGGGCTCGAGCTCGAAGCGCGAGCTGGGGCTGGTGGGAGGAGCGGCGCTGGTGACGGGGTTCGTGATGATGCTCCGCAAGCCGGCGCCGCGCGCCGCCGAGGCCAACATCCTGTATAACCGGCTGCTGCGCGACCAGATCGCGCGGCGCAACCAGGACATTGCGAAGGAGAACGTGGCCCGGCGCCAGCAGGTCCAGGTCACGGTGATCCCACTGCCCAAATGAAGTCCCAGTGAAGCGCCCCGCACTCGCCGCACTGCTGCTCGTGCTCGCACTGCGGCCGGCAGCGGGCCAGCTGGTCACGATCGGACCCCAGTTCGTGTTGGCCGACTATCGCGAAGTCGCCTCGGGGTTGCGTTATCGCGGCAGCGGCGTCGGCGGCGCGTTGTGGGCGCGGCGGGACCGGCTTTCCGTGGAGGCCGCCGTGGTGCGCGTGAGCCTCGATCCCGCGGACGGCAGCGCCGCGACGGCGGGCTTCACCGCCACCCAGGTGGACGCCTGGGTCGCGTATGACGTCGCCGCTTACGCGAGCGTCGAGGTCGGGGTACTCCACCGCGGCGCCGACCCCGAGTTCGACGCCCAGTCGGTCGGAGCGGTGCGTGTCGGGGGGCGGTCGTTCTACGAGATCGGGCCGGGCGCCACGATCGTGTTCCGCGCCGATTACCTCGCGGCCCCGAAATTCTCCGGCGGAGGCCGCGCGGCCGTTTCGCTCGACCTGGGTCTGGGCCTCGACGTCCGGCTGGCGAGCCGGCTGCACGGCACCGCTAGCTACGCCTTCAGCCGCATGAATCGCAAGACCAATCCCGGCGGCACGGGGGAGATCGACGCGCCGATCCAGGAGACCGTGGCGCGGGTGGGGCTGGCCCTGGCGTTCTAAAGCCTGTGGGCGACACCTGCCCGGATGATCACGCAGCATGAGCCGGCCTCGGGACGGAGCTCGGCACGTACGCCGCGGGCGCGCACACCGGCCAGGACTCCGCGCACCAGCGCCAGGTTCATCGCGCAGACGAGCGGGCGGCACTGCTCCGCGAGCGCGGCGAACGGACAGTTGGAAAGCCGGACCGCGCCATTCGAAGACGTGGGCTCGAACCCACACTCATCCAGCACCGCGAGCGCCATGCCGAGCCGGCGGCGGCTGAGGCCCCGCCCGTGGGGGGACGGGCGGGCGGCGTCTGCGAGCTGGCGGCCCGTCGCGCGCGCGGCACGTCCGACCGCCCTCCGCGTCGCGGACGACGCGCCCCCCACCACGGCACGAGCCAGGATCTGTGCGGCGAGATCGTAGCGCCGCGCCGGGAGCGCCAGCGCGAGCGTGCGGGTCGAGCGGCGATACAGCTTCGCGGGCCGGCCGGCACCGGGTCCCCGACGGTGGCGCAGACGACGGTAGGACGTCTCGAGCAGTCCGTGCTCGGCCAGCTTGTCGAGGTGGAACGCGGCGAGCGCGCGCGACATGTGGAGGGCCCGCGCGGCCTCGTCGCGGCCCACCTCCCGGCGCCGCGTCAGGACGTAGCGATAGAGCCTCCGCCGGCGTGGCTCGTCCAGCAACGCGATTGCCCTGATCTGGCGCTCGAGGTCGGAGGCACGCATGCCCCCAATCTACACCGGGCCATGGTCCCGGCCCCTCCCCGGATCCGGCGCCGTTCGCGGCCAGACGCGATCCGTCGCTAATCGATAAAACACAATGCCGCTAGTTTTAGAATTGTGTGGATATTGTCCGGGTCGCGACAGGCGCCGCGCTGTGGCGGCGTCGCCACGTTCGCAGAAGTTAGCGCGATAACTTTCGTCCCCCGCCTGTTGTGTTATGAATTCTCCGGAGTGTCTCTGGAATCCCAAACGAAACACGCGATCCAGCAGCCGAATCTGCTCCGGAGGTCGAGATGTCCATTGCGAAACTGGCATGCCCGGCGTTCGTCTCCCTGGTCACCGCATTGATCGCTTGCACAGCGGAGTCCAGTCCGACGGCGCCCCAGAACCGTGTTGTCGCGCAGCGTGAGGGCGCAGCGGACGCTCGGGCGCACGACCTCCCCACCAACGGCCGGTTCATCTTTCGGCATTGGACCTTCGGCGACGAGCCATTCTGGACCGACACACTGCATTTGAATCAGGTCATCGAGACCGGCGTCTCGCCGGCCACCGCGCTCGCCGTGGGGCTCAAGGTCGATGCGGAGCGGCTGCCTCCGGGGTTCCTCGCCAGCGCCGATCTCACGACCCCTGCGACGACGGTCGAGCTGCTGCGGCGTGACGCCGTCGTAGGCGTGGAGGCCCGGGTGACCGCGGACAACCATATCCAGCGCCTCGGGATCACCTGTGCCCTGTGTCACTCGACCGTCGACAACTCGGTGACCAAAGGGGTCGGGCGGCGGCTCGACGGGTTGCCGAACGTAGACTTGAACGTCGGCGCGATCGTGGCCCTGTCTCCCGCGCTCCCGGCCGCCGTCAAGGCCGTGTTCAATTCCTGGGGACCGGGGAAGTACGATGCGGAGTTCAACCGCGACGGCAAGAACAGCCCCGTCGTCATCCCGCCGGCCTTGGGACTGCGCGGTGTCGCGCGCGAGACCTACACGGCCGAGGGGCCGGTCTCCTACTGGAATGCGTACGTCGCGGTCACGCAGATGCACGGACACGGCTCATTTGCCGATCCGGCGCTCGGGATCGACATCCAGCAGACGCCCGACCTCGTCACGCCGGTGCTGCCCGCGCTGCGCGCGTATCAATTGAGCCTCGCCGCGCCGCCACCCGCTCCGGGCAGCTTCGACCCCACGGCGGCGGCGCGGGGCAAGGCGGTGTTCAACACCACCGCCCGCTGCGCCACGTGTCACATTCCCGAGATGGCGTTCACGGACGTCAATCTCGGGATCCTCCACGATCCGGCGGAGGTCGGGACGGATCCGGTGCGGGCGACCCGCTTGAAGAACCACCAGTATCGCACGACGCCGCTGCGCGCGTTGCCGCTCCACGCCCCCTATTTCCACGACGGCAGCGCGGCCACCTTAGCGGACGTCGTGGCGCATTACAATCGCGTGTTCACCCTGGGCCTCTCGGCGCAACAGCAGGCGGACCTTGTGGAGTATCTGAAGACACTCCCGGGAGATCACCAGGAGGACCGGTCGCGCCGCCGTGGGCGAGACCGTTGACGACTCACCCTCGTTCTGACGGTGTCCGGGCGCGGGACAGCGTTTGGAGATAGGCCGCCAATCCGCTGACATCCATTGTGATGCGGCCCTTCCGGGTGTAGCTGAGGAGCCGGCGCGCGCGCAAGCGGTTCAACCAGGTCGAGACGACTTCGCGTCGGGCGCCGATCAAGTGCGCCAGCTCCTCCTGCTTGATGTAGTGGGGAATGCTGATACCGTTCGCGGTCTGTTCACCGAGGTCCCGGGCCAGCCGGATCAGGGTACGGACGAGGCGGGCGGCCGTCGACTCGAACGACCGACTCTCCAGCTTGTCGTAGGCGGCAGCGAGCTGGTCACATGCCGCGACAATGAAATCGACCATGGCCTCCGGGCTGCGCTTGAGCTGGGCGATCAGATCCGTGAGGGGGATCTCCACAACTTCGCTCGCCTCCAAGGCCACCGCCTGCTCGCGGCGCTCCCCGCTGCACCAGCACAGTTCGCCGATGATCTCGCCGCGCGGACACACCCGCAGCGTGAGTTCCTCTCCGCCTTCTGAAACCATGCTCGTTTTCACGAGGCCGCTGCGTACCAGGAATACGCTCCGTGCCGCGTCGCCCCTCACGTAGAGCACCCGGCCCGCCGGTACGCGTCGCGCGGGGCGCGCCATGAGCTGCTCGCACAACTTGCCGCGCAGCAGACCGGAGAGCGTGGTACACTGGAGGTGGTCCGCGAATTCCAGCGCGGGTCGCGTGGCTATGGTTGTCACAACCTATATACGCTCGTGAGAGCGGCCGTGGATGGCCGTCGAGAGCGTGATGTTCGCCGGCTGCCTGAGCGTCTGATACACGACGCAGTAGCGCTCGGTGAGCCGGAGCAGCGATTCGAGCTGCGCCGCAGTCGCGTCGCTGTCCAGGTCGAACCGCAGGCGGATCGCCTGAAAGCCCACCGGCACGTCTTTCGTGACGCCCAGCGTGCCCCGAAAGTCCAGGTCGCCTTCGGCCGAGACCGTCCCGCTCACGGGCGGGAGCGCCAGCGCCGTGGCGACGGCCTTGAGGGTGACGCCGGCGCACGCCACCAGGGCTTCGAGCAGCAGGTCGCCCGAGCACGCCGCGTGACCATCGCCTCCCGTGGCCGGATGCAGCCCGGCCTCCACCAGCGCTTTGCCGGTTTCCACCCGGCAGGCGACGTTCTCCTCACCGAGCCTGCCACGAGCACGCAGCGTGACGAGCGCGGCGGCGGGGTCGGCGCGATAGCGCTCCTTGAGCGGCGTCTGAAGGGCCCGAAGCTCCTGTGCATCCATGGATCAAGTCCCTTCCCGTACCGCGACCGCAACCAGCGCGATGCCGCCCCGTACGTTTTGATTGACCTGCACTCTGACCATCTGCGGATGGATCGCGTACACGACGTCGTCCGCGATCCGCGCGGCGAGGCTCTCGCAGAACGCGCCTTCATCGCGATACGACCAGAGATAGAATTTCAGGGCCTTCGACTCGAGACAGCGCTCCCCGGGCGTGTATTCGATCGTCACGCTGCCGAAGTCCGGCTGGCCCGTGCGGGGACACATGGACGTGAACTCCGTGGCCGTCAGGATCACCGTCCGCACGTCCGGGGCGGGGAACGCCTCGGCCTTCAAGTACTCCCTGGCTTCCGTCGGGTTCGACGGCCGGGGGAGCGGTCCGGTGCGGGGCAGCCGCGGTGGTTGTGAGCTCATTGCACGACTCCCTCCCTCGTCACTGTACCGATGGACCCGGGCGCGTAACTTTCGGAAAGATGACCAATCCCAAGCCGAAAGCCATCGCGCTGTTGAGCGGCGGGATCGACTCGAGCACGGCGCTGGCCCTCGCCCAGCGCGAGGGGTTCGACGTGTACGCGCTCACGTTCCGCTACGGCCAGCGTCACGAGATCGAGATCGCGGCCGCCCGCCGGGTCGCCCACGCCCTGCGCGTGAGCCGGCACGAGATCGTCGAGTTCGATCTGCGACGGTTCGGGGGGTCCGCGCTCACGGACGAGATCGCGGTCCCGAAAGATCGCACCCCGTCGGAGCTCGCGATCGGGATCCCGGTCACGTATGTGCCGGCGCGCAATACGATCTTCCTGTCCTTCGCGCTGGCCTGGGCCGAGGTGGTGGGCGCGGCCGATATCTTCATCGGCGTGACGGCGCTGGACTACAGCGGCTACCCCGACTGCCGGCCGGAGTACGTCGCGGCGTTCCAGACGATGGCGGATCTGGCCACGCGGGCCGGCGTCGAGGGCGGGCAGCGCCTGCGGATCCACACGCCGTTGATCGCCCTCGCCAAGCGGGAGATCATTCTCACGGGCCTGTCCCTGGGCCTCGACTTCGCCCTCACGTCGAGCTGTTACGACCCCGCGCCCGCCGGTGAAGCCTGCGGGCGGTGTGACGCGTGCCTGTTGCGCCTGAAGGGCTTCGCCGAGGCGGGCGTGCCCGACCCGATCCGCTACCAGGCAGCGGAGCGAGTCGCGCCGTGAGCTACACCTACGCCGTGAAGGAGATCTATTACACCCTCCAAGGCGAGGGGGCCAACGCGGGGCGGCCCGCCGTGCTGCTGCGATTCGCGGGTTGCAATCTGTGGTCCGGACGAGAGCAAGATCGCGCTACGGCGCAGTGCGGCTTCTGCGACACCGACTTCGTCGGCACGGACGGCCCCGGTGGCGGTCGCTTCGAGTCGAGCGAGTCCCTGACGCGCGCCGTGTCGGGGTTGTGGCCTGCGGGAGGGGGGGCTTCGGGCGCCCGCCGCTTCGTCGTGTGCACGGGCGGCGAGCCCTTGCTGCAGCTCGACGAGTCCCTCATCGCCGCCCTGCATGCGAGCGGGTTCGAGATCGCGATCGAGACGAACGGCACACTGCTGCCGCCCCCCGGCATCGATTGGGTGTGCGTCAGCCCCAAGGCCGGAGTCGAGCTCGCGCTGCGATGGGGCGACGAGCTGAAGCTGGTGTTCCCCCAGGAGGGCCTCCCTCCCGAGAGTCTCGAAGGCCTCGATTTTCGGCACTGGTTCTTGCAGCCGATGGACGGACCAGACCGCGTGCGCCACACGGACCTCGCGGTGCGCTACTGCCTCGCGCATCCCCGGTGGCGTCTCAGTCTCCAGACGCACAAGCTGGTGGGCATCAGGTGACGGTGAGGTGAGCGAGCTCGCGCGTCGTCCGCTACGACCGCGCTGTCGCGTGGACGCAGCAGAGCTTGTGGCTCTGGAACCACGAGCGAAGATGCGCCAGCCGCGATTCGAACGCGGGACCTTCGGCTCCGGAGGCCGACGCTCTATCCAGCTGAGCTACTGGCGCGAACTCGGTCGGACAGTCGGACGGTCGGACTGTCGGACCGAGTGTCGGTGCGGCTTCGTTTCACGGTCCGTCCGTCCAACTGTCCGACCGTCCGACCAAAGTCGGGGCGAGTGGATTTGAACCACCGACCTCCTGGTCCCGAACCAGGCGCGCTAACCGGGCTGCGCTACGCCCCGTCTCGTACAATGCGCCCAGGAGGACTCGAACCCCCAGCCTCTTGATCCGTAGTCAAGCGCTCTATCCAGTTGAGCTATGGGCGCGAGTGGGCGGTACTAGACTCGAACTAGTGACCTCCACGATGTCAACGTGGCGCTCTAACCAGCTGAGCTAACCGCCCGGAGCGAAATGCGGAATGTGGAATTCGGAATGCGGAATGATCATCGGGCCATTCCGCATTCCGCAATCCGCATTCCGCATTCGAGTAGCGGGGGTGGGATTTGAACCCACGACCTCCGGGTTATGAGCCCGGCGAGCTACCAGACTGCTCCACCCCGCGTCGCTTGATCCGTTGGACTGTTGGACGGTCGGAAAGTCGGGGAAACCCTCCAACGTTCCAACCTCCCTAACCTTCCAACCTTCCAGAGCGGGAAACGGGACTCGAACCCGCGACCCCAACCTTGGCAAGGTTGTGCTCTACCAACTGAGCTATTCCCGCGTGCCGCCCAAATCTAACCGCCCAGTGGGGCTGTTTCTACCGACCGTCCGTCCGCCTGACCACCCGACCGCCCTGCAGTGGAGGCGAGGGGGATCGAACCCCTGACCTCGTGAATGCCATTCACGCGCTCTCCCAACTGAGCTACGCCCCCTGTATATTGGGCCCCGGCAAAACGCGTTCCGGCGGGAACATGGCATCTTACCGGGGCGTTCTGGTGGTGTCAAGCGATCCTGCGCCCTGGCACGAACTTTTCGTCCTGTGGCCGGTATCACAGGATGTTCCGGGACCCATAGCGATGGCCAAGCACATGCGACGGAAGAAGACGACCTCCCCCGCCCGGGCGAAGCCCCGAACGGTCCCCCGCCCGTCGGCGGCGGCCGCCGTGACGCCGCCCGAGGCGAAGGCGAAGCCCGCCAAGAAGCGCGGGCGGCGCCGGGGGCTGTTGGCCGGGCTCGGCACGCATGAGCACGAGCGCGACATTCTCGATCAGTATCTCCACGAGGTGTCTAAGACGCCACTCCTCACCCAGAAGGAGGAGATCGCGCTCGCCCGCAAGGTACGCGCCGGGGATCAGGAGTCGATGCAGGAGCTCGTGAAGCGGAACCTGCGCTTCGTGATCTCGGTCGCCAAGAAGTATCAGAACCGCGGCTTGCCGCTCACCGACCTGATCGGCGAGGGCAACGTGGGTCTGCTCACCGCGGCCCGGAAGTTCGACCCGGACCAGGGGGTGAAGTTCATCTCGTACGCGGTGTGGTGGATCCGCCAGGCGATCCTGGCGGCGCTGGCGCGCCAGGGCCGCACCGTGCGCGTGCCCTTGAACCGTACGGCCGATCTGTCGCGCATCGTGCGCACGGCCGAGTACCTGCGGCAGACGCTGCGGCGCGAGCCCACGCCGGAGGAGATCTCCGACGCCACCAAGCTGTCGCTCGAAGTGGTGCAGTCGCTCGCGGCCCTCAACACGGGGGACGTGCGGCTGGATGCGCCGCTCGATCCCGACGGCGATCGCTCGCTGATCGAGCGCTTCATCGCCGAAGATCTCCCGGACACGGAAGATCAGGCGATGGACCGCTTCCTGTCGGACGAGATCGAGCAGGCGCTCGGGACGCTACAGCGGCGCGACGCCAAGGTGCTGCGCCTGTATTTCGGCCTGGACGGCGGCCGCGAGCACACGCTCGAGGAGATCGGCGGCATGCTCGGCGTGACGCGCGAGCGGGTGCGGCAGCTGCGCGATCGCGCGCTCAAGCGGCTGCGGGATGG
>DATDFC010000171.1:0-5710 GCA_036522815.1 Gemmatimonadales bacterium | reverse complement strand
AGCCGTCGCGCCGCTTCGGAGCGGTTGCCCCCGGCCGCGTCGAGCATGGCGTGAGCGGCGGCCCGTTGGATCTGTGCGAGGGGCGCCGGAAAGGGCAGCGGTCCGGCGCCCGGAGGTGGAGACGGACGGCGAGTGAGCTCGGCGAGCGCGACCGTTCCGGGCGACGAGAGCAGCACCGCACGCTCGATCGCGTTTCGCAGCTCCCGGATGTTCCCCGGCCACGCGTGGGCGAGCAGAGCGCGCCGTACCTCGGGAGTGAGGCTCAGCGATGGCAGCTTGTACTGCGCGCCGAACTTTCTGAGAAAAAACTCCGCGAGCAGGATCACGTCGTCCCCGCGCTGGCGCAGCGGCGGCAGCTCGAGCGTAATGACGTTCAGGCGGTAGAACAGGTCCTCCCGGAAGCGGCCCGCGTGGACCGCGGCCACAAGGTCCGTGTTCGTTGCCGCAACGATGCGCACGTCCATGGTGCGGGTGGTCGTGGCGCCGAGGCGCCGCACGCTCTTCTGGTCGAGGGCACGAAGCAGCTTGCCCTGGAGCTCGGGCGCGAGGTGGTCGACCTCGTCGAGGAACATGGTTCCGCCGTGTGCCACCTCGAACAGGCCGGGTTTGGCGGTCTTGGCGTCCGTGAACGCGCCGCGCTCGTGTCCGAACAGCTCGCTCTCGAGCAGCGGCGCGGGGAGCGCCGCGCAGTTGAGCTCGACGAAGGGAGCAGCCGCACGGGGCCCGCCGTAATGGACCGCGCGGGCCAAGAGCTCCTTGCCGGTGCCGGTCTCACCCGTGATCAGAACGGTGGCGTCGCCGTGGGGCACCACGCGCGCCGCGCGCTCGAGCACCGCCTTGAGGGCCGGGCTCTCGCCCACGATATCGCGGAACGCGTGCGCCTGCGCTTCGAGCTGCGCCAGTGCCGCGCGGCCGAGCGTGGCGCGGCAGCGTTGCACGGCCGCGCTGAGAGCGTCGCGCAGCCCGTCGCGGTCCTCGGGGAGCGCGAAATAGTCGGCCGCCCCCGCGGCCACGATGTGCGCCGCCAGGCGGTGCGAGGTCGCCGAGCCGACGGCGATGACGGGCACGCCCCCGGGGACCGCCAGCCGGGGGAGCAGCGTCGCGACGTCGGCTTCGCGCCCGCCCGCGGCCACGAGCACCACTCCGGTCCCCGCAGGGGGAGGCCCGGGTTCGGCAGCCGTCCACTCCACGAGTGGTACGCCGAGGTCGCGCGCCAGGGCGGGCCAGAAGTCACTGAACGAGTCGCTGAGCCGGACGACGAGCAGCGTCACGGCGCCGGACGCGGTCATCTGAGACCCAGGTCCGTAGCAGTGACGAGCGCTTCCACCGCATGGCCGGCCCGCTCGAGCGTCGCCCGGCCGCCTTCCTCCCGGTCCACGACAGCGAGCACGCCGAGCACGCGACCGCCGGCCGCCGCCACGGCGCTGATCGCGTCCGCCGCCGACTGACCGGTGGTGATAACGTCCTCCACGACGACGACGGCGGCTCCCGACACGAAGCACCCCTCGATGCGCTGGCCGGTCCCGTGCGCTTTCGCTTCTTTTCGCACGGTGAACGCATCGAGCGGTTGCCCCCGCGCGTGTGCCGCGGCGGCGATGGCGTAGGCCACCGGATCGGCACCGAGGGTGAGGCCGCCGACCAGGTCGGGGGCCCAGCCTCGGGCGGTCAGGCGCTCGAGCCCCAAGGCGCCGATGAGCGCGAGGCCTGCTCCCGACATGGTGGTGCGCCGGGCATCGATGTAGAAGCTGGAGCGGCGCCCCGAGGCGAGCGTGAAGTCCCCGTGAGCCACCGACCGCTCCCGCAAGAGGTCGCGGAGGCGTCGCTGGAGCTCACCCGTCGGTCTCACGGATGAGTTAGTAGTAGCATATACTACTACTATTCATGGCGCCGGACCACGCGCTTGAGCGCGTCGAACAAACCGCCTTTGGGTGCCGAGCCCGCCGACCCCCCTGTGATTCCCGCGCTCACCTCGTCGGCGAACGCCGCCACGGTAGGCTGCCGCCGGGCGGGATCGCGCTCCAGGCCGCGCATCACCGCGGCCTCGAGGGCCGGTGCGAAGCGCAGCCCTGGCGCCGCCTGGTTCAATGGGATCGGGGGCTGGGTGAGCAGTTGCTGGAACAGCTCCCGCGGCGTGCGCCCCGTGTGGGGGTGCTGGCCGGTGAGCAGCCAGTACGTGATCGTGGCCAGGCTGTAGATGTCGGCGCGCCCGTCCACCAGCTCGCCCGACAAGGCTTCCGGCGCGACGTACTTGAGTGTCCCGACAAAGAACCCCGTGCGGGTGAGCCGCTCCTCGGGTGGCAGCTCGGCGTCCCGGGCGATGCCGAAGTCGAGCAGCTTCACGGCCTGCCGCGTGGCATCGTACACGATGTTCTCCGGCTTCAGGTCCCGATGGATGATCCCCGCCTGGTGCGCCGCCATCAGCGCCGCGGCCAGCTGCCGCACCACGCTCGCGACCAGCGGCGGAGCGAGCGGACCGGCGCGGTGTACGTACTCCGCCAGCGACTTGCCGTCGGCCCACTCGAGGGCGAGGTAGTAGAGGCCGTCCGCCTCCCCGTAGTCGTAGGTGCGGACGACGCCGGGGTGCTGCACGCGCGAGCCGTACCCCGCCTCCCGCAGGAAGCGTTTGACGACCGTGGGGTCGCTCGCGAGCCGCGACCGCAATACCTTGAACGCACAGGCACCGCGCTCGGGGTGCTCTGCGCGGTACACTTCGGCAGTGCCTCCCTCGCCGACGCGCTCGAGGAGGCGGTAGCCGGCGATGGTCCGACCGGCCAGGTTCTCGCTGGGCATGGGAACGCGCGAAACTAACGCCCGGATTTGAGGTTGAGCAAGTGAGAGCAGCGGTGGTGGCATTCTTTCTGTGCGGCGCGGCGGCTTGCAGTTCCGCGCCGCGACCAGCGACCGGCGCTCGCCCCGATGCCGGCGCGGCCGGTCCCACATTGTTCGACGCAGGCGCCGTCTACGGATCCATGGGACTCCTGGTCGGCGGCCCCGCGCTCCCGTTCGTCGCCACCCTGCGGTACTACGCCGATGCCGCCCCCGACTCGACGCTGGCCATGTTCGCCCTGTCGCTCGCCAACCACGCGCTCACCTTTCAGCGCGATGGCAGTGGTTTCGCGGCCCAATACCATGTGGACGTGGCGTTCCGGAGCGACAGCGGCGTCACACGTCAGTTCGCGACCGACGAGACGGTGCGCGTGCGCACGCTGCAGGAGACGGTCCGGGCCGACGAAAGCGTGATCTACCAGCAGTTCATCGCCGTGCGCCCGGGCATCTACCACATCGACGTGACGGTCCGGGACCGCAACGCACCGGCGGCGGCGCACGGCCAGCGCGCCGACACGGTGCCTCGCCTGGCAGGGCAGGGGATGACCGAGCCGCTGGCCGTGTATCAGGGTCCTGGGCGGACCCGGCTCGCCGACGTGCCCAAGCTGCTGGCGAATCCGCGCGGTGCGGTCTCGTTCGGCGCCGACTCGCTCCGCTTTTACGTCGAGGCGTACGGTCAGCCGCGCGGCGCGCGCCTCGCCGCGCACGCCCTGGATCAGGCGGGGCACGAGATCTGGCACGATACGGTGGCGCTCAGCGGCACGGACTCCCTCGCCAGCGCGCTGGTGGTGTTGCGCTCGGGCGATCTCCCGGTCGGTCAGGGGCGGTTCGAGGTGAGCACGGTCGGGGCGGCTGCGGCGAGGGCGCGCTCCATCCCCTTCGTCGTCAGCTTCTCGGATCAATGGGCGATCACGAACTTCGACCAGATGATCAGCCTGCTGCGCTACTTCGAGCGACAGGACTGGGTGGACAAATTGCGCAAGGCCGCACCCGAGGAACGCCCCACGCTGTGGCGCGAGTTCTATAGGGCGACCGACCCGGACGGCGCGACGCCGGAGAACGAGGCGCTGGAGGTGTATTTCCGCCGGATCCAGTTCGCCAACCAGCGGTTCCGCGAGTCGGGCGACGCGGGCTGGCTCACCGACCGCGGCGAGGTGTACGTGACGCTGGGTGAGCCGGACGACGTGTTCGACTTCAGCTCCGACGTCTCGCGTGCCGGCGTGCGCGGCATCCGCTGGACCTACAACTCGCTGCGGTTGACGCTCTTCTTCCAGGATCAGAACGGCTTTGGCCGCTTCCGCCTGACACCCCTGTCGCGGGCCGAATTCCAGCGCGCCGCGGTGCAGGTGCGTCACCGCCAGTGAGGCGGGCGGGGGTCCTCGTCCGGTGCGGCGCGGCCGCGGCCCTGCTCGCGGTGCCCCGCGCCGCGGTGGCGCAGACCACTCCTGACCTCGCTGCTCAACGCGCCGAGTCGCTGCGGCTCTCCGGTCGTCCGTGGCACGCCGCGGAGACGCTGCTCGCCGCCGCGGCGCGTGAGCCGCGCCTCAACGCCACCTTCATCGTCGAAGGGGCCAAGGCCGAGCTGCACGCACGCCGCTACGACCGCGCGCGCAGCCTGTTGGTGGGACAGCCCTGGCTCGAGGACTACGCCGACGGCGAGGCGCTCGCCGTGCTCGCCGAGGCGGAAGCGCGGCTCGGGCTCGCCACGGCGGCGGGGCACTACGCGGCGGCGCGTGCGCGCGCCGCTGGCGTGCGGGCGGCGTTGCTCGCCGTCCGCGAGGGGCTCGCGTGGGAGGCGCTGGGGGAGCGTGACTCGGCGGCGGCCGCGTACGCGGCCGCCCGCGCGGCTGGCCTGACGTCGATCGATCCCTGGCTGCGGGTGCGGCAGGCGCGGGTTACACGTGACACGGCGGTCGCCTTCCGGCTGTTGGCGGACCTGCCGCCGCCCGTGGCCCGGGAGGCGAGCGCCGCGCGCGCCCAGGCCCTGCTCGCGGCGGGTGATTCCGTTGCCGCGCTCGAGGCCCTGGCCCAGGCCGGGCGTTCACTCGACGTCGCGCGCCTGGCCCGGGCCCTGGGCGACTCGAGTCGCGCGCGCGACGCCCTGTACGCGCTCATGGCCCGTGCGCCCGAGACGGACGACGCCGCAGCGGCGGTCGGCATCGCGCTCGCCGGGCTGACGCCCCACACGCCTCCCGAGTATGTCGCGCTCGCGCGCGCGATGAAATCGCACGGCGCGGCCGCCGACGCCCGGCTCGAGGTGGAGCGCGCTCTCCGCCAGGGGGATTCGAGCGCCGCCACGCTGATGCTCGCGGGCGAGCTGCTCGCCGGCGCGGGCCGCTACCGCGACGCGGAGCGGGCTTATCGCGCCGCCACCCGCGACTCCGCACTCGGCGCGCTCGCGATCTACCGCCGCGCGCGCATCCTCGCGCGGCTCGGCGACGCCGGCGCGCCCGAGGCATTGTCCGGCTTCGCGCAGTCGTTTCCCGCCGATACGGCAGCGCCCACCGCCCTCTACGTGCTGGGCGACATGTTGGCCGACCGGGGCGAGTGGGCCGGCGCGGCGCGCTGGTTCGACGAGCTGATCGCGCGTTATCCCGCGGACCTGCGGGCCTCGCTGGCCCGGTTCCGCCTCGCCGCGCAGGCGTTGCGCGACGGCCTGCGGGACAGCGCCAGCGCGTTGTACCGAGCCGAGGTGGCGGCCGGGGGTCCGCAGCGCATGAGCGCGCGTTTCTGGCTCGGCAAGCTCGTGCTCCTGTCGGGGGACAGCGCGGGGGCGCGCGCGTCCTGGCTCGCGCTGGCGCGCGAGGATTCGATCGGGTATTACGGACTGCGCGCCCGGCGCGAGGTGAGCTTGCCGCCGCTCCGGTTCGCGCCGGCGCCGGCG